>DAHVAN010000280.1 GCA_027314595.1 Actinomycetota bacterium | reverse complement strand
AGGCGATCGGAGCGCTCCGGCGGCTGCAGAAATCTCCTGCCCTGGTCCGCTCATTCTTCCTGGATCCAGACCTAGCATACATTGCGGCTTAGATGAAGAAAGGTACCGGAATGTCTACAAATCTAATTCCTGATTAGTAGTTGGTGTGGTTGGCTGCGGTGTTGATGTCGCGGAACGCTCGCTCGATCGTACGCCCCCGGTACACGGCGCTCGAACCGGCCATTTCGAAGATGAGCCCGACTGCCTCCTTCGCCGTCCTGACCGCGAAGATGTTCGCCTCGCGCAGGCGGACGCGCAGGTCGAGGGACAATTCCCGGTGGGATCTGGCGTCCTGGCAGGCGGCGCGCACGGTCTGGAACAGAAGTGCCCGTGCGGCGCGGATCGCAACGTCCGCCCGGGCGAACGCGATCTGGTGAGCCTGCATATGCCCCATCGCCAGGTGCCGCGCCGACCCGGGAAGCGGCTTGGTGGTGACAGCGTCGACGAACGACTGCAGGGCGGCGGATGCGACACCGAGCGCGTGCGCCCCGTGACCCACCTCCGGCATCTCCTTGATCCGGAACAGCGCCCGGTCGTAGACCATCGGCCCGAAGAGTTCCGGGTTGACCTGGTCCTGGGGGACGAACAAGTCGGTTATCTCGAAGTCGCCGCTTCCCGTGCCGCGCAAGCCGAGGCCGTCCCACGTGTCGATGAGCCGGGCCTGATCGGCCGGCCATATCGCGAGCAGGGGCTGCGGCTGACCGTTGGCCCGCACGATAGGTGACCCGCCGGAGTCGCAGACGACCGACAGCCCGCCGAGCCAGGTCGCGATGGGAGAACCGCTAGCGAACGGCCACCGGCCGCTGATGCGGTAGCCACCGTCGGCCTTGACCGCCTTCCCGGCCATCCGGCCCAGGTTCAGCGCGAGGATCACACGCCCGCCCGTACGCTGCCTGAAGCGCTCGAAACGCTCGGGATCGGCGAACGTCAGCCCCACGCCCGACTGGATGAACGCCAGCCACCCGACCGACGCGTTGATCCGCGCGAACTCCTCGATCATCTGCAGCCACCCGACCGGCTCGACTTCGAGACCACCCACCTCACGCGGGAGCATCGCCGTGAAGACGCCGGCGTCGTAGAGCGCCTCGACCAGCGGCGGCGGAATGCGTCCCTCCTCGATAGCCTCCGCGTGCTCACGGATCAGCGGCTCGAGAGAACGCGCGATACCGATGAGCGAGACATCGTCGCCACCGGTGACTTCGATCGCACCGGGGTTGGAGATGGCCATGAGGATCCTCCGTCGCATCGTCACCGCACCGACGGGGTGGGCCCGCCACGACCGGAAGCTAACACAGAATCCTGAGCACCCCGGATCCGTTCGGATGAGGAGAAGAGAAGCGGCGGGGACCTGCGGCCGGACACGGCGGGAAGCGACGGGGACCCTGCGGGCCGGGCGGGGCTCGGCGGCGGGGCTCTGCGGCGGGGCGCTCTGCGGCGGGGCTCTGCGGCGGGGCTCGCGTTGCGGTTGAGGCACGAATGAGCAACAACTGCTGCGGGCGGGCTTGCCGAATGTTCCCGCGATGCCTTGAATGGGGGTTCATAGTTAGGAAGTCCTGCCTAGCGAAGCTGGAACTTGTGTAATGAAGCACAATTCAGTTCTCGAGGTTCGCGGCGTTAGCGTGCGCTTCGGCGGCCTGACCGCGCTCGACGCCGTGTCGCTTACGGTCGCGCCCGGCGAGGTCGTCGGGGTCATCGGGCCGAACGGGGCAGGCAAGACGACGCTGCTGAACGTGCTGTGCGGCTTCATCCGGCCCGATGAGGGCCAGGTGCTCATTGACGGCCACGGCTACCACCACCTGCGCCCGCACCAGCTAGCCGGGCTGGGCATCGCCAGGACACTGCAGGGAGTGGGGCTGTTCGAGAGGCTGTCCGCCATCGAGAACGTCATGACCGGCGCCAACTGCCGTGCCACGGCAGGGTTCTGGTCCGCGCTGCTGGGGCTGCCCCGCTCCGACCGGGACGAGCGCCGGCTTCGGCAGGAGGCACGTCAGGCACTGGACCGGGTGGGGGCGGGACAGGCGTCAGACGCCCGGCCGGGCCAGCTGCCCTATGGCATGCGCAAGAGGGTCGCGCTGGCGCGAGCGCTTGTCGCCAGGCCGAAGCTCTTGCTGCTCGATGAGCCCGCCAGCGGCCTTGCCGAGGGTGAGCTGCTCGAGCTGGGCGAACTCATTCGCGAACTGGCCGCCGAGACATCCCTCGTCATCGTGGAGCACCACATGGACCTGATGATGTCCGTCTGCGACTCGCTCGTCGTCCTGGATTTCGGGAAGGTGATCTCCCGCGGGTCCCCGCAGGAGATACAGGCGGATCCCGCCGTAACGACCGCCTACCTCGGTGCGAACGGACCCGCGGGTGAGTAGCCCAGCCGACGCCCACGGTGTCCACGGTGTCCACGGGGTTCACGGGGTTCATGCGGACGGCGCGGCGTCGCTCGCGGTCGAGGACCTGGTAGCTGGTTACGGCGGGGTCCGGGCGCTGGACAGCGTCACGATCACGGCTGGTGCGGGCACCATCACGGCGGTGCTCGGCGCCAACGGCGCGGGCAAGACCACGCTGCTCCGCGCGATCAGCGGCACGGTACGACCGCGCAGCGGGCGGGTGCTGCTCAATGGCGCGGACCGGGCCGGGCGCAGTCCCGAGGACATGGCCAGAGCCGGGGTCGCGCACGTTCCCGAGGGACAGGGCGTCATCGCGGAACTCACCGTGGAAGAGAACCTGCGGCTCGGGGTGATGGCCTGGCCGGGCATGGCCTGGCGGCGGGCGGACCGGGCCGCCGCGCTCGCCGAGGCATACGAGCGCTTCGGCGTGCTGGCCGACCGCCGCCGCCGACTGGCCGCCACCTTGTCCGGCGGCGAGCGGCAAATGCTGGTGATAGCGCGCGCCCTGGTGGCACGCCCGCGCGTGCTGTTGCTCGACGAGCCGTCGCTCGGCCTTGCGCCACGGGTCATGTCGCAGGTCATGGACATGGTGGTGCGGCTCAGCCGGGAAAGCGGCATCACGATCGTGCTGGTGGAGCAGAACGCGCGAGCCGCGCTGGCGATCGCCGACCGCGGAGTGGTACTCAACCTCGGCCGCGTCGTCGCCGCGGACGATGCCCGGACGCTCGCCGCCGACGTCGCGCTCCGCCATCACTACCTCGGGTTCTAGTCGCACGGGGTAACCCGAGCAGAGGGGAGGAAGCCAGTGGTCGAGTTCCTTCAGTTCACGCTCAGCGGGATCAGCTTCGGGATGGTCTACGCCGCGATCGCGCTGTCCCTGGTGCTGATCTGGCGGGGCACCCGGCTGCTGAACTTCGCGCAGGGCGGGATGGCGATGTTCACCACCTACATCGCGATCGAGGTGATCTACCACACGGGTTCCTACTGGGCCGGATTCGCGGTCGCGCTGGCGGCCGGAATCGTGCTCGGCGCCGTGACCGAACTCGCCGTCATCCGGCCGACCCTGGGCAGGCCGGACCTCAACGCCGTGATCATCACCATCGGGCTGCTCATCCTGCTCGAGGGCCTGGCCGGCATCTTCTACGGCGGGCAGTACCGGTCCTTCCCCGCGGCATTCTCGATCACCGGGCTGCACGCGGGCTCGACATACCTTGGCGTGTCGCGCTTCGACGTGTTCGTCGCGCTGGCGGTGCTGGCCGCCGCGCTGCTGCTCGCGGCCGGGTTCAGGTACACGAGCGCGGGACTGCGGATGCGGGCCGCGGCGTTCAACGCCACCGTCGCGCGACTGTCCGGCATCCGGGTGGCGCGGGTGATCACCGTGGGCTGGGCGCTGGCGGGCCTGCTCGGGGCCCTGGCGGGCGTGCTGGTCTCGCCGTCGACGTTCCTTTACCCCAACAGCATGGACGAGATCTTCGTGTTCGGCTTCACCGCGGCGGTGATCGGCGGCCTCGACAGCCCGGCGGGCGCGGTCATCGGCGGCCTGCTGCTTGGCGTCGTGCTCAGCTACGCCGGCGGCTACCTGGGCCCCCAGGTGACCGCGCTGGTCGCCCTCGCCATCCTGGTCGTGGTCCTGATGATCAGGCCGGCGGGCATCTTCTCGAGCGCACGGGTGCGGCGGGTATGACCACGCGGCCGCTGCCACGCATCCTCGCCGCCGCCCTCGTGGGGGCCGCGCTCGTCGTGGTCTTGTCCATCAAGCTGAACGCCTTCAGGGACTACCAGATCGCCGAGATCGCCGTCGAGGTGACGGCGGTCGCCGGGCTCACCGTCCTGACGGGGCTCAGCGGCCAGATCTCGCTGGGAAACGGCGCGTTCATGGCCATCGGCGCGTATACGACCGCGCTGGTCATGATGCACCTGGGCTGGCCGTTCGCCGCCGTGCTGGTGATCTCAGCCGCGGTCACCGCCGTCGCCGGGGCGATCGTGGGAGTCGCCGCGGCCAGGCTGCACGGCCCGTACCTCGCCGGGGTCACGCTGATGCTCGGCGTCGCGCTCCCGTCGCTCGCGTACGTGTACCCGGGGATCTTCGGCGCCGATCAGGGGCTGAACGTCGTGTACACCGCGCCGGGCTTTCTCGGCGTGAACTTCCCGCTGACCAGGTGGGAGGCGTGGATCTGTTCGGCGGTGGCGCTTGTCACCCTGGTGCTGCTGGCGAACCTGGCCCGCAGCAGGGTCGGCCGCGACTGGCGCGCCGTGCGCGACGACGAGGTGGCGGCCGCGCTGGCAGGGGTGAACGTGGCGCGGGCCCGCGTCCTGGCCTTCGTGATCAGCGCCACCTGCGCCGGGATGGCGGGCGCGCTGCTGGCCGTGATCACCGGGCTGGTCGCGCCGGGCGCCTTCCCGATCACCGTGTCCATCGCGCTGCTGACCGCCGCGGTGATCGGCGGCCTGGGCACCCTGCTCGGCGCGATCTGGGGAAGCCTGGTGATCGTCCTCGTGCCGGCCTATGCCACCGACGTGGCCACCAGCCACGGCCTGTCGACCGCTGTCGCGGCGAACATCCCGGTCGCCGCCTACGGCGTGGTGCTCATCCTGGTCATGCTCATCTTCCCGCAGGGGATCCAGGGCGCGGTGCGATGGCTGCTCCGCCTTTTCGGGATCTCCGCTGCCCGCAGCTGGCGCAAGGCGCCCGCGCCTGATGCCAGGCCGACGGCCGGCGACCCGCCGGCCCTGTCTTCCCCGGTGGACGATCCTCCGGGGAACCCCCGCACGGGCGGACTGCCCGTCCCCCCGTTCTCCGCTGGCCCCCCGGAACTCGATAAGAAAGCCCCCGGAACTCCATAGGAAAGCCCCGGAACTCCATAGGAAAGAAGGCACTCAATGAAGAGATCACACCGGCTTCGCGTGCCGGCCATTGCCGCCGTGGCGGCGGCCGCGCTCGCCGTCGCCGCCTGCTCCTCGGGCTCGGGCTCAAGCTCGAGCTCAAGCGCGGCCCCAGGCGCGAGCAGCAGCTCAAGCGCGGCCCTGACCGCGTCGGCGCCAGGCATCACGCCGACGACGATCACCATCGGCAGCCACCAGCCGCTCACCGGGCCCGCCGCGCCCGGCTACAGCGAGATCGCGCCCGCCTCCGCCGCGTACTTCGACTACGTCAACGCGCACGGCGGAGTGTACGGCCGCAAGATCGTCTACAAGTACCTCGACGACGCCTACAACCCGACCCAGACCTCCTCGGTGGTGCGCCAGCTCGTCCTGCAGGACAACGTGTACGCGATCTTCAACGGCCTCGGCACCCCCACCCACCTGGCGGTGGAGAGCTTCCTCAACGCGCAGAAGGTCCCCGACGTGTTCGTCGCGTCCGGGTGCGACTGCTGGAACCAGCCGACGACCGATCCCATGACGTTCGGCTGGCAGCTCGACTACATCCGCGAGGGCAAGATCCTCGGGCAGTACGTGGCCAAGCACTTCGCGGGCAAGAAGATCGGCTACTTCTACCAGGACGACGAGTTCGGCATGGACGGGGTCAAGGGACTGGACTACGAGATCCCGAAGTCGATGGTGGTCAGCAGGCAGACCTACGTCCCCACCAACGTCAACATCGCACCGCAGGTCGCGGCGCTGCGCGCGTCCGGCGCCCAGGTCATCGTCTCGTTCTCGATCCCGGCGTTCACCGCGCTGCTGAAGCTGAACAGCCTCAGGCTCGGCTACAGCCCGACGCTCGTGGTCAGCAACGTCGGGTCCGACCCGATCACCCTGTCCGGGCTGCTTGAGGCGTTCGCGAAGCAGGGCGGCGCGACCGTCAACGGCAACCAGCTCACGGCGGGCATCGTCACCGACGGCTACCTGCCGACTCTCGGTGACACGACCAACAGCTGGATCGCGCTGTTCAAGAAGGTGCACGACCAGTACGACGCGAAGGCGCCGTTCGACGGCAACGTGCTCTACGGCGAGGCCGCCGCGTACACCTTCGTGCAGGCGATGCTCAAGGCGGGCAAGAACCCGACCAGGGCCGACCTGGTGGCGGCGATCAACGCCGGGCTGCCGCAAGGGCCCGCGGTCGCCCCGTTCGCCTACTCCTCCACCGACCACAACGGCATCACCGGCGCCTACGTCGGCACCATCAACAACGGCGTCCTAGTGGAGCAGACACCTGTCTACATCACGGACACGTCGGCGACCGGCCCGGTCACGACGGAGACCGCGACCCAGCAGCAGGCGCCAGCCAGCGGCATCCCCGCTCCCTGACCCGGCCGGCGAACACCGCGACCCCCTGCTGAACACGGCATGACAACCGACGAGCGGCCGCCAGCCGAGCGCTTGCTGGCGGCCGCCGAGGAACTCTTCGGCCAGCGCAGCTACAGCCGCACCACGGTGGCCGGCATCTGCGCGCGGGCCGGGATGGCGACCGGGAGCTTCTACGCGTACTTCGGGTCCAAGGCGGAGATCTTCGCCGCCGTCGTCAGGGCGATCAACGCGGACCTGAGGATGGCCATGAGGGCGGCCCTGGAAAAGGCGGACGACGGCCAGCGCACGCGCGAGCGCGAGTGCTTCCGCGTCTACTTCGAGATGATGTCCAAGCGTCCCTGGATGGACCGGATCGTGCGCGAGTCCGAATTCGTCGCGCCCGGCCTGTTCCGCGAGTATTACGAGCACCTGGCCCGGGGCTACGCGCGCGGCGTGCGCGCCGCCCAGATCGCCGGCGAGGTCGATGCCCGCTATGACCCGGAGGTCATCGCGTACGCCTACACGGGCATCGGCAACTTCGTCGGCATGCGCTGGGCTGACTGGACCGCGGGCGGCCACGTCCCCGAGGACGTGCTCGACGACGTGCTGGAACTGCTCGCCCGCGGGCTCGCCCCTCCCGCGGCCCGCCCCGGCTAGGCTCCGGCTGGGGGCACGGGGGGAACCGCGCCTCCGTTCGGGATAGTGAATTTTTTCATCCGAACGGCCGGTGGCTCCGCGCCGCGGCCAGGCGCGCGTCCTCGGCGGCCGCCCGTGCCTGCTGCCTTCGCACCCGCTCGGGCACGATGGCCTCCCGCGGAGCGGCCGGGACGAAGCCGAGGCGATCGACGCCGAGCCCGCGCAGGATCGCCCGCTCCACGAGGGAGAAGTCGCCGGCGTCCGGGCGGCTGAAGTTCATCGGCTCGCGCAGGGCGAGCGCGGGGTTCGTGATCAGCCGGGCCACACCAAGCACGTTCTGCGACGTGGCGTGCAGCGTGAACGGATGCAGCAGCACCACGTCGCCGGCCTTGCCGGTCATCTCCACGAAGTCGCGGCACTGCCCGATCATCGTCGCGTAGGGGAATTCGCCGGGCAGCACGCCTTCCGGGTGCTCGGCGAGGAAGCGCGCCACCACCGGCACCGAATCGGCCGCCACGAACGTCCCGCCGCCCTTGTGCCGCATGTCCGTCCATAGCACGAAGGTCAGCAGCGCCTGTTCGGGCGAGTCGAGGAAATGCCGGAAGAAATCACCGTCCTTGTGCCACCCGCCCACGTCCGGCGACGGCGGCTGCCACGGCCGGTCGCCGCCGACCCCGAGGTTGGCGATGAAGCTGTCACCCCACTGCCAGGGCAGCCGCAGCCGCTCCTGCCCGCCCGCCAGGTCCGCCGCGCAGCGCCAGGCGGCGGGCGCGAAGGCGCGCGCGTCCACACGCGACCGGGCCGCCAGGTGGATCCGCTTCTGCATCCAGCTCTCCGGATCGTCACGGTCGTAGCCGAAGCGGAGCCACGCGTCGGCTATCCACGGCCGGGCGGCGGCGGGGTCGAAGGCGCCCGGCACGGTGACGAATCCCCGCTCGAGGAAATGCCCGGCCTGCTCCTCGGTCAGCTGCGCGTAGGCCCGCGGCATGCGACCACCTCCTGAGGTCAAGTATCCCCCGGATAGGCCGGTGCCTTCCGGGCATCACGGCGGTGATTCCTGCTCACCGAGCTGGGAAAGGAACGCGGTCCGCCTCTCCTGACGTGCCGGCGGCCTGCCTGGCGCGAACTCCCGTGCCACTGCCGCCTCACGTGCCCGCCGCCCACCCCGGGTTTCCCGCGGCCGCCCCCGCCGCCCCCGCGGCCCCCGCGGCCGCCCCCGCCGCCCCCGCGGGTTTCCCGCGGCCCCCGCGAATTTCCCGCGGCCCGCCCTGCGGCAACCGGCCGCGGCAACCGGCCGCGGCAACCGCCAGCCGGCGGGGGCGGTGGTCGCCCGCCTGACGGGCGGGCGGTGGCGCGGTCGCGGGGCACTTGACGCATGAAAGATGCACCCAAATAAGGGTAAACCGGGCGCGAGAGTGGTCATTTCATGGAGGAAGTGGACGTGTGGGGCTGGACGGGCGGCTGAGGTGAGGCTGAGGCCCCGCTCCCCGCCGGGCGGCGAACGGCTTGCCGGGACCGGCAGGAAAGCCGCGCAACACGGTCCCTGGCAGCAGAGGTCAGCGGCCGGCCGTGACGCAGGAGCCAGCTGTGACCAGATAGCCGCATAAGACGAAGATTTCCCGAAATGCATGGCGTTCGGCACTGCCCGGCCCTGTGAATCGGATTTTTCTGCTGAACGCTGGACGGATCAGCGGACTGGTTGGATGTTCTCGTGGACGAGGTGCTCGAGTGGGCAGGGACCGGCTCTTCACCGGGGCCTGGCCACGCCGCAGCGCACGGCACGGGACGCCCGGCGGGTCACTGCCCCCGCCCTGTTCCACGTCCAGTGGCACGATGAGGTCTTCCCCAGGGACGGCCAGCTTCGCCGACGGTAGCGGGGTCCCGCGGTGACGGGTAGCGCGGTCCCCGCGGTGACGGGTAGCGGCGTCCCGGTGACGGGTGGCGGGTTTTCCTGACGGGCCGCGTGACAGGGCCACGATGGCTTGGCGTGTGTTCTCAGGAAGGGGCGCCGGCGATGCCGCGCTCGGTCAGGGTTCGCACCTGCGCTTGCGAGATCGGCGAAGCCACGGTAGGCGGACCACAGGACGGACGTGCCCGCCAGATCGCGTTCCACGTCCGCGATCCGGCGCACCGCGAACCACGGCTCGAGCAGGGCCGTGATCACCTCGCGATGCCGGTACCTGTCGCCGTCCTCGCCGAAGTCGGCGGCCAGCAGCCGCTCGAGCTCGGCGAAGGTGCCCGACAGGCCGGTGGCGGCCGCCAGGTCCGCGAAGTGCCGCCGCGTCAGCGCGACCACCATGACCCGCTCGCCGTCGGCGGTACGGAAGTCACGGGCAAGGCCTCCGTACAGGTGATTCCCGATCCGGGGACGGCCGGCGCCGTAGACCTGGGCTTGCGCCAGGAATCCCAGGTGCCCGGCGACGGCGAGGGCGACGTCGGCAAGCGCCAGCGTGATAGCGGCGCCGTTCCCGGTGCGCGCGCGGCGCCGCTCCGCGGCGAGCAGGCCGACCGCGGCGTACAGTCCTGGCCCGCCGCGTTGGTCAGCACGATCCCGCCGCCAGGACCGGTGGCGACGAGCAGGTCGCCGAGGATGCGCCGGCCCTCGGCCTCGCGGAAGTTGAGCGTGACCGATCGCTTGCCCTTGTTCAGCCCGGTCCAGTACAGGCTCGTGCCTGAGGGCGCCAGCGGCCACCGGCCAAGGTCGGCGCCGCCGCCGACCGGATCGATCCTGATCACCTCCGCGCCGAGCTGAGCCAGGGTCAGGCCGCCGAGCGGAGCGGCGACGAAGCTGGAGATCTCCAGAACCGTCAGCCCGCCCAGGAGGCCGCCGGCATCGGCGGCCGGGTCCGCGGGAGTCTGCACCGGTCTAATATCGCACCTCGGCCCGCACGCGTCAGCGACCGTCTTCGCCGGGCCAGCCGTGGGGAAGCCGCACTGGCCGGTATTCCCGAAGGTCGGGGTGGTTGGGGTGGTCGGGGTGGTCGGGGTGGTGGCCGAGGTGGTCGGGGTCGGGGTGCCCGTGGTCGGGGTGCCCGTGGTCGGGGTGCCCGTGGTCGGGGTGCCCGTGGTCGGGGTGCCCGTGGTCGGGGTGCCCGTGGTCGGGGTGCCCGTGGTCGGGGTGCCCGGGACGCCCGGGGCGCCCGGGGTGGCCTGGGCGCTCGGGGTGCCCGGGCGGGAGGAGGCCGCGCGCGTAACGCGGAGCCCATTCGGACGCCTGCGGCACCCGCACCGGCAGGGTCTGGGGAACCAGCGGCTGCGCGGGGCGCGGCGGCGGGTACAGCAGTCCGCGCCGAACCGGGCGCGGGCTCGCGGGGCTCCTGGCGGGGCTCCTCGCGGGGCTCCTCGCGGGGCCGTGCCGCGCCCGGGCACGGGTCGTCGCGAGCCCGCAGACCACGACCGCGACCGCGCACCAGAACAGCAGGTGCCAGGCCGGGTTACCGGCCAGGTCGAACGATGTGCGCATCTGTCCGTGTGCCTTGGCGGTCAGCAGCGATCCGCCGATCGCCACGCCGAGCGCCTGGCCCACCATGCGGCTCGCGGACGCGATACCGGACGCCAGGCCCGCCTGGCCCGGCGGCATCGCGGACACCGCGGCGACGCTGATCTGGCTGTTGATCATGCCCATGCCGACGCCGAACAGCCCGAACGTCATCAGCAGGTAGCCGTCGCGGGTGGACGGGGTGAAGCGGGACATCAGGATCGTGCTGAGCATCAGGGCCAGGCCGCCGATCGTGAGCGGCAGCCGGGCGCCGCCGGTCAGGGCCGTCAGCGCGGCCGCGGCCGACGGGCACAGGGCCATCGCCGCGGCCGTCGGCAGGATCTGCAGGCCGGCCTGCACCGGCGAGAAACCTCGCACGTCCTGCAGGTAGATGGAGGTGAGGAAGAGGAACCCGCCCATGTTCGCGAACGCGCAGACCGCGATCGCCGTGGCCGCGCTGAACGACCGGACGCGGAAGTAGCGCGGATCGATCAGCGGCTCTTTCCTGCGAAGCTCGTACACCACGAGGACCGCCAGCAGGCCGGCCGCGGTGACGAACAGGCCCCGGATCATGGCGGTGCGCCAGTCGGCGTAGGCGCCCTCGATGATCGCGTAGACGAGTGATCCCAGGATGGCGATCGCGAGAACCTGGCCGACGGGGTCCGGCCTGCGCGGCTCGGCGGCGCGCGACTCCGGGACGAACATCGTGGTCGCCACGATGGCGCACAGCCCGACCGGTATGTTGATCCAGAAGATACCCCGCCAGCCCACCGCGGCGATCAGGACGCCGCCGACCACCGGGCCAAGCGCCATGCCGACGCCGAACGTGCCCACCCAGACGCTGATTGCCCGCGCGCGCTGCGCCGGGCCGGTGAAGACGCTGGAGATCAGCGACACCGCGACCGGGTTGAGCATCGAGGCGCCCACCGCCTGCAGCACGCGGAACGCGACCAGCCAGCCGAGGCTCGGAGCCAGCGAGCACAGCGCCGAACTGAACGTGAACAGCCCCAGCCCCACCCTGAATATCTTCCGGCGCCCGAAGCGGTCCGCCGTGGCGCCGCCGAAAATCAGCAAGGTGGCGAGCACCATCGTGTAACCGTCGGCGATCCACTGCAAACCCGATACCGAGGCGTGGAATCCCCTGGCCATCGTCGGCAGCGCGATGGCGACGATTGTGTCGTCGAGCCCGAACATGAACAGGCTCATGCAGGCAATTCCGAGAACCGCAAGACGGCGCCGTCGGCTGAACTCGGGCACAGCGACCACCGTGATACCCCCGCTCCACAGACGGGGTCAACGTAGCACCAAAACCCCAAAACATACCAGCCGCCCCAGGCAACAATCACGTCGCGGCCTGGCCGTCGTGCGCGACCGCTTGTGCGGTGCCGTTAATTTCCCGGCGGGCAAGCCGCTCCCCCGGCCCTGATTGAACAGAATTCCAGAATCCGGCCGCAGGCGTGATTTCCCGGACCGCCGTGATCGATTATGAGCGCAAATGATGGCGCCCCCTAATCGCCGGCCGGCCGACCGGCCGGTAATGCTACGTGATGGGCGGTCCTGGTGCTCGTACAGCCGACCGGCGAGGAGTGCCACACGTTGTCGCCGTTGCTGGGCAGCCAGACGAGCGTGGAGAACCCCAGGGACCCGGCCATCAGCACCATTTCGTTGCGCGCGCCGGCGGTGGCCTGACCCATCTCGTTGAGGATGGCGGTGGCCGGACGGAACTCTTCCTCGGTCAGCCGCACGTCGCGTGCAGGTGCGAGACCAGCGAGATCATGATCTCCCGCAGGCGCGGGTCGGCCGTCCGCTCCATGACCGCCAGCACGGCGGGTGTCTCATAGCGGCCGGCCTGCCTACAGAGCGTCGCTGTCGCGCTCGCCGGTCCTTACCCGCAGCGCGCTCTCCAGCTCGCAGACCCAGATCTTCCCGTCGCCGATGGTCCCGGTGTCGACCGACTTGGCGATGGCATCGACCACCTGGCCGGCCGCCTGGTCCTGGACCGCCACGTCGACGCGCAGCTTCGGCAGCATGCGGACCTGCCCGTCCTGCGAGTGGACGGCGACCAGGTGGCCGTACTGCTGGCCGAACCCGCGGACCTCCGTCGCCGTCATCCCGTGCGCGCCCGCGCCCGTCACGGCGCGCGTCACGTCCTCGAGCCTTTCCGGCTTGACGATCGCGGTGATGAGCTTCATTTCACCGTCGCCTCCCTGGCGGCAGGCTCGCGGAGAAACCCGTCCTCCTGGGCGCCGAGGAACTCGACCATGGCGCCTGCCGCCTCCAGGGCGGCCGCGGAGCAGCGGTAATGGTGACCGCACAGCCACAGGTCGACCGGGTGCGGCCTGCCCGGCACCGGGGGCATGGAGACCCTGACGACGGGCCTCGCGGGGCAGCAGCAAGCCCTTCCGGGGACCGCGGGATCGGCGGCCGCGCGCCATTCCCGCCCAGCGATCTCCTGGTCCTGGCGAGCCCCTCGCGCTTGGTTTCTGCTGAACATGCTCCCAGAATGGCCTGTGGCGGACGGGCCCGTGAGGGGCGGAAGTCCCCTTTTCGCCCCTGCTTGCGACCTTACCGGCACGCACCCGCGTCGCGCAGGCTCGGCGTAGGACCCAAGCCAGGCGGCCGGGACGCCGGCCGGCGGTCGCGGCCGCCTGGCGATCAGGAGGTGTTCCGGGATGCGAGCGTGGTCAGAACTGTCTGAGCTCGGGCTCAGCACCGGCAAGAAGGCCCGGCTGCACAAGATCTTGTACCAGCACGGGCTGCGCAACGGGACGATGCTGTTCCTGCCCTACGATCAGGGGCTCGAGCAAGACCGAGATTCCCCCGGACGCCGCGGCGCTGTCGCCGCTGCACGCACGCGTCGAGGACGCGGTCCGGCTGGGCGCCGACGCGGTCGGCTACACGCTGTACGTCGGGACCCCCGCCCAGGAGGCGGACTTCGCCCAGTACTGGCAGGTCCGCGAGGACGCCGCCAGGTTCGGCATGCCGCTGATCGTATGGGCCTACCCGCGCGGCTCGGCGATCGAGGCCAAGGGCGGCCGGGATTCCTTCTACGCCGTCGACTACGCCGCCAGGACGGCCAGCGAACTGGGCGCGGACGTGGTGAAGGTGAACTTCCCGCACCCGGACAAGCGCACCGCGGTTCCCGCCTGCTACGACGCGGAGTTCTCCGCCGGGCAGGCCATCGACGCGGTGGTGCGGTCCGCCAACCGGACCATGCTGCTCGTCTCGGGGGGCGAGCGGGCCGGCGATGACGCGATGCTGGAAAAGGCGCGGCTGTCGATGGAGGCGGGCGCGACCGGGCTGATCTTCGGCCGCAACGTCTGGCAGCGCGAGCACGTCGAGTCGCTGCGCTTCATCGCCCGGCTGCAGGAGATCCTCGCCAAGCACCCCTGGGGGAACGCTCAGCCACCCGACTAGCTAGCCCCGGCCCGTGGCATGTCTTCGACGTTTCGCTGAAGGAGCCCGGATTTCACGATGATGGATCGGTTGTGACCCGTGGGGGTCACAACCGATCCACGCTAATCGCCGCGCCATTCGGCGCGCCGGATTTGTCATGATTTCGTTCGCGCGACACGGCGCTGCGGCACGCGGACCGACGACTGCGCAGCGCTGGCCCTGGCCAGGGCAGCCGGGGCACACGTGGGGCTAGCGACCAAGGATCTCTAGCCGGCCCGCCGACCCGGTGGGCGCGGCCAGCCCGGTGGGCGCGGACCAACGTCCCCGGCGCATGGCCCGGACGTCTCTTATCCGGCTCGCACGGCACGCCTACGATCACAAATGTCAACAAACTGAACTGCTGTGACGCAGAAGAATCCTGGGGTGCCTGGAATTACTGGTTCCCGAAGGGAGTGAGCGCAGATGCCGCGTACCGACATCAATCTAGACGCGATGCTCCGCCACCTGGGCGCTGCGTACTACGAATCCCTGCACGGCAGGGCCACCCGAGCCGACGTGACACGAGCCCTGGACAGCGTAGAGCAGCACCTCAACGAACAGCAGCGCCGCGCCGCGTCCGGCGGCCAGCCGCGTGAGCCGCACGAGGGGCTGCACAAGGAGGGACCGCGGCAGCCCGGCGGATGGAGCCACAAGGTCGGCGACGTGATGACCACCTCGGTGGTCACCGTGGACAGGATCACCCCGTACAAGGAGATCGCCCGCCTGCTGGCCGAGCACCGGATCAGCGGCGTGCCGGTGCTGTCGATGGGCCGTGAAGTCGCCGGCGTCGTCACCGAGGCCGACCTGCTCGCCGCCCAGTCCAGCACCGCGCGGCGCCTGCACTCGGCGGCGCGCCGGACCTGGCACCCGCGCGGCGGCCAGCATCCCGCGCTGACCGCCGGCGAGCTGATGAGCGCGCCCGCCGTCACGATCGGCCCGGGCGCCAGCGTGCCCGCCGCGGCCCGGCTGATGTGCGACCGCCGCGTCTGGCGGCTTCCGGTCGTCGACGAGGAGGGCAGGCTCGTCGGCCTGGTGAGCCGGCGTGACCTGCTGAGCGTGTTCCTGCGCCCCGACGAGGACATCGCCGCCGACATCGGCAGGGTCATCGACGACATCCTGCGCGCCGACCCCGGCGAGGCCGACGTGACCGTGCGGAACGGCGTCGTCACGCTCACCGGGACCATCAGCCCGCGGACCGGCCCTTACGGGGAGCTCATCCCGCTCGCCATCAAGCTGATGCGGGACGTCGACGGCGTGGTCGACATCGTCAGCCGGCTCGGCGAGGAACAGCCCGCGGCCCCGGCCACCCCGGAGAGGCAGGCGCCTTAGGGAACCTCCAGACGAACTGCCGGTACGACCAGAACCTGAACAGGGTGGCCGCCGCGATGCCGAGGTTGAGCGCGACGAACACCGCCAGCTTGTCGTGCCCGAGTCGCAGCAGGTAGTAGTTGAAGCCCACCACGGCGTCCTGTATCAGCAGGCCGATGCCGTTCAGGACGGCGAAGACGACGACCTCGCGCGCGAGGCCCGCGCGCTGCCTGGTCCGGAAGGACCAGCAACGGTTTCCCAGGAAGGTGGCGACCGCCGCGACGATGGTGGCGACCGTGGCGGACAGCACAGGCCCCAGGCTGTGGTGAACGTAGAGCAGGCCGTAGACGGCGTTGGTGATGAACACCCCGGTGATCCCGACGACCGCGAACTTGGCGAACTCGCAGGCGGGCCGCCGGAGCCGGCCGTACTGCGCCCGCCGGTACTGCGCCCGCCCGGAAGCCACCGCCTGTGCCGCCTCTCAGTCCTGCCGGACAAGGAGAACTCCGCCCCCGTCCCTACAGGCAAGCTGGCACGCCGGTCCACGGCCGGGCTAGAGTCGCTTCACCTCATGTGGCGGGACTTTGGTCCGTCGCCAGGCCGTGGAGCCCGGGGCCGGGGCCGGGACTGGGGCTTGGGCCGGGAGTCCGGAGGTCCGGGAAGGGGTGGCTGATGGCGGTGCTGGTGCTGCTGCGTCACGGCGAGAGCGCCTGGAACGCCGCGAACGTCTTCGCCGGCTGGATCGACGTGGGGCTGAGCGAGCACGGTGAGCGGCAGGCGCGGCAGGCCGGGGCGCTGCTGGCGGCCGGCGGCCTCCTCCCGGACGTCGTGCACACCTCGGTTCAGCGCCGGGCCATCCGGTCCGCGGACCTGGCGCTCGCCGCCTGCGGGCGGTCCTGGGTTCCCGTGCGGCGGTCCTGGCGGCTGAACTCCAACCACTACGGGGCGCTGCAGGGCCGCGGTAAGGCGGAGGTGAGAGCCGAGGCCGGGGAGGAGCAGTTCATGGCCTGGCGCCGCGGATTCCGGGTGCGCCCGCCGCCGGGCGAGCCCGACGACGACCCTCGCTACGCCGCCCTGCCCCCGGACGCCCGCCCGCGCGGGGAGTCGCTGCACGACGTGCTCACGCGCCTGCTGCCCTGCTGGTACGACATGATCGTGCCGGACCTGTACCGGCACGGCTGCGTGCTGGTCGTATCGCATGGCAACACCTTGCGCGCGCTGGTCAAGCACCTGGGGGCGGTCGGCGACGAGGCGTCGTCGCGGCTGGAGGTCCCGAACGCCGTCCCGCTGCGCTACCAGTTCCAGGCGGGGCGCCTGACCCGGCTCGCGGACGCCGACCGCCGTTTAGCGGTCCGTCGGCTGCGTGCCGCGCGGTGTCCCGTCTCCGGGTTCGTGTTATGTCCCGCTATGAGCTGTTGTCTCATCGGTCCTGTGACGCCGGGAGTAAATGGGGCGCCGCCGGGCCCCTCCCGGCAGGCAGCGGGAGCCCGCAGTCCCGGCAGAGCTGCCAGCCCGCTGCACCTGCTGTCGCCCCCTGCGCCTCCCTCCTCCCCGCCCGAGTCAAGTCAGACAGGGCCGACTTACCGGAGACGGGAGAACGGGCGTCGCCCCGGCCGCACCACGCGCGGGCGTCGCCCCGGCAGCACCAGCAGCGCGATCACGCAGCCGCCGATGGCGACGCACGCGCCGGTCAGCAGCCCGAGGTCCATGCCGCTGACGAACGCGCTCCTCGCGGCGCCCGCCAGCAGCGTGCCGAACCGGCCGCCGAGCCTGGCCGCCACTTCAAGCGCCCCGCCCAGCGAGCCGGTTATGTCCTGCATGACCTTCGACGGCACGTGGAACGGAGCCAGCGCCGCGGTCATGTTCCCGGTGTAGCGCGTGCTGAGCAGGCTGCCGATGACGGCGACGCCGAGCGCGCCGCCCGTCTGCAGGAACGTGCCGTTGGCGGCCGCGCCGACCCCGGTGTCGGTGCCGGGCAGCGACCCCATCACCGATTCGGTCGCGGCCGGCATCGCCAGCCCGGCGCCCGCGCCGAGCAGCATGATGCCGGGCAGGATGCTGGCATAGGTGGAGGCGACGGTGACGCCGGACAGCGCCCACAGGCCGGCGGCGATGCACGCAAGGCCGGCCGCCACCGTGTACCTGACCGTGGTCACCCGCAGGGCGCGCGCGGACAACGGTGCGATGACGGCGATCGTCCCGGCCGCGGGCAGCACCCTGGTCCCGGCCGCCAGAGCGCTGTAACCGAGGCTGAACTGCAGGTACTGGGTCAGCAGGAACAGCGACCCGAAGAGCCCGAACGTGACCATGCCCATCGAGGTGATGGCACCGGTAAACGCCCGGTTGCGGAAGAACCCCAGGTTCAGCATCGGGCTGGCCGTACGGCTCTCCCACACGGCGAACAACGCCAGCACCGCGAGCCCGCCAGCCCCGGCGGCCAGCACTCGGCCCGAGGTCCAGCCCCGGACCGGGGCCTCGATCAGCGACCACAGCACGAGTCCCAGGCCCGCTATGGACAGGGCCGCCCCGGCGAGGTCGGGCCGGCGCGGGGTCTGGCTGCGCGACTCCGGGATCAGCGGAATGGCGAACGCGATGCCGCCCACCGCGATCGGCACGTTGATCAGGAACACCGAGCCCCACCAGAACCGCGCGAGCAGGGCACCGCCGACGATCGGGCCGAGCGCGACGCCGAGTCCGCTGGTGCCGGCCCACAGCCCTATCGCCCGCTGCCGCTCCGCGGCGTCGGTGAAGATGCTCGTGATCAGGGACAAGGTGGCGGGCATCATGAGCGCGCCGCCGATCCCCATGCTGGCCCGGGCAGCGATCAGCATCCCTGTGGACCCGGAGAAGGCCGCCCAGGCGGATCCGGCGGCGAACGCCAGCAGCCCGGCGCAGAAGACCTTCTTGCGCCCGGCGCGGTCGGCGATGCTCCCGGCGACGAGCAGGAGCCCGGCGAACACCAGCACGTAGGCGTCGACGATCCACTGCAGTTCGGTCGTGGAGGCCTGCAGATCGCGCACCAGGGTGGGGAGCACCACGTTCAGGACGGTGTTGTCCAGGTTGACCATCAGCAGCGCCACGCACAAGACGGCGAGCGTGAGCCACCGCCTGGGATCACGACCTGGCTCCGGCAAAGGTGCCCCGGCGCCGCGGTGCCCGCGAACGTGTGTCGTCATGTCCCCCACCACACGCCATCGTTCCCGTCACCGGTAGGGACGTTCCGCCCGATGTGGCCGCTCACATAGGGGCCTAAGTCTGCGCGGGAGTCTGCGCGGGAGCCTGTGCGGGGAGTCTGTGCGGGGAGTCTGTGCGGGACGATGGCGACGGGGCCGTGCGCGTGGTTCAGGACGGCATGCCGGACCCCGCCGGGTCCCTGCAGGGCCGGTTGCCTGGCGTGGCGGCCGATGACGGTCAGGTCCGCCCGGGCGGACAGGCCCACCAGCGCCCGTGCCGGGTGGCCGTGCACGACATCTGGGTGGACGGGGACATCCGGGTATTTCTCCCGCCAGCCGGCGAGCAGTTCCCCGAGCTGCCTGCCGGCTTCCGCCTCGGCGCGGCGCACTCCCGGCAGCCCCGGCGATTGTCCCCCGGCTCGCGGGACGCCGGCCTCCGGTGCATGCCAGGCATGCACGGCGAGCAGGGCGGCCTTGCGCAGCGCGGCCTCCTCGAAGGCGAACGCGAGCGCGGCCGCGCAGTTGTCCAGGTCACCGAGGCCCACGCCGACGAGATAGCGCTGGGACGCGGACTCGTCGCGGACCACGACCACCGGGCAGGACGCGTGGCTGGCCGCGTACCGGCTGACAGAACCGAGCACCAGCGCGGCGAACGCGCTCGCGCCACGGGAACCGACGACGAGCATGAGCGCGCCCGATCCGCTGTCGGCTACCGCCTGCGCCGGCTGTCCGGTCAGGTCGTCGGTATCGATCAGCAGGCCAGGGGCGGCCTCGGCGGCCCGGGCGGCCGCGGCGGCGAGGGCATGGTCGCGGCTGCGGCGCAGGATGTCAGCCACGGTGGCGACGTCGGCCGGCTCCTGGCGTTCGACCATCCTCGGCAGCAACGCCGCGGCGGACACGATCCGCAGCGGGGCTGCGCGGAGCACGGCCTCCGCGGCGGCCCATTCGACCGCCCGCAGCGAGTGTTCTGAGCCATCTGTAGCGGCCACGATCGGCTTGGCGGTCATCGCTGGTCCTCCTGAATGCCCTCTGTGTAGGTGAAGCAGTCGCGGACGGCGACCACGCCTTCCACGCGGCGCGCCTGGTAGGCGATGTTGGCGCCGAGCACGACGCTGCCCGGCTGGCCGGCCAGGGTGACGACGCCGTCTTCGACGGTCACCGTGAAACGGCCAGGGTCGGCGAAAAACCCGTCCGCGATGACGTCCTCGTTGATCTCGCGCCTGATCTCCTCGTCCGTGCGGCTGAACACGCTGAGCACGTCGGACCGGGTGACGATGCCGGTCAGGCGTCCGTGGCCGTCGACGACGGGGAGCCGCCTGAGCTTGTGATCGGACATCAGGCGGGCCGCGTCGCTGACGAGCTCGTCCGGGCTCGTGGTCACGGCCGGCCGGGTCATGAGGTCACCAGCCGTGGGCTCGCCACGCGACGCGTGCCCCAGCCGCGGCAGCCTGCCGTGCCGGTCCTGCGGGGCCTGGCCGGCCAGCAGGTCGGTCTCGGATACCACGCCCACGACGGCCCCGCCGTCGTCGACGACGGGAAAGCCGCTGACCCGGTGAGCCCGCAGCAGGCTGGCCACCTGCCGATACGACGCGCCGGGCCTGACCGTTACGACGTCACGGGTCATGACGTCCCTCACGCGCGCGCGCATGGCTGTCACCTCCGGATGAGCCCGCCGGGCGGGCCATGAGCCCAGCTTCATCCGGGCCCCGGCCAGGGAGATAGAGACGGAGCTCACAACATCTGGCGCCAAAGGTCCCCCACCTTGGTCCCTGGCCGCGGCCAGGGACCAAGGCCCCGCCCCGCGAACTGACGGGGGCACCCTTGGCGCGCGGCCTGGCGCCTAGATACCCTGTCATGTATCGGCACGGGGAAGGGTTCAGTGATGGGGCCTGATCCGGAGAATCACCCAAGGCTGCAGCCGCATCTGCAACTCGATGACCTGCTGGCCGAACTGCAGGGGCGGCTGAGTGCCGTCCTGGCGACCAGGGACCGGATGCACGGACTGCTCGAAGCGGTCGTCGCCATCGGCTCAGGCCTGGACCTGGAGTCGACGCTGCGCAGGATCGTCGAGGCCGCTGTCGGCCTGGTCGACGCGAGCTACGGCGCGCTCGGCGTCATCGGGGAAGGCAAGTACCTGGCGGAGTTCATCCCCGTCGGGCTCAGCCCGGAGGAGACCGGCCGGGTCCACCACTGGCCGGAAGGACGCGGCCTGCTCGGCCTGCTGATCGAAGCCCCCCGGCCGCTGCGGCTGCGTGACATCGCCTCGCACGAGGCGTCCTCGGGCTTTCCCGACGGGCACCCGCCGATGAGCAGCTTCCTCGGCGTCCCGGTCCGGGTCCGCGACGAGGTGTTCGGCAACCTGTACCTGACCAACAAGCGCGGCGGCGGAGAATTCACCGAGGACGACGAGGCGGTCCTGGTCGCCCTGGGCGCCGCGGCCGGCGTGGCCGTCGAGAACGCCCGGCTGTACGACGCGGCCCGCCGCCAGCAGCGCTGGATTAAGGCCAGCGCGGAGGTCACCACCCGGCTGCTGTCCGGCGATGAGCCCGACGAGGTGCTGGCCGACGTCACCGGCCAGGCCAGGGAGCTGTCCGGCGCCGATCTCGCCATACTCGCCGTGCCCGACGAGGACGAGCGCCGGATGACGGTCAGGTACGCCGACGGCGACGGCGCCGAGGCCGCACGCGGCCTGGTGCTGCCCCGTCCCGGGTCCCTGTCCGGCCGGGTCCTGGCCACGGGCGAGTCGGCGGCCTTCGCCGATTTCGCGCACGACGAGCGCGTGGCGCAGGCCGTGCGCGAGGCGATGAGCCAGATCGGGCCCGCGATCGTGTTCCCGCTCGGCGTGCCGGGCAACGCCCGCGGGGTCCTCACCGTCGGCCGCCGCCACGGGGCGGCGCCTTTCCCCCAGTCGCAGACGGACGTGGTCGCCTCGTTCGCCGCCCAGGCCGGCGTCGCGCTCGAGCTCGCGGCCGCCCGCGCCGAGGCCGAACGGCTGTCGCTGTACGAGGACCGCGACCGGATCGCCAGGGACCTGCACGACCTGGTTATCCAGCGGCTCTACGCGACCGGCATGTCGCTTGAGGGCATCATGCCCATGATCACCCGGCCGGAGGTCGCGAGCCGGGTCACCATCGCGGTGGACGCGATGGACGAGACCATCAAGGAAATCCGTGCCACCATCTTCGCGCTCCAGACCCGCCATGCCGCCGCGCAGCCGGATCTGCGCAAGGACATCGTCGCCCTGGTCGACGAGATGGCGCTGACCCTGGGCTTCGCGCCGTCGATGCGGCTTGGCTCCGGACTGAGCGGCGAAGTCAGCCCGGAGACGGCAGAGCAGGCTCTGGCCGCGCTGCGCGAGGCACTGTCCAACACGGCCAGGCACTCCCAGGCGAGCCTGGTCGACGTGACCGTGGACACCGATGGGGACGGCATGCTCACCGTCCAGGTCACCGACAACGGAACCGGCATCCCCGCGGGCGGCAGGCGGAGCGGACTGCGCAACCTGGCCCGCCGGGCCGAAAAGCTCGGCGGCGGCCTCCGGCTCGGGCCCGCCTATCCGGAAGCGCCCACCCCGGGCACCCGGCTGGAATGGCGCGTGCCACGCGGCTGAGCACCGGGCCGGATTCAGACCCGGAAGCCGAGCTCGCGTCCGGCCGCGCGCAGTTCATCGCGGACGCCCGGGTGCGCGATCTGGGTGATGATCTGCTCAGCCTGTGAAGACGAATCATGGCCCCAGACCGCCGCCGTGCCCTGCTCGCTGACGAAGAAGCTGTGCTGGAACGAGGTCACCGGTCCCGCGATCCTGGGCACCACGGTGGACACGTCCGCCTTGGGATGCCAGGACGGCAAGGCGATGATGGCCCGGCCGCCCGCCGAGTGCAGGGCGCCGACCACGAAGTCGGTCTGCCCGCCGAAGCCGGAGTAGATGATGCCGTGCACGCGGCTCGCGTTGGCCTGGGCGAACAGGTCGACCTCGAGCGCGGAGTTGACCGAGACCATCTGCGGCTGCAGCGCGATCATCGCCGGGTCATTGGTCGTCTCGGTTCGCAGCATCCGGATCTTCTGGTTCCGGTCCATCCAGTCGTAGAGCTCCGCGCTGCCGAACGCGAATGACGCCGTGATCGGATGGCCCGGGTCCAGCGCCCCGGCCTTGTCCAGCGTGAGCACTCCGTCGCTGAACATCTCCGACCACACCATGAGGCCGCGCCGGCTTGTGAGCGCGGCCAGCACGGCGTCGGGAACGGCGCCGATGCCAAGCTGGAGCGTCGCGCCGTCAGGGACGAGCGCGGCGACGCGGTCGCCGATTGACGCGCAGGCCTCAGGCACCGGCCGCGGCGACGGCGACGCCAGCGGGACGTCGGTTTCGATCGCGTAGCCGATGGCCTCGGTCGACAGGACCGCGTCCCCGTAGGTAACAGGAACACGCGGGTTCACCTGCGCGACGACCAGGCCGCCGCGAGCCCGGGCGGCCTCAATCGCCGCGGGCAGAATGTTCACCTCGGTGCCCAGCGAGACTGTTCCCCCGTGCGGCACGGAAGTCTGGACGAGCACGATATCCGGAGGCAGCGTGCGGGAAAGCAGGACCGGTACCAGCGACAGGCGGCACGGGTAGTACATCAGGCGCTCGCGCCCGCGCATGCCCGGACCGACGAACGCCGATTCGAGCGTCACCCCCTCGCGGTCGGGCATGCCAGGCTGGCCGTTGAGGGCGAATAGCCGGTAGTCGCTGACGGCGGCGTCGAGCACGGCCAGCGCCTGCCACGGGGTGGCGAAATTGCCGCCGGTCACGACCCTGGGAACGCCGGGCAGCGCCCCGAGCACCTGACCCAGCCTTTCCTCGGAAACGACTTGCATCGCGCTCTCCCTCCGGGCCTGGCCATCCGGTCCCGAGGCTAGGGCATGCCGGCGGGCGGCATTAAGGGGCGGACTGCTCCGGGTGCGCCGCCTTCGGCGATCATTCAAAGGACTTTGGGCCCTAGCAGACGGCGTCCCGCTCAGTCGACCCTGTGCTCCATGAATCCGGACGCCGACGAATACACCAGCACATTGGAGAGCCTGACCAGAGCCGAATGCCTCAGGCTGCTCGCATCGGTTCAGATCGGGCGGATCTTCTACACCAGGCAGGCTCTCCCGGCCGTGGAACTGGTGAATTTCGCCATCGACGCCGGCGATATCGTGATCCGGACCGCTCCGAGCGGCAAGCTCGCGGTCGCGACGCAGGGGACAGTGGTGGCGTTCGAGGCCGACGATGTCGACACCGTCACCCACCGCGGCTGGAGCGTGACCGCGGTGGGGTATTCCCATGAGGTGACCGACGCCGATGACATCGCGCGGCTTGTGCGGACCGGGCCGCGTCCGTGGGCGCCAGGAGAGCGGGAACACTTCATCCGGGTCACCCCGGGCATCCTGAACGGCCGGCGCCTGGGCTGACGCGGACTTTCGTCCTCTCGCTCAGTGATTTACGTCTCTGCAGGCCGTTCCCGGTCCCCGCGAGGATCTGAGGATGAACGCGGAATTTCTCCGTCCGGGGCAACGGGCCAGCGCCGGGCCCGTGATCGGGGCGCCGGTCCCGTGATCGGCGCCGGTCCTGATCGTGCGCAGGGCCGCCGAAAGTGACGAAAGTCGTGCCGCGATGTGCCGTTAGCCGCTGGCCGCTCCTGGGGCACCGCTATGCCATGAAAGAAAATGGCATAGGCGCACAAGAGAAGGTGGACACGATGAGCGGTCTGCTGCGCAAGGACTCGAAAACCTTCATCCCCGACCTGGTCGACTGGTTCGAGCAGCCCTTCGTGACGCTCCGGCCTTACCTGGCCCAGCCGATCAGGATAGAGGAGTATATCGAGGGCGACCACTACGTGGTGCGGGCCGAACTGGCCGGCGTCGACCCGGAAAAGGACCTCGAGGTCACGATAGGGTCCGGCTACCTCACCATCCACGCGGTGCGGTCCGACAAGGCCGAAGGCAAGCACCGGTCGGAGTTCCGCTACGGCTCCTTCAGCCGCAGCCTCGCGCTGCCGGCCGCCGCCGACGAGGACGACGCGACCGCCAGCTACCGCGATGGCATCCTCACGGTCACTATCGGCATCGCGGGCGAGAAGAAGGAAGACGCCAAGAAGATCACGGTCAAGCTGGCCGGGTAAGCCGGCCGGAAGGGTGTGGTCCTGATGCGAGCACTCGTGGTTTACGAATCGATGTACGGGAACACGCATCGCGTCGCGATCAACATCGCGGCCGGCCTGCGCGCCACGCACGACGTGACGCTGGTCCCGGTGACCCAGGCTACCCAGGAGCTCGCCGCCGCGGCCGATCTGCTCGTCGCCGGAGGCCCGACGCACACGCACGGCATGTCCACCGCCGCCTCCAGGCGGATGGCGGCCGAAACGGCCCGCATGCCGGGCAGCGGGCTGACCTTGGACCCGGACGCCGACGGCCCGGGGGTACGCGGCTGGCTCCACGGGATCAGCGCGGGAAGGGCGCTCGCCGCGGCCTTCGACACCCGGCTCGGCGGCCCGGCACTGACCAGGCGCGCCAGCCGGAGCATTTACAGGCTCCTGAAGCACGACGGGTTCCGCCTGCTCTGCCCGCCGGAGAGCTTCCATGTCAGCAGGCACAACACCCTGCTCGACGGCGAGGCCGCGCGAGCCCGCGACTGGGGAGCCATGCTCGGTGCCAGCGCCGTCCAGGCGGCGTCCGCGCGCGGCGTGACGCGGCCTGCCGCCTGATCAGCCGCGGGCGGCGGCCGCCCGCGGCATCACGAGCAGGCCTGGCGGCTCTTGCCCGCGCCGCCGCGCCCGACCGCCGCGATGGCTGGAGCCAGCACCAGCCACAGGCCGATCGTGACCACCATCGAGGTCACGTAGCCGAATGGCTGGATGCCCACGTCAGAACCGACGATCCCGGCGAAGATCATCAGCAGCCACGCGCTCACGAAGAACATCGGCCCGGCCGCGATCAGCTTGAAGAAAGCGTCCATGATCAACCTCCTCAAGCCTTCAGCGTGGTCAATCCGCCGCTGGCCCGGCAGGCCCCCACGACCCGGAACCACCGGCCATTGGTCCCCTCACTGGGGTCACAAGGGCCCTGGCCATCCATCCGGCAGGCCCGCAGCGTGGAAATGACGGGCCTGCCCCCCGGATAGGCCCATGCCCATTCGGGATGGGGTGAGAACAATGAGCAGCGAGCAGCGAAAACCCCCGGTCTCCCTGGTATCGCGGGTGTCCCTGGGTTCCCGGCTGGGCGGGTTCATACGGGAGTGGCGGCCTGACCGTAATCCGCTGCGCCGTGCCTCAGACCGGGTGGAAACCGTCGCGCTGGCCGCGCTCTTGATCACGTTCCTGGCCGGCGTGCCCTTCGTGGCGCTGGCGTGCGGGACCATCGCGCACGCCATCGGTCACCGGGCTCAGCTCGCCGAACTGTCCGCCAGGCACCAGGTGACAGCCGTCGTGCTCAACACGGCTGCGCAGGAATACGGGGACGGCGGGCTGGTCATGCCACAGGTCAAGGCCCGCTGGTCGATGCCCGGGGGGAAGGCCGTGACGGGCGAGGTGACCGTACCGGCCGGCACGACAGCCGGCGCGAAGATACCGGTGTGGGTCACCCGCGACGGCCAGCTGACCGATCCCCCGCTCCAGGACTCCCAGATCGCGGGGCAGGCGTTCCTCGCCCAGACGTTCGGCGTCATCACCTTCACGACCGTGCTGGTCATCGCCGGCGCTCTGATCCGCCGCGGGCTCGGCAAACGCCGGATGGCCGGCTGGGACGCGGACTGGATGGCGACCGGGCCGCGCTGGACACCCCGCTCCTGATGCTCCCGCGCGACATGGCCGGCCTCCTGCTCGGGACGGAAGACCCGGCAGGCAGCGGACATTCAGCCATGGCGATGGCATCCGCGGCGGCGGAAGACTTGTAGCGGTAACGGAAGAACGAAGGGAGTGAGCGGAGATGCCGCGTACAGAGATTCATCTCGATGCGATGCTCCGCCACCTGGGCGCGGCATACTACGAGTCGTTGCACGGACGGGCCACCAAGGCCGACGTCACCCGGGCCCTGGACACGATCGAGGAACACCTTCACGATCAGGAACGGCGTTCCGCGGCCGACAAGCCGGCGGGTGTTCGGCGCAAGCCACATGAGCAGGCGGACGGCCAGCACCCGGACGGCCGGCACTCGCACGGATGGGCTCGCAGGGTCCAGGACGTGATGACGACATCGGTGCTGACCGTGGACCGGATCACCTCCTACAAGGAGATCGCCAATCTGCTGGCCGCGCACCGGATCAGCGGCGTGCCCGTGCTGAAGATGGGCCGTCAGGTCGTCGGTGTGGTCAGCGAGGCCGACCTGATCGCCGCGCAGGCGAAAGCGACGCGGCACATCCGCTCTGGCACCGGCCGGGCGTGGTGGCCGCGCAGGCAGCAGCACCCGGCACTGACCGCAGGGGAGCTGATGACCTGTCCCGCCATTACCATCGGCCCGGACGTCACCGTGCCCGCCGCGGCTCGGCTGATGAGCACCCACCAGGTGCGCAGGCTGCCAGTCGTCGATGCGAGCGGCAAGCTGATCGGCATCGTCAGCCGCCGCGACCTGCTCAGCGTGTTCCTGCGGCCCGACGAGCAAATCGCCGCGGACGTCCGCGCCGTTCTCGACGACTTCCTGCTCGCTGAGCCCGGCGAAGTCGAGGCGACGGTACGCAACGGTGTCGTGACGCTGACTGGCGCGCTCAAGCCCGCCGTCGGCCAGCACGCCGACCTCATTCCGCTCGCAATCAAGCTGATGTGGAACGTCGACGGGGTCGTGGACATCGTGGACCACCTCGGGGAGACGCAGCCGGCCGCACCAGACACGCCAGACGCCCCGGCCGCTCCCGCCGCCCAGGCGGCCCCGGCGGCCCCGGCGGCCCCGGCGGCCCC
>DAHVAN010000273.1 GCA_027314595.1 Actinomycetota bacterium | reverse complement strand
GCGCCGCCGCGCCGGCCGCCCCCGAGGCGGCGCCCGGCGCGCCCGCCCGGCCGGCGGTCGTCCCGTCGGCGCTGCGCGGCACCACGCAGCGGATGTCACGGCCGCGCCAGGTCATCGCCAAGCGGATGGTCGAGTCGCTGCAGACCTCTGCCCAGCTGACCACGGTCGTCGAGGCGGACGTCACGAACATCGCCAGGCTCAGGGACCGCGCCAGGGCCGGTTTCGAGGCGCGCGAGGGCGTCAGGCTGACGTTCCTGCCGTTCTTCGCGCAGGCGACCGTCGAGGCGCTCAAGGTGCACCCGAAGCTCAACGCGGTCATCGACGCGGAAAACGCGCTGGTCACCTACCACGACGCCGAGCACCTCGGCATCGCGGTCGACACCGAGCGCGGCCTGATGGTGCCGGTGATCCACAACGCGGGCGACCTGAACATCGGCGGGCTCGCCAGGAAGATCGGCGACGTCGCGGCGCGGACCAGGTCCGGCCACGTCGGTCCCGACGAGCTGGCCGGCGGCACGTTCACGCTGACGAACACCGGCAGCCGCGGCGCGCTGTTCGACACGCCGATCATCAACCAGCCGCAGGTCGCCATCCTGGGCGTCGGCACCGTGGTCAAGCGCCCGGTGGTGGTGGTGGACCCGGCGCTCGGCGAGGTGATCGCGGTCCGGTCCATGGTGTACCTGGCGCTGACCTACGATCACCGGCTGGTCGACGGGGCCGACGCGGCGCGGTTCCTCGTCACGGTGAAGAACCGTCTCGGGGAAGGCGCGTTCGAGGCCGAACTGGGGCTCTGATACCGCGCCATGAAGGTCGCGATCACCGGCTCGTCCGGGCTGATCGGCACCGCGCTCGCGGCAAGCCTGCGGGCGGACGGCCATCAGGTCGTCCGCCTGGTCAGGCGGCCGCCGCGCGGCCCGGACGAGGTGCGATGGGACCCCCGTGCCGCCGATGCCGGCGACCCTGCCGTCGACGGGGCCGGCGCCTGCGTCCACCTGGCGGGCGCCGGCGTCGGCGATCATCGCTGGACCAGGCGGTACAAGGCGGAGATCCGGGCCAGCCGGGTGCTCGCCACCAGGGCGCTGGCGACGGCGCTCGCCGCCCGGCCGAAGGGCCAGGGCCCGCGGGTGCTGATCGCCGCGTCGGCGATCGGCTGGTACGGGGACACCGGCGGCCGGGAGGTCGCCGAGGACGCCCCGGCGGGCAAGGGCTTCCTCGCCCGGGTGGTGCAGGACTGGGAGGCGGCCGCCGACCCGGCCAGGCAGGCGGGCATCCGGGTCGCGCACCTGCGCAGCGGCCTCGTGCTCGGCAAGGGCGGCGGCGTGCTCGCCCGGCTGGCGATGCCGGCGCGGTTCGGCCTGCTGCCGAGGTTCGGCGACGGCAGCCAGGTGATGAGCTGGATCTCGCTCACCGACCAGATCCGCGCGATCCGCTTCCTGCTCGAGGCCGACGGCGCCAGCGGCTCGTTCAACCTGACCGCGCCGAACCCGGTGACGAACTCCGAACTGACCGCCGCCTTGCACAAGGCGTTCGGCAGGCCGGACTTCAGCTGGCTGCGCGTGCCGGAACCTGTGCTCAGGCTCGGGCTCGGCGAGATGTCATCGGAGCTGCTGACCAGCGCGCGCGTGCTGCCCGCGCGGCTGGCGCAGGCCGGCTTCGTCTTCGAGTACCCCAAGGTCGCGGCGGCGCTGACCGCCGAGCTCAAGCGCTGAGCTCAAGCGCTGGGCACCGCCGGGGCCGGCTGCATGATGATCGTGAAGTCGGCGTGCCGGAACGGGACGGGGACGTTCCACTTCGCGGCCGATTCGGCGTCTGTGACCTCGGTGAAGTCGACCACCAGCGACTTCTTCACCGCGAACACCGTGTCCGACTCGATGTAGCGGCTGCCGGCCACGAAGATGTGCGTGGTGAGCGGCCGGTGCCCGGGCGCGGTGACGATGAAGTGGATGTGCGCGGGCCGGAACGCGTGCCGGCCGGTCGCGATGAGCAGTTCGCCGACCGGGCCGTCGGTCGGGATCGGGTAGTAGCTCGGCACGATCGTGCGGAACCAGAACTCGCCGCCGGAGTCGGCGGTGAACAGCCCGCGGCCGTTGCCGCGCGGCTGCACCCGCGGCTGCTGCACGTCATAGAAGCCCTGGTCGTTGGCCTGCCAGACGTCAAGCTCGGCGCCGGGCAGCGGTGAGCCGTCCACCGACACCACGCGCCCGGTGACCACGCACGGCGTGCCCGTGCCCACCAGGTCGATGGTCGCGCCCAGTTCCAGCGGCGGCGACTGCACCACGTGGAACGGGCCGAGCACGGTCGACTCGGTGGCGACGCCGAACTTCCTGTTGCTGATCGTCTCCACCAGCATCGACAGGCCGAGGACGTCGGAGAGCAGGATGAACTCCTGGCGGTCGTCGTCGCACATGTGGCCGGTGCGGGTGAGGAAGCCGATAGCGGTCTCCCACTCGGGGATCGTCAGCTCGACCTCCCTGGCGAACGCGTGCAGGTGCCCGACGAGGCTGGTCAGGATCTCGCGAAGCCGCGGGCTTGTGGACGGGGCGAAGCTCTCGACTACGGCGTCGGCCGCGGTTTCCTCGGTGAAATCGGTTGCCATGGGCGCAAGGCTAAGGCCGCGGCCAGCCGCGGGTCTACCAGGGTTGCTCGTGATCTAGCTCCCGAACGGACCGGCGTGACTCGCCGGCACTGAACTCGCCGGCGGCGACCGGAAATCGCAGCAGCGGGATGCCCCAGATCGA
>DAHVAN010000271.1 GCA_027314595.1 Actinomycetota bacterium | reverse complement strand
GCGCATGTCTACGACGGGGCGAAGGCCGAAGAGGTGGGGATGCTGCTCCGCCGTCTGCGCGAGCGCGTCGGCCGCGGCTTTCCGTCCGCCGGGGGAGACCCCGCATCCGGAAGGTTCCCGGGAGGTCGTCCCCTCGGGCAGGCAGATTCCGACCGGCCGGGGGCGTCTCTGCAGGCGATCGCCACCAGCGCCACCGTGGGTGACCGGCCGCAGGCGGTGATGGACTTCGCCGCCAAGCTGTTCGACGCGCCCTTCGAATGGCGTGAGGGTGACCCGGCGCGGCAGGACCTGATCCGGGCGGCCAGGGTGGCGGTGCCTGACGGGCCGTTCTGGGGGCCGCTGCCGGCCGTGGAATACCTGCGGCTCGCGGCCGCCGGCGATCCGGCGCCCGGGCTGGCCGCGCTGGCGGGTGCTGACCCGGCCGGCGCGGGCACTGCCGGCGGGGGCACTGCCGGCGCGGATCCCGCCGCGATCCTCGGTCACGAGCAGGCGCTGGGGCGCGTGCGCAAGCTGCTGGCGGAGGGGCCGAGAGCGTTCGGCGACCTCGCCGCGGCGGCGTTCCCCGACGCGCCGCCGCCGCAGGCGCAGGCCGGCCTGGGCGCCCTCGTGGCGCTCGGCGCGCGGATCCGCGACACCGCGGGCACGCCGGTGCTGTCTGCCCGGTACCACCTGTTCGCCAGGGCCACGGAGGGCGCGTTCACCTGCCTGACCCAGGACGGGCCGCACGTGGCGCTGGCGCGGCGCGAGATCTGCCCGGACTGCCATGGCGCGGTCTTCGAGTTCGGCAGCTGCAAGCGGTGCGGCGCGGTGTACCTGGCCGGGACCATCGAGCGGGATCCCGGCGGCGAGCGGTTCACCTCGCGCGTGGTCCGCGGCGACCGGCGGAGCTGGCTGCTGGTCGGCGGGGCCGATCAGGTCGCGGACGAGGACGACGAGACGCTCGAGGAGGGGACCGCCTTCGGCGCGGACGCGGCCGGGGCGCTGCTGTGCGCCCACTGCGGGACGGTGTGTCCCGCCGGGGCGGTGGCGTGCGCCTGCGGCGGCGCGAGCCTGCGGGCGGTGCGGCGGATGCCTGCCCGTTCCGGCGCGCCGCACGGGTGCCTGGACTGCGGCGCGCGCGGCGCCGGGATGATCAGGCTCTTCGAGAGCGGCAACGAGGCGTCCGCGGCCGTGCTGGCCACCGCGCTGTACCAGGCGCTGCCCGCCGAGCCCGACCACGCGGACCGGCCCGGCGGCGGGCGCAAGCTCCTCGCGTTCAGCGACAGCCGGCAGGCCGCCGCGTTCTTCGCGCCGTACCTGGAGTCCAGTCACTCCCTGGTGCAGCAGCGGCGGCTGATCCTCGACGGGCTGGCCCGCGGCACCGCGCGCGACGCGGCCTGCACCGTAGACGACCTGATCGAGGCGACCGCCGCGGTGGCCGGCGAGGCGGGGGTGTTCTCCCGCCGGGAGTCCCGGCAGGGGCGGCGCAGGGAGACCGCCCGCTGGGTGATGCGCGAGCTGATGGCCCTCGACGAGCGGCAGTCGCTGGAAGGCCTCGGGCTGCTGCGGGTGGCCTTGGACACCGAGCCATCCTGGCGGCTGCCCGGCCCGCTGCTCGACCTCGGGCTCACCAGCGCGGAATGCTGGCTGCTGCTGGCCGAACTTGTCCGGTCGCTGCGGCTGCAGGGCGCGCTCACCATGCCCGAGGAGGTGGATCCGGCGGACGAACTGTTCGACCCGCGGCGCGGCCCCATCTACCTGCGCGGGGACGGCGCGGAAGCCAGGCTGAAGGTGCTGAGCTGGCTGCCCACCCGCGGCGTCAACAGGCGGCTGGACTACCTGCGCCGGGTGCTGACGGCACTCGGCGAGCCGTCGGCCGGCGCAGGGGGCCCGCATGCGCGGGAGATGCTGGCCGGCTGCTGGCGGGCGCTGACGGCGATCCGCGACGGATGGCTGCGTTCGGCCGCGTTGCCTCGGATCGGCCAGGTCCACCAGGTCGACCACACCTGGCTCATGCTCGCGCCCGGCGCCGATCTGTACCAGTGCGACGTGTGCCGGCGTGTCACCGCCGTCTCGCTGCGCGGCATCTGCCCCACGCTGGGGTGCGCGGGCCGGCTCGTGCCGGCCCCGCCGGACTGTGACGACGACCACTACCGGGCGCTGTACCGGCAGACCGCCCCGGTGTCGCTGACGGCGCGTGAGCACACCGCCCAGTGGACCGGCCTTGAGGCGTCCGACATCCAGCAGCGGTTCCTGGCCGGCGAGGTCAACGTGCTGTCCTGTTCCACGACCTTCGAGCTTGGCGTGGACGTCGGCGCGCTGAACGCGGTGCTGCTGCGCAACATGCCGCCGACCACCGCCAGTTACATCCAGCGGGCAGGCCGGGCCGGCCGTCGCAGCGACACGGCCGCGCTTGTGCTCACCTACGCCCAGCGCCGGTCCCACGACCTGTCCCGGTACGCCGAGCCCGGCTCGATGCTCACCGGCCAGGTCCGTGCCCCGTACGTGCCGCTGGGGAACCCGCGCATCGACCGCAGGCACGCGCATTCCGTCGCCCTGGCCGCCTTCTTCCGTGACGCGAAGGAGAACGCCGGACAAGAGTGGAAGACCGCCGGGGACTTCTTCCTGCCCGGCGCGGTGCTGCCCGGCGCGGCCGGCGGCGG
>DAHVAN010000269.1 GCA_027314595.1 Actinomycetota bacterium | reverse complement strand
AAAAAGCGGCTTTATCCTTGCGACGAGATCTTCGAATTCCCTGTCCCACGCTTCAAGGTCTTCCGGGGTAACCGCGCCATCCGGCAGTTCGGCTGTAACGTGAAATTCGCTCACATATAGATAATCTCACAAACGATCCCGGCGCATCGGCGACACGCCGGGATCTAGCCCTGTAGTACTAGGAGCACAAGACCCAGGCCGGAACCGATGGACCACGCGCCAGTGTCCGCTCCACCGGCAGCGATCGCGCATTCCGCGGATACCGGCGACCGGACAAGACGGCAGGTCCCGGCACGTGCTAGCATCACTTGACAGCAGTTCAGAGAGAAGAATCGAACTTAGCAGCTCTTAATCCGCGGGTTCGGGCTTCAAGTCCCTGGCGGCGCACCCGGTCTGACCTTGGGTTTCACGGCTCCAGGTCATTTTTTTCGTGTCCGTTTTGTCCCGTGGTCGCTCCGTGGTTGCTCGCGCGCACGGACCCCGCAATCCGGTCCTTGTCCAAAAACGGCCCCTCGGGCCCTTGACCTGGCGCTGAAGGACCGCGATCTGATGGCGCAAGATCAGGATCTCGGCGTCCTTAGCACGGTCGGACCGGGCCAGGAGGGCGAGCCAGCCGAACATGCGCAGCACCGCGAGGTAGGCAAGTCGTAGTGACACGAGTACCCAAGGTGCCGGCCGGAACACACGGCTACCGCGCAGGCAGATGCCGAACTTGCCCTGCCCTGATCAAGGAGAAAACGCCAGGTCAACACCAGTGACAGAGTTTCCGGCACCCGCAGATGGGCACGGTGGGCGGCTGGCGAGATCGCCGCCCGTCCCCTCGACCTGTCGCTGACCTGGCCGCTGATCGTCAGCGACCGGCCCAGCTGGCCCCAGTGGCTGCTGCCCGCCCCGGCAGTCGCGGCGACGACCATCGATGACGATGCCGCCGCGATGCGGCAGACCGCCACGCACCAGGTCCGCTTCAGCCTGCGCCGGATCTTCGGCGACCATCCCCCGGCCAGCGCCGCCGAGTTCTATGCGGACCCCGCCGGAGGACTGCGTGTCATCGCAGCCGAGCTTCGTCAGGCTCACGGTCGAGGCGCTGCGATCGCCTTCCACAGTGACAGATCTCGCCCGCGAACTGCACGTGTCACCAAGCGCCGTGTCACAGCACATCCGCGTCCTGCGCGAAAGCGGGCTCGCCGCCGGGGAACGATCCGGGCGCAGCGTCCGTTACCGCACCACCGAGCGCGGTCTGGCTCTGCTGGAGCCTGCCCAAATACGTAGCACCCTTCAGCCATCAGGCCGTGTGGCCTGATGACGGCAAGGACTTCCCACCCTTGTCCTCGATGTCAGCCGGTGGCCGCGTGGGAGCCTGGCTGATCCGGGAAACCCGGCAGACGCGCCTGCCTCGCCCGGAGGGTGACACGGGCAATCCGCGGCGTCACGTGCCGGGCACGAAGCCCGGCGCCGGGACCGTGCCCGGGTCCGGCGGCGGGCCGGCCCCGCGAGCCTGGCTCCTGCAGCGGCAGCTCGACCGCGAGGGTCATCTGCTGGTCACCGCCGGATGCGGTCCGGCACAGCTTCAGCTGGCCGGCATCGCGAGAAAGCATGCCTTGCACCACAGCCTGGTCCAGTCCCCGGCCAGCACCGCGATCCACCGGGTCGTGGAGCGCCCCGCGCAACGCGCACAGGCGATCTCGGTCGGCCGGTCCAGCTTGTACAGCACCAGCTCGCCGCGGGTCTCCGCGGTCTCGGAGACCCGGTCCCGCAGCCTGGCCATGGACCACCTCCTCATCAGGTGCGCGGCCTGTCCTGCCACATTACCGCCGACCCGCCCGCAGCAGCCCGGCGCGGACATCACCTTGCAGGCATCGTGTGCAACCTGCCGACATGGCGGTACTGGGATCCGCGCAGCCACCGCCTGCCCGTGGCCGGCTGCTACCAGGTCAAGCCGGCGCTGCCCGTGGTCAGTCCTCTAGCTCCACCTTGCCCTGCAGGTATTCCTCCCGGCTGATCTCACCATTGGCGTACCGCAGGCGCAGCGTGTCTTTGGCCCGCCGCACGGCGGGCGAGTCGCCGGCGCGGATCTGGCGCTGCTCGGTGGCGTCCCGGCTGGCCATAACCCGGACTGCCAGGGCTCCGGCGGCGACTACTGCAAGGGCGACAGCCAGCAGCGCCCACAGCAGAACCGACCCGCCTGTCGTCCCCATCATTCCGCCCACCACAACCTCCAGCGCGCACGGACCAGGATCTGGTCACAGCGTCGCTGACCAGCGTCATGCTGCGCAGGGGTCGCAGGTCCCGGATCCCGGTGACTAACCGCTTTACTCGCACCGCTCATTGCCGACTCGATAGATCAGCCTGTGCGCCCGGTGCATCATCATCGCCCGGTTGCCGCCCCCAGCCGCGCGCCCCGGGTGAGCCGGAGGCGCGCCCGGCGTGACCTGAGTCATCTCTTTCCCGAACGTACGCGTGGCGTCTGTTCCCGGCGAGCAGGCGGCGCTGGTGACGGTTACTGCGGACTCGCTGTTGCCGCTGCCATCAGGACTTGACCAGGCGGGCGATCGCCTCGGACGCCTCGCGGACCTTCTGCTCCGCGACGCCGCCGCCTTCGGCGGCTGCCTGGGCGACGCAATGGCCCAGGTGGTCTTCAAGGAGGCCGAGCGCCACCGACTGCAGCGCCCGCGTGGCCGCTGACACCTGGGTCAGGATGTCGATGCAGTACTTGTCGTCCTCGACCATCTTCTGCAGGCCGCGCACCTGCCCCTCGATCCGGCGCAACCGCTTGAGGTAGTCCTCTTTGTTCGGGGTGTATCCGTGCACGCCGCCCCCTTCTCCGCGGCGCGCTCCGCGCGGCCGTGCGACCAGGTTACAATACCCCCGGAAGGTATAGCGTGATACGTTGCGCCGCTGGGCGGCCCTAGCGGCCTGCACGGCAGGCGCGGCATCGCTCGCCGTCGGCGTCGCGGCTGCCGCCATCCTCTCCTCCTTACCGGCCATCTCGGCGGCTGAGCACGCGTCCGTGCTCCTCGGGCACCCGTGGCTGCGGTCGTCACCGAAACGTCACCGTCGCGCCAGGGACCGGGCAGGATGCCGACCGACCCTGGGGGCGTGACCAGAGAACGGGCCCGGATGCGGCCAGGCGGACAGCGAACCCGCTGGTTCCGGCTCTCGCCTGTATACCCCGCCGGGCGGGAGGAGAGGGAGATCATGAGCAGCTCAGCCGGCACAGGCCAGGCGATCCTCGGCCGGTCCCGCGGCAAGGGCGGCCGCTGGGCGTGGCGCGCCGTGAACATCACGCCCGCCGAGCGCGCCGGCCGGATCGCCGTGGGGCCGGCGGCCGTGGCCGCCCGATGAGAGCGCAGCGCGACGACCGCATTACCGGCGGCCGTGTCGTCGAAGGCCAGCATCAGCACGGCGCCCCGGCGCGCGGCACGTCCGGCACGTCCGGCACGGGCGAGCACGGCGGTCACGGCGGTCACGGCGGTCACGGCAGTCATGGCTGGATGATGATCGCCTGCTGCATCCCGATGCTGGCGATCGCCGTCGTCCTGGTGGCGACCGGGACAGCGAGCCCTGCCTTCCTGGGCGCCGCCGCCGGCTGCACGCTGATGATGGCGCTGATGATGCGGGGCATGGGCCACGGCGGCGATGACCGGCACTACGCGGACCGCCCGCGGGCGGAAGGCCGCTTCGCGGCAAGCGCGGCCGAGGGCGGCCGCCGCGGCGCGGCCGCCCGTGCCGGACCCGGTCACGCCGCAATTGCGCGTTTCAGGCGGCGGGCCGGGGCCATCCGGGCTCGCGCCGCACGTCCCGATGGCGGCTCTCGGACGCGCCGCGTCGCCGCCTCCGGCAGGCACGGGCGACCCCGGCGGCCAGGCCGCCGGGCCCGAAGTGCTCCGGCCGGTGCTGACTGCGACCTGCTGGATCGACCCCGGAGAACACGGAGCGCCGTACGAGTCGGTGATCAGCTTTACCGGGCGGCGTGCCGGTGTCGCCGGCCCGCTGTCAGCCGCCGACCGGTTCGAGCGGCAGGAAACGGTCCGGCTCGTGCCCGGCAGCGGGCCGGTCGCCGTCACCGCCAGGATCGAGGACGTCAGCGCCGGCGACTGGCTGGTCCAGGCCGGGCCAGCCGTTCCGCCTCTTAGGGAGCGGAGCCTCGACCCGGACCGGGTCTGGCGGGAAGGCCGGATGCGGTGGCTACGCAGAGCCATGTGGACGAAGGGGAACCCGGTGGCTCCCGCCGGTCCGGGTTCGCGCGCCCGGACCCGGGTGGCCGCGCTGGCGAACGCGCCCGGGGTCATCACCGGCTCTTGGGCGGGGTTCGCCGTCACCGGGACGGCCGTGGCGCTGGCGGTGCTGGCCGTCCTGCTAGGCCGGGCAGGCGTGGGCGCTGGCGGCGCGCTGGCGGTCGCGCTGCCGGCGATCTTGCTTGGCGCCGCCGGGGCGCGCGGCTGGTACGTGATGCTGCAGCACGGCAAGGTCAGCGGGCTGCCTACCCAGGGGCTGTGCATCCAGGGATTCATCGCCGGCGCGGCGGCGGCCGGGATCCCCGGCCTGCTGCTGACCGGGATCCCGGCCGGAGCGTTCGCAGGCGCGGCAGCGCCCGCCGTGTTCTTCGCGATGGCGATCGGCCGCCAGGGATGCTTCTTCACCGGTTGCTGCCATGGCCGGCCCACCGCCTCCCGGTGGGGAATCTGGTCCTCCGACGGACGCGTCGGCGCCCGCCGGATCCCCGCCCAGCACCTGGAGTCGCTGGCGTGCCTGCTGATCGGCGCCGCGGCGCTGGCGGCCTTGCTGCGCTTCGGCTCGCCAGCGGGCGTCGCGGTGCTCATCGGGGCCATAGCCGCCTACACCCTCGCCCGCCAGGGGCTGCTCGCCCTACGGGAGCAGCCGCGGAGGTGGTCCCTGGCCCTGCCGGTTACCCTCGCGGCCGCCGCCACCGTCCTGATCGCGGACATTCTCCTCACCGCGGTCCGGTGACCGCCGAGCAGGCCGCCGCGTTCCTCGGCGGGGTCGAGCACTGGTCGGGCCGCGCCCGGCGCAACTACCGCTACCGCACCCTGCGGGCCGGTGAAGAACCGCGGATCACCGCGGCACAAGGCTAACCCGGCCGCGCGGGCGCTAAGCTCCGTGTTCGTGGTCAGCGACAGCCCGGGCTGCACCGGTTCCAGCCCCGTTCCGATGGGCCTTTCGGCCCTGACCGTCTGGCCCGGCAACGTGATCTGATCTGCTGCGGCACGCCAGCGATCTTGAGGAGACGGGAGTCCCGGTGCCGAACGCCAGGAAGAGCAAGCAGTCCGCCCGCGAGCGCGTCGCGGCCATGCGCGCCCAGCAGAAACGGGCCCGGCGGCGCCGCAACCTGATCACCATCGGCGCCAGCGCGGTGGCGGTGGTGGTCGTCGTCGGCGGGATCGCCGGGTATCTCGCCACCCGGGGCGGCAGTAACGGCACAACCAGCAGTGAGGTCATGCCACCGAGCGTCACCGGCGGCGCGCCCGAGGTGCAGCCAGCCCCGCTGGAAGTCGCGAACGCCTCCGGCATCACCGGCGTGGTCGCCTACGACACGGCCGGCTGGCCGACCGCCAGCCACAACGGCCCGGCGGCCCGGGCGCTCGGGCATGCCCACGTCCCCGGACCGGTGCGTTATTCGGTCACGCCGCCGGTCGGCGGCGACCACAACGCGGTCTGGATGAACTGCGGCATCTATGACAAGCCCGTCCCGAACGAGCGCGCGGTGCACAACCTGGAGCACGGCGCGGTCTGGATCACCTACCAGCCGTCGCTGCCGCAATCGGAAGTCAGCGCGCTGCGCGCGTTCGTCCTGAAGCAGACCACTGTGTCACCGGCCGGCGCGCCCGCCTCCAGATACATGGACCTGACCCCGTATCCGGGCCTTTCGTCGCCGATCGTCATCTCGTCGTGGGGATTCCAGCTGAAGGTCACTTCACCGGACGACCCGCGGCTGCAGCAGTTCGTTGACAAGTTCCGTGCCTCGCCCGCCTACACCCCCGAGTACGGCGGCGAGTGCACTGGCGGCCTGGGCACCCCGCTGCAGACGTAGCACGGACCGGACAGACATCCCGCCGGGCAGGGCCCGGCCTTCATGGCTGACGGATCGCCTGGACGTAGCTGAGCAGGGGCAGCTGCCCTGAGGATTCGACCCGGTACCCGGCCGCGGCGGCGAGCCGCTCCAGCGGGCCGACCGTGGCCGCGGCCCGGTGCATTCGCCGCGCGCCGGGGTGCAGCGGGAGCGGTCGCCTGGCCGGATCGAAATCCGCGACCAGCAGGCGGCCGCCTGGCTTGGTCACCCGGTACATCTCGGCGAACGCCGCCGCCCGCTGGCGCGCGGGCACGTGGTGTATCGCCAGGGTGCAGGTGACGACGTCGAACGAGGAATCGGGCAGGTCCAGGTCCTGGGCCACGCCCACTGCGAACGTCATGGTCCCGGCCGTGCGCCGCCGCGCGTACCCGATCGCGGCCTGCGACGGGTCGACCCCGGTGACATGGCCGGATGGCCCGGCCGCGGCGGCCAGCTTGCGCGCCAGGTACCCGCCGCTGCACCCCACGTCCAGGACGGAGTCTCCGGGCCGCACCCCGGCCAGGGAGACGATCCGCCGGTAGACGCGGCCGCGGCGGCCGCCGAACGCGATGTGGCTGACCAGCTCATTGAGCCGGAAGCGGTCAAGCGTGGTGCCCGTGCCGCGGCGCCCGCCGTGCAGGCGCTTGAGCGTGTCGTGCATTGCTGCCTCCCTGAACCAGGTAACTTAGTCGATACTAAGTTTAGTGACGGCTAAGTTAACCGGCAAGACGATGAAGGCAGCTGGCATGGATGGCGACTAGCGGCAGGGCACGGCGGCGGACCCGGCTGCCGGCGGCCGAGCGGCGCGAGACGATCCTGCGCGCCGCGACCGAGGTGTTCGCCCAGGCTGGCTACCGCGCCGCGAAGGTCTCCGACGTGGCCAACGGCGTCGGCGTCACCGAACCGGTGATCTTCCAGAACTTCGGCTCCAAGGCGGCGCTGTTCGCGGCCGTCGTCGAGCGTGCCGCCGACGAGGTCCGCGCCTGGCTCGACGAGTTCGCCGCGGACGCTGGGCCGGCGTCCGGGCTGCTCGCGCACGCGCTGGCCGGGCCCGGGCACGGGCCGCCGCCGGCCCATACCGCGACCGATCCCGGCCCCGGGCACGCGGCCACCGGGCGCGCGGCAGGACCGCCGGCGGTC
>DAHVAN010000268.1 GCA_027314595.1 Actinomycetota bacterium | reverse complement strand
CTCCCCGATCCGGGGATTTCTCACCAGTTTTCGAGTTCAAGCCCAGTTTCAGGGAAATCTCACCGATTTCCGGGTTCAAGTCCCCCTCGGACACTCTCCATTTGCCAATGCTGGGGAACCCCGATCTGGGCTTCCACTAGCCCGAAGTTGCCGTAACTCTCTGTAGGTATTGACTCCTGAACTGCCGTTTCGGCGAGATCTGGCCACAGAGCGTAGTCAGAAAATTAGGCGTGTCGCTACCGGGATCTGCAAGGAATACGGCTAGGATCTGGCTATGACCCGAAACGGCGGCAAGGTCCACGTAGTCAGAGTCAGCAAGACCGGATACGTCGATAAGCAGGGCCGCCGCAAGGACTACTCCTCGGCCTACCTGCGCCGCACCTACCGCGACGGCGGCACGGTCAAGAACGAGACCGTCGCCAACCTGTCCGCGCTGCCGGACCACGTGATCGACTGGATCGACGCCGGGCTGAAGGGCCAGCAGCTGGTCCCCGCCGGGCAGGCGGTCACCATCACCGGGTCGCTGCCGCACGGCCATGTCGCCGCAGCCGCCGCCATGGCCAAGAAGCTGGGCCTGCCCGCCCTGCTCGGCCCCGCGGGCCCCCAGCGGGACCTGGCCCTGGCCCTGATCATCTCCCGGGTCGTCAAGCCGGGCTCCAAGCTGTCCACCCTGACCTGGTGGGGCGACACCACCCTCGGCGGCGACCTCGGCGTGGCCGGCGCGTCCACCGATGACATCTACGCCGCGATGGACTGGCTGGAAGACCGGCAGGATGCGATCGAGGCCGAGCTGGCCCGCCGTCACCTCGGCCCGGAACCGAACCCGGCGCGGATGGCGCTGTTCGACCTGACCTCGGCCTGGATGGAAGGCAGGTGCTGCCCGCTGGCCGCCCGCGGCTACTCCCGGGACGGCAAGAAGGGCCGGCTGCAGATCGAGTACGGGCTGCTCACCGACCCGGCCGGCCGCCCGGTCGCGGTCCGGGTATTCCCCGGCAACACCGGCGACCCCGCCGCGCTCACCGCCATCGTGGACGTGGTGCGGGAGAAATTCGGGCTGGCCAAGATGGTCATGGTCGGAGACCGGGGGATGATCACCTCGGCCCGCATCGCCGCGCTGGCCAAGCTGGAGGAGGACTACGCGTGGATCACCGCGCTGCGCGCCCCGGCGATCAAAAAGCTGATGGCCGGCGACGGCCCGCTCCAGCTGTCCCTGTTCGACCAGCAAGATCTCGCGGAGATCACCTCCCCGGACTTCCCCGGCGAGCGGCTGGTCGCCTGCCGCAACCCGCACCTAGCCGCCGACCGCGCCCGCACCCGGGAGGAACTGCTGGCCGCCACCGAGAAGCTGCTGGCCCCCGTCATCGCCCGCGTCCAGGCCGGGAAACTCGCCGGCGCCGGGCCGATCGGCGTCGAGGTGGGCAAGGTGATCAGCAAGTACAAGACCGGCAAGCACTTCGCCATCACGATCACGGACACCACCCTGGCCGTCGAGCGCCGGCAGGACCAGATCAACGAGGAAGCCGCCCTGGACGGGTTCTACGTGCTCCGCACCCCCATCCCCGCAGACGAGCTGGACGGTGCCAGCGTGGTGACCGCCTATAAGAACCTCAAATATGTCGAGCGGGACTTCCGCCACATCAAATCCGACGACCTGGACCTGCGGCCAGTGTTCCACCGGCTCGAAGAACGCGTCCGGGCCCACGTGCTGATCTGCATGCTCGCCTGCTACCTGACCTGGCACCTGCGCCGGGCCTGGGCCCCGCTGACCTTCACCGACGAGAACCCGCCCGCCCCGGACAACCCCGTCGCCCCGGCCCGCCGCTCGGCAGCTGCCCAGGCCAAGGCGTCATACCAGTACGACCCGGCCGGGCAGCCCTACCGCAGCTTCCGCGGCCTGCTGGAGCACCTGGCCACCCTGACCCGCAACCAGGTCCGGTTCACCGGAACCCAGGTCACCGTCCCGATGCTCACTGAGCCGACCGGCACCCAGCGGCAGGCCTTCCAGCTCATCGGCACCGCGATCCCGCTCACCTTGACGTAGCCAGAACACCACCCGGCCAACCCGGTAAACCACCAGGTCAGACCACAAATTGCCTGCCGAACTAGCCGTAACTTCGGCTTAGCGCTGCCATGTTGTCCGGCATCTCCTTGCCTGCCTCGCGGCGGACCATGAGCGGCACCAAGATCTTGCCGATGCCGTAGCCGGTGCCCGTCCACCACGCCTTTATGCCACTGGCTGAACCGTGCCGGGTCGGTGGCGCAGGCGAAGACCTCGGCGGCCGGACGTGAGCGTGGAGCACCGGGTGGTCAGCACGCCGGAGGAGGCCGCGCGCTACGAGATGAACGGCTCGCCGACGATCCTGATCGACGGCCGTGACCCGTTCGCGGAGCCGGGAGCCGCCGCGAACCTGTCCTGCCGCCTGCACCGGGACACTGACAGCCGGACGCAGGGCGCTCCGTCGGCGGCACCGCGGCCTGGCAGCCGGCGGGCGTGGTGGTGTTCTACGGCGCCCGGTCCCGTCCCGGCCCGCCCGCGGCAGTGTGGTGCGGGTACCTGTTCCACCTGGTCGCGCTGCGCGGCCTGCGGCCCGTGCGGCACGCATGACCTGCGGCACGGATCGGCGACGCTAATTCCTAGCGGGCGACGAACTGAAGACCATCGCCGCTCGGCCACTCCCGCGTCGTGCTGACCGCCGACACCTACCTCAGCGTCGCCGTCGACTCGGCCTGAAGTCCGCCGCCGACGCCATTCGGATGACGATTCCCTCGGCCCGGCCGTCTCCTCGATCCGGGTGCGGCGGTGCAGGTACCAGTCCGCCAGTCCGGCGCCGAGCCAGAGCGGCATGACGCCGGCGAGCAGCAGGCGCCGGAGGAAGTTCTCGGTGCCGGCCGTCGGGCGCGGGTCAGCGGGGTTGCGCGGTGCCCTGCGGGTTCGCGCAGCCCTGGCACCGGCGGCGTCATCAGTCCCGCTCCCAGGGGGCGGTCTCGCCCATTTTCTTGTAGTACTTCGCGAGGTGGTTCTTGACCCGGGTGATGTCGGATTGCGGGAGGTCGATGCCGCCGCGTGAGCCCTGCATGATGTTGCCCGCCGCCATGATCGCCCGTGGCACGGCGACGTGGCGGCCGTTGACGACATCGGTGAAGAGCAGTTTGTAGGCGGTGAAGTTCTGCTTGCTGCCGGCGTCGTACCAGATATGCGCGTCGCGGTACCTGGGGGTGGGCTTGTCCGTCGCGTCCGCCCAGGCGCGCACGCGTTTTTCTGCTGCCGCGCCGTCCCATTCGCGGTCCCGCGGAGCGAGGGGGAAGTCGTGGAAGGTGGTGACTGCCATGTCGCGTCCTTTCCGGTTGCGCGGGCGTGGCTACAGGATGGGCTTGCCGCCGGTGACGGCGATCCGGGCGCCGGAGACGTAGCTGGCCTCGTCGGAGGCGAGCATCACGTACACGGGCGCGACCTCGGCAGGCTGTCCCGGGCGGCCGAGCGCGGACGAGGAGCCGAAGCTCTCCACGTGCTCCGCGGGCATGGTCGACGGGATGAGCGGGGTCCAGACGGGACCTGGTGCGACGCTGTTGGCGCGGATGCCGCGCGGCGCGAGGAGCTGCGCCAGTCCCGCGGTCATGTTCGCGATGCCGGCTTTGGTCACGTCGTAGGGCAGCAGTGCCGGGGTCGGCGCGTCAGAGTTGACCGAAGAGGTCCCGATGATGGACGCTCCCGCGTTCATGTGCGGGAGCGCGGCCTTGGTCAGGTAGAAGAACGCGCTGAGGTTCACGGCGAGGGTCCGGTCCCATTCCGCGTCGGAGATGTCCTCGAGCTTGTCGTGCGTCATCTGCTGTGCCGCGTTACTGACCAGGACATCGACCCGTCCGAACTCCGCGACGGCGGTGTTGATGACCAAGCGGCAGTGCTCCGCGCTGGCCAGGTCCCCGGGGATGAGCACTGCCTTGCGGCCGGCCTGCTCGACCCAGCGGGCGGTCTCCTGCGCGTCGTCGTGCTCGTCGAGGTAGGAGATGAGCACGTCGGCGCCTTCCCGGGCGAACGCGATGGCAACCGCCCGGCCGATGCCGCTGTCCGCGCCGGTGATCACGGCGGCCTTGCCGGCCAGCCGTCCCGACCCCCGGTAGCTCTCCTCGCCGTGGTCCGGCCGCGGGTTCATCTCGCCGGTCCGGCCCGGCGGTTCCTGCCGCTGCGCTGGCTGGTTCATGTTTTCCCTCCTTCTCGGCGGCGGTCGAAGACCGCTCTCTGCCTGAGCGAGTCCCTGCTGCTGTTACCGGTCTAGCGGGCTCCCGGGCCCTGCCTCACGACCCTGAATTCAGGGGCGGCGCCGGGGTCTTCCCCACCTGGATGGAGCGTGTCCCCGGCAGGGACGTCCCCGGGGGTCACCGGCTCGTCGCGTCGCGGTGCCACGCTGCGGCCGGCGCCGACGTGCATTCCGCCCTGGACGTTCCCGCGGAGCCGTTCCCCGTGCGCGCGTTCCTGACGCGGCTTGCGCGCCGCCAGCGCCACACTGCCCAGCCAGACGGCGAGCCCGGCGACGGCAACCGCAACGATGATCCAGATCGCGGTCGCTGATCCGCTCATCTCATGCTCCCTGTCTCCTTGTCACCCCTCTGTCTGGCTAACTGCCAGCGAGAGTCACCCTCAAACGCACGCACAGGCGGTGGCAATTCCGGATGGGCGCGCCGTGGTACCCGTATGCTCGACGGGCACATCACGGCGCTATCCGGGGCGTAGCCCCTCCTCGCCAGCTGGGCTGCGAGTGCTGCGTGCGCCCGCGGCCGCGGCCGCACCATCGTGCCGGCTAGGAGTACGTCCCCTCTAGCGCGATGGCGCGTTCGGATGCGGGTCAGGCGCTCTTGGCCGGGTGGAGGATGACCTTGGTCCAGCCGTCGGCGCGCTTGTCGAACTGGTCGTAGGCCCTGACCGCCTCGTCCAGCGGCAATTCGTGCGAGATGACCTGGGAGGGCTGGGCCTGGCCGCGGATTATGAGGTCGCGCAGCCAGTGGTTGTAGCGCATGACCGGGCACTGGCCTGACCCGATGGTGATGCCCTTGGTGAAGGCGGTGCCGTAGTCGAAGTCGTATCGGCCGTGCCTGGCGTCCTCGGTGGCGGCGCCCTCGTCGGACGGCTCGTACACGCCGACCACGCCGATCTTGCCAGTGGCCCGGACCACCTGGACCAGCGCGTCGAGCACCAGACCCGGGTGCTCCTGCCCGGCCGGGTCGTGAGCCTGGTAGCCGACCGCCTCCACCCCGCAGTCGACGCCGAACCCGCCGGTGGTGTCCATGATCGCCTCGGTGGCGTCGGTCTCGGACAGGTTGACCGCGGTGGCCCCCATCTTCTCGGCCAGCGCCAGCCGGTCGGCCTGGAAGTCGACCACGAACGTCTGGGCGGCGCCGCGGATGTTGGCGCTGTGCGCGGCCATCAGGCCGACCGGCCCGGCGCCGAAGACCGCCACCGTCCGTCCCGGCTCGACCCCGGCGAGCTCGGTGCCGTGGTAGCCGGTCGGGAAGATGTCCGATAGCAGCGTGAAGTCCCGCTCGTGCTCCGTTCCCTGCGGCAGTTCGAGCAGGTTGAAGTCGGCCCAGGGCACGCGCAGGTACTCGGGTCGGGGCGGGTGCTGTAGCGGTCGATATGGCTGATCCGGTCGCCTGCGTGGGCGATGGCGGTGGCGATCAGGGCCTGCTCGACCTGGGCGACGGGGACTGGCCGGCTGGTCAGGTCCGGTGATGGCGCCGGGACTGGGGCGGCGCCGGGCGGCCCCGCTGTCGGGGGCGGTTCCGGTGGGGCTGGCACCAGTGATGGTCCACCAGGCGCGGCCGCCGTCTTCGAGGGTGACGGTCAGCCCGTAGGGATTCTCGTCGTCGCGCCTGGCGGCGGCGGTGATGCCGGGCACGTCCGGTGCGCGGGTGATGAGCAACTGCTGGGGTTCTCCGGGTGTCATCGGCGGTCAGCGGGCGCGCCTCGCGGCGCCCCGCGGCTGCTGGCGCGGGGCGCCGCAAGGGCAGTGCCCGGGGCTTCTAGGCGGTGACGGCCTGCTTGCGGTCGCTGCTGGTGATCTCGAT
>DAHVAN010000257.1 GCA_027314595.1 Actinomycetota bacterium | reverse complement strand
TCGCCGCTCGCCAGTTCCAGGACGTCACCGCGCTGCACCGCGACTACCTGGCCAGGCTGACCCATGCCCAGGCCGCGTTCCTCCGCGCCCGCCAGCAGGCCGTCGCCGCGCTTGCCGCCGTCGCGCGCGGCCAGGGCGGCGCGCGGACCGCGCCGCCGGATCCGTCCGCCCCGCGGGGGCCGGCGTTCGATCGCGCCCAGCTCGAGTACCTCGCCGACGGCAAGGTCTCCGCGCTGTTCGGCCCCCAGTTCGCCGTGCTTGACGACCGTCCGAAGCAGACCCGGCTGCCCAGGCCCCCGATGCTGCTCGCCGACCGGGTCACCGGCATCGACGCGGTGCCGGGCTCGATGGGCACCGGCACGATCTGGACCGAGACCGACATCGCGCCTGACGCCTGGTACCTGGATCCGGCGGGACGGATGCCGGCCGGGCTGATGATCGAGGCCGGCCAGGCCGACCTGCTGCTCATCAGCTGGCTCGGCATCGACCTGACCGGCCAGGGCGACCGGGTGTACCGGCTGCTCGGATGCGAGGTCACGTTCCACGGCAGCCCGGCGCTGGCCGGTCAGACGCTCCGCTACGAGATCCACATCTACCAGCACGCCGAGCACGACGGCGTGCGGATCTTCTTCTTCAGCTACGACTGCTACGTCGGCGGCAAGCTGCTGATAACGGTCCGGGAGGGCCAGGCGGGCTTCTTCACCGCAGACGAGCTTGCCAGCGCCGAAGGCGTGCCCTGGGACCCGGCGCAGCTGACAGCCGAGGACGGGCCGCCCGCCCGGCCGGCCGTCCGGGCCGCCGGCCGCCGGTTCGGCCCGGACCAGGTGCGCGCCTTCGCCGAGGGACGCCCGGCCGGCTGTTTCGGCGAGCAGTGGGCCGCGGCCAGCGCGCACGTCCGGACGCCACGGATAAGTCCAGGCCGGATGCTGCGGTTCGACACGGTCCCCGAGCTCGATCCCGGCGGCGGCCCGCTGGGCCGCGGCTACCTGCGGGCCGAGGCGGCCGTGACCCCGGACGAGTGGTTCTTCGACGGCCACTTCAAGAATGACCCGTGTATGCCCGGCACGCTGATGCTCGACGGCGGCATGCAGGCCATGGAGTTCTATCTGGCCGCGCTGGGGTTCACGCTCGGCCGCGACGGCTGGCGTTTCGAGCCGGTGCCCGGGGAACCCTGCCGGGTGCGCTGCCGCCGCGAGGTCAGCCCGGCCAGCCGGACGGTCGGATACGAGATCTTCGTGTCCGGGCTCTCGGCGGACCCCTATCCCACCCTGTACGCGGACATCCTCGGGACCGTCGACGGCGTGCGGGCATTCCACGCGCGCCGGGCCGCGATCCGGCTGGTGCCGGACTGGCCTCTCGATCACTGGCGCCAGCTCGGACCGCCGCGGGTCCAGCCGGCCGGAGAGCTGCTCCCGCTGCCCGCGCTCGGCGGGCTGGCGGGCCACGGCGGGCTCACCGGCCACGGCGGGCTGGCGGGCGCGGTCGTGGACGGCGTCCGGCAGGACTACGCGGCACTGCTGGCGTGCGCCTGGGGACGGCCGACGCAGGCGTTCGGCCCCGCTTACGCGCGCTTCGACGGGCCGCGCGTGCTGCCGCGCCTGCCCGGTCCGCCCTATCACTTCGTGACCAGGATCGTCGCGGTGGACGGCCCTCCGGGTTCGCTGCGGCCTGGGACCACCGCCACCGCCGAGTACGACGTGCCCGCGCAGGCCTGGTACTTCCAGGACAGCGGCGCGGGCACGATGCCGTTCGCCGTCCTCATGGAGGTGGCGCTGCAGCCATGCGGCTGGCTGGCCAGCTACGCCGGCACTGTCCTGGCGTCGCGAGCGGACCTGCGATTCCGCAACCTCGACGGCACCGGGACGGTGCTGCGCGAGGTGCCGGCAGGCACCTCCGCACTGCGCACCAAGGTCACACTGGACAGCCTGTCCCAGCTCGGCGATGTCACGATCGTGTCGTTCACCGCCGCGTGCGCCGGCGTCGGCGGGCCGGCCGACGGGCAGGCCGTGTTCGACATGCAGACGGTCTTCGGCTTCTTCCCGGCCGAAGCGCTGGCCAGCCAGGTCGGCCTGGCGCCGTCGGAGGCGGAACGAGCCGTCATGTCGCAGCCCGCCGAGCTCGCCGCCGACCTGCGCGCCAGCCCGCCGGAGTTCTTCGCCGGTCCGGCGCGCCTGCCCGGGCCGATGCTGCTCATGCTGGACCGGGTCACCGGCTACTGGCCCGATGCCGGACGGGCCGGGCTCGGCCGGGTGCGGGCGTGCAAGGACGTCGATCCTGGCGAGTGGTTCTTCCGTGCGCACTTCTTCCAGGACCCGGTCATGCCGGGCTCGCTCGGTGTCGAGGCGATGTGCCAGCTGCTCCAGTGGTACATGATCGAGCGCGGCGCCCCGGCGGGGCTGGTCAGCCCGCGATTCGAGCCGGTCATGACCGGCCAGCCGCTGACCTGGAAGTACCGCGGCCAGGTCCGGCCCACCGACGGCCAGATCACCGTAGAGGTCGAGATCACCGCGGCCGGCCAGGACGACTCCCCGGGGCGGCAGAGCCGGCATGTCCTCGCCGACGGCTGGCTGTGGGTCGATGGCCTGCGCATCTACCACGTGACCGGCCTTGGCATGCGGGTCGTTCCCGGCGATCAGTCCCCGAAGGCAGGAGCCGAACCGTGATCAGGCAGACGCTGAAGTACTACCGCCAGCTCGACGCCGAGGTACCGAACCTGCGCGCCGTCGTCGTCAGCGAGCCGGACGAGCTTGGCGCCGCGAAGGAACTGCACGCGCGGACGTACCTGCGGGCGGGCATCCAGCCAGCCGAGGCCATCACGGGCGAGGGCCACATCGGGCTTGCGGCCGACCCGTACCAGACGCACGCCCGGTACTTCAGCGTGCAGGACTTCAGCCACGGCGTGCCGCGGACTGTCGCGGCGGCGCGCGTCATCTTCGCCGACCCGGGTTCGGGACTCGGCTCGTTTCCGTTCTTCCGCGAAGGGCGGACGCTGTATCCGCGATACCGACACCGGCTCGAAGCACTCGATCCGGCTGCCTGCGGGGAGATATCGGCCCTGGTGCGCGAGCCAGGGACGAACGGCAAGGCGGCGCTCATGCTGTACCGGGCGGTGTGGCACCACGCGCTGAGCCAGCGCTACGAGTACCTGCTCGTGCTGTGCAAGGCGCGCCTCTACCGCCGCTGCAAGATCATCTTCGGTGAGTCCTGGATCAGGGTCGGGCCGAGCTACGACCGGCTCGCGAACATCCGTGAGATCCCGGTCGTGATCGACGTCCGGGGCTCGCTGGACGAGGCGCTCACGCTCAGCCGCGTCAACCCCCTGAAGCGCCACATCAAGCGGAAGGCACTGCGGTTCTTCCTGCGGGGCCTGCCCGAAGACGCGGTCCTGCCCGCGCACCGGGTCAGGCTCGACCGCTACCGCCCGCAGGCGGACGCTCATGACGGGCTCTTACGGCGCCGGCCGGCCGGCGCGCCGCCCGCTGCGGAGCAGGAGCAAGAGCAGGAGCAGGAGCGCGGCGCTTGGCGCCCTGTGCCTGGGCGCGCTGATCCTCAACATCGACACCACGATCGTGAACGTCGCGCTGCCCGACCTGGTGCGGCAGACCGGCGCGAGCACCACCGACCTGCAGTGGGTGGTGGACGCCTACAGTCTCGCGTTCGGCGCGCTCGTGCTCGCGGCGGGCAGCCTGTCGGACCGCCTGGGCCGCAAGGGCATGCTGCTGGCCGGAATCGCGGTGTTCAGCGCGGCCAGCGTGGCCGGATCGCAGGCCGGCTCGGCGGCCGGGCTGATCTGGGCGCGCGCCGTGATGGGCGTGGGCGCGGCGATGATATTCCCCGCCACGCTGGCGCTGATCAGCAGCATATTCACCGGCCGGCGCGAGCGGGCCCGGGCGATCGGCCTGTGGGGCGCCTGCGCCGGGGCCGGCGTGGCGGTGGGCCCGATCGCCGGCGGCTGGCTGCTCGAGCGCTTCTGGTGGGGCAGCATTTTCGTGCTGATGGCCGTGCTCGCCGCGGTTGTCGTCGTGGGCGTGGCGGTCGCCGTGCCCGCTTCGCGCGATCCGGCCACGCCGCGGGTGGACTGGCGCGGCCTCGTGCTGTCCGCCGCCGGGATGGGCGTGCTCGTGTTCGGCGTGATCGAGGCGCCGGGATGGGGCTGGGGTTCGGCCCGGTCCGTCGCGGCCATCGCCGGGGGCGTCGCGATGCTGGCCGTGACGGCGGCCGCCGAGTCGCGATCGCGATACCCGATGATCGACGTCAGCCTCTTCCGCAACCCCCGCTTCACCGCGGCCAGCGGCGCGGTGGCGGTCGCGCTGTTCGCGCTGCTCGGCTTCATCTTCCTGGCGACTCAGTACTTCCAGGTCGTGAAGTCGTACAGCCCGCTGAGCACCGGCGTGCGGCTGCTGCCGCTCGCGGCGTCCGTCGCGGTGGTGTCGGTGGCAGGGACCCGGCTCGCGGTGCGGATCGGCAACAAGCTCATCGTCGGCGCCGGCCTTGCCCTGTTCGCGCTGGCCATGTTCTGGACATCGCGGGAATCGCAGACCACCTCCTATGCCATCATGGCGGCCCAGGAGGTCGTGCTCGGCGCCGGGCTCGGGCTGACGCAGGCGCCGGCGGCCGAGGCGGTGCTCGGCGCCGTCCCGCTGGACAAGGCGGGCCTCGCCTCGGCCGTCAACGGATCGACCCGGCTGTTCGGCGGCACCCTGGGCGTCGCGATCATCGGCAGCGTGGCCTCGTCGCTGTACACGGGCAGGCTGCTCGCGACGCTGCCGCCGGGCCTGCCCGCCAGCGCCGCCGCCGCCGCGAGGGGGTCGGTAGGCGGCGCCGCGCTCGCCGCGCGGCAACTGCGCGCGGCCGGACTCGGCAGCGTGGCGCGAGGGCTGGATGCCGCCGCGGTGCAGGCGTTCCTGCACGGCCTGGCCTACGGCTGCACGGTCGCCGGCGGCGTTGCCGCGGCCGGTTTCGTGCTGGTGGCCGTCGCGCTGCCCGGCCGGCCGCGCGCGGCCGCCGCCGAGCAGGCCCTGGCGGCCAGCGAGCCGGACCTGCTGCCGTGAGCCGGACCGCCCCGGGGTTGCCCGCGGGGACGGTCCGGTTCCTGTTGGAGGCGGAGAAACGCCTCCGTTCGGTCAAGAGCTTTTGATTATCCCGAACGGAGGCGACTGACTCTTCAGTGGCGGCGCATCGGGACTGCCCCGGTGAGCTCGCCGGGGTGGTAGTTGGTGAAGCGGGCCGGGCCGAGGTTCAGGGCGGTGGCCGCCCGCTCCAGGCTCGCGGCCGTCGCGGCGTCGCCCCAGCGGCCGGTGGTCACCCGGTGCATCAGCGCCTGGACGCCCGCGACCAGTTCGGCGGAGCTGAAGTTGCAGTGCCCGAAGCTTTCCGTGTACGCCTGGCGCAGCAGCGGGCCGCTGCCGGCCCGCCGGACCAGCCTGGCGTAGTAGTTCTCGTTCTGGACCGGGACGAGGTTGTCACCGATCGTGTGCAGGTCGAGCTCGGGCACCTCGAGCCGCCCGGTCGGGACGGACGTGCGGAAAAGCGACCGCAGCGCCGCCGGGTTCGCCGTGATGCTGGTGTTGGCGGTCAGATCCATCAGGTCGCCGCGCAGCCTCAGGCCGGCCGTCCTGTAGAGGGCGCCGACCTCGCGCCGGAACGGCGAGCGCCTGAGCGCCGCGGCGAAGTTCGTCCCGACGTCCCAGGTCGCCTGGCCGCCGTCGGCCTGGTCGATCGATACGCGGCCGAGCTCGATGAAGTCGAGGATGCTGAAGGCGCCGCCGAACAGCACGTTGTACTGGGCTGCCTCCTGCGCCGCCGGGTCGCCGGCCGGAACCGGCGCGGCGCTTGAGGGGTTCCACGGCGTCACGTTCAGGTACGCCATGGCCAGCGCCAGCCTGGCCCGCCCGGCCGGCGTCTTCTGCGCCTGCGCCGCGGCCGCGGTCAGCTCGGCGGCGGTGCCGAGGGCCGCGCCGGGGTTGGCGAACCCGACGAGCTGCACGTTCTGGCCGGGCAGCAGCAGCTGGGCGAGGGCGTACTCGCCGTCGATCTGGTACTCGTTCAGGTTGACCCCGCCGCCGACGATGCCGCAGGTGGTCAGCGCGCCGTTGATCCTGCCCCGGCCCTGCTGCGCCTCCATGGCGCTCACCAGGCCGCCCATCGAGGTGCCGAAGGCGAGCACGTGCGCCGGGCGGTGCGGCAGGACGGTGGACTCGACGGCCGCGAGGGTCCCGAACTGGTCGCTGACCGCGGTGTCCAGGGCCCACTCCGAGCCGGTCGGGTCGTAGGAGGAGCCGGCGAGCGCGTACCCGTCGGCGAGCAGCGCGGCCTTGGTCCCTGGGTCCGGCGCGTCCTGCGCGACCAGCGGGCCGAAACCGTGGCTGTAGAGGATCAGGGTGCCGTTCCAGGAGGCGGGGAAATCCGCCACCCAGGTGGTGCCGTCCGCCAGCGTGCCCGTGACCTCGCTGCCAGGTGCCGCGCCGTGCGCCGCGGCCGCGGCGGCTGGCACGGCCAGCGCGGCCGCGCCGGCGATCAGGCTGACCCCTGCGGCCAGGGTCAGGGGCTTGCGGAGCTTCAGTGGTCTCATCTGCATGGGGGTGCCTCCTTGCAGCGCAGATTTGAGTACGTGTGCCACTGAACCGGCATCGTGTCATAGCGGGTAAGAGATGTACAGGTTTCCTTATCATCGAGATCCGGAAGCAACGCAAGTCACGGCGGCACGCGGCACGGGTCTGAGACGATGACAGGGCGTGGAGAAAGGGTAAGGACGGATCATGGGAACGCTGGACGGCAGGGTCGCGATCGTCTCAGGCTCGGGCCGCGGCATCGGCCGCGAGATAGCGCTCCGGCTCGCCGCCGAGGGCGCGAGCGTCGTGGTCAACGACCTCGACGCCGGCCCGGCCGGGCAGACCGCGGCCGACATCGGCGCCGCGGGCGGCAGGGCGGTCGCGCACGTCGGCTCGGTGACGGCCGAGGGCTTCGCCGAGCGGTTCGTGAGCGCCGCGGTGCAGTCCTTCGGCGGCCTGGACATCATCGTCAACAACGCCGGGTACACGTGGGACAACGTCATCCAGAAGATGACCGACGAGCAGTGGGACGCGATCGTCGGCGTTCACCTGACGGCCCCGTTCCGGATCCTGCGCGCCGCGCTGCCGTACTTCAAGGCGAACCCGGCCGGCTACCACCGCAAGGTGGTCAACATCTCCTCCACGTCCGGCTTCTACGGCAACGCCGGCCAGGCCAACTACGGCGCCGCCAAGGCCGGCGTGATCGGCCTGACCAAGACGCTGGCCAAGGAGTGGGGCCGGTACAAGGTCAACGTCAACGCCGTCGCGTTCGGCTTCATCCTCACCCGGATGACCGAGTCGACGGCGGCGGACAACGCCACCGTGGAGATCGAGGGCCGCCAGATCAAGGTGGGACTCAACCCAGAGCGGGCCGCCATGGCGGCCACGGTGATCCCGTTCGGCCGCCCGGGCACGGCCAGGGAGGCCGCCGGAGCGGTCTACCTGCTGTGCACCCCTGACGCTGACTACATCAACGGCCAGTGCATCGTGGTCGACGGCGGACGCGTCTGAGCCGGATCGGCCGGCGCGTCAGGAAGCCAGGATCTTCGCCTTCTGCGCCTGGAACTCCTCGTCGGTGAGGATGCCCTGGGCCTTCAGGTCCGCGAGCTCCTTGAGCTGGGTGACGGTGTCTTTCGGCGGCGGCGCGGGCTGTTGCTGCTGTTGCTGCTGGTCTTCCTCTTGCCGGGCCCAGCGGTTGGCCTGCCGGCGTGAGACGTTGTTCGACACGTGCGTCGCGGTGCCGGCGATGACGGCGGTGCGGGCGACTCCGCGCAGGAGTCCGGGCATGGTGGTGTCCTTTCCTTGCCTGTTCAGTGCTCTGTCGCGATGACCGAGGCCTCCAGGGTGTCCTGCGGGATGTATCCGGCGGCCACGAGCTGCGCGCTGGTTCGCCGTAGTGCCTGGACGAAGGGCATCGCCCAGTGGTTCTCGAAGATCAAGATGGCGGCCGAGGAACCGGGCTCGATCGTCGATGCCGCTTCCGCGAAGTCGCCTTCGTCGAGAAGCCCCGAGTTCGTCCCCTCGAACATCGTCAGGTTGAACCGGCCATCGGAATCGAGATCCCGCAGTTCGACGGTCCGCATCGACCCGTCGGGGTCGCGGGTGACGAACTCCAGGTCCAGGATCCGGATCAGGCCGCGATCCACGAGATCCACCAGGAGCGGGAATGCCTCTCCCGTCATCGTGCTCCCGGGAAACTCGACGATCAGGTAACTCACCGGACCTAGTTCACCTGCCGCGCCTAGTTCACCTGCCGCGCCTTGTTCACCTGCCGCAACTTCGGATGTAGTCATTGCTCGTGACTCCCTTCAGCGGTAAGGCCGCGGCGATCGGTTTCAGCGCCTGACCCGGCGCGCTGCCTGGGCAGCCGCGGGCCCGCCGCCGGTGCGCGGGCGCCGGCATCCGGCGGCCCCATCGCGCCGGCCGCGCCGGCCGCCGCTCTGCGCCGGGCGATCAGCTTGCCGAGTTCCCACAGCGCCAGCAGGACGATGGCGGGCAGCAGCGCCCAGCTCCATTCACGCAGGCTCAGCTGCGTCGTGCCCAGCAGGCGCCGCAGCGCGTCCATCTGGGTGACGAGCACCGCGAGCACGAACTCCCCGAGCATCGCCCAGTTCATCTGCTTGCTGTCGAAGGTGGCCGTCGTCACCACGGTCGCCGTCTCGCTGCGGCACTCCACCGCCGCGACGATCAGGCAGAGCGCGAACGTCGTGAACGCGATGGAGTTCCCGACAGCGGTGCTGCCGTAGTGGGACTCGCCGAGCTTGATCATCAACAGCAGGCCGATCGTGGTGGCCAGCCCGGCCAGGCCGACGGTGATCATCACTGCCCTGGTCAGCACCGGCTCCCCGCGCGGGCGCGGCAGCCGTTCCATCAGCCCGGGGCTTTCCTTGTCGAACCCGAGCGCGAAGCCGAACGGGCCGTTGACGATGAAGTGGACCCACAGCACCTGCGCGGGCGTGAACGGCTCGCCCGCCGCGATGTTGAACAGGGTCGCGCCGAGGAACGTCAGGACGAACACGACCAGCAGGACGAGGACGAAGCGGATGTACTTCGTGAGGTTGTCGTAGATCTTGCGGCCCATCTCGACCGCGAAGACGATCGTCGCGAAGTTGTCGTCGGACAGGATCATCCGGCCCGCGTTCTTGGCCACCTCGGTGCCCGAGCCCATGGCGATCCCGATGTCGGCCGCCTTGATGGCCGGGGCGTCGTTGACGCCGTCGCCGGTCATCGCGACCACGTCACCCCTCTTCTTCAGCGTGTCGGCGAGCAGCACCTTGTGCTCTGGCGCCACCCTGCCGACCACGCCGATGCCCTCGATGCGGGCCAGTCGCTCCTCTTCGGGCATGGCCGCGAATTCCGCGCCAAGCACGGCGTCGCCCTCGATCCCGAGTTGCCTGGCGACGGCCGCGCCGGTGATCACGTCATCTCCGGTCACCATCCGCACCCTGATGTGGGCGGCCTGGGCGCTGGCGACCGCTGCCCGGGACTCCTCCCTTGGCGGGTCGGCCATCCCGACCAGGCTGGTCACCTGCAGGTCGTGCACGTAGCTGAGCAGGTCGCCGCCGGGGTCGAAGTCCGAAGGATCGATGTCCCTGATGGCCGCCGCCATGACCCGCCGGCCGTTGCGCTCCATGCGTTCCATGTGCTCCTGGGCCCGCGCGTTCAGCTTGGCGTCCCAGGGGACGAGCTTGCCCTGCGACAGGGCGCTGGCGGCCCTGGCCAGCACCGCCGGGGCCGCGCCCTTGACGAACAGCCGCACGATCGGGCGGCCCGACCCGTCCGCCGCGGAGTTGAACGTGGCCATGAGCTTGTAGCAGGGATCGAACGGGAGGGTGGCCAGCCGCGGCAGCCGCTCGCGGGTCGCGTCGATGTCGAGGCCGCCCTTGTGGCCAAGGACGAGCAGCGCGCCCTCCGTCGGGTCGCCGACCACCTTCCCTTCCACGAGGCTGGAGTCGCTGGCGATCAGGTACGGCAAGATCGCGTCCTCGAATGTGTCCGTCGAGCCTGCCGCGCGGTGGACCGTGCCTTCCAGGCCGTAGCCGGTGCCCGAGATCGTGTACCGGTCGGTGGGATCCACCACCTCCACCGCGGTCATCTGGTTCATGGTCAGGGTGCCGGTCTTGTCGGAGTTGATCGCCGTGGTGAACCCCAGCGTCTCCACCGAAGGCAGGTCCTTGACGATCGCGTCCCGCTTGGCCAGGTCCACCCCGCCCAGCGACAGGATCGTCTGCGTCACCGTGGGCAGCGCCTCGGGGATGGCGGCGATGGCCAGCGAGACCGCGCTGACGAACAGCGCGTCCCAGGCCTGGCCGCGGCTGCGGCCCAGCGCGAACATCACGATCATGGTCAGGCCCGCGGCGGCGGCGATCCACAGTGTCAGCCGGTTGAGCTCGCGGGTGAGCGGCGATTCCTCCCGCACGGTGGCCGACAGCATCCCGGAGATCTTGCCGAGCTCGGTGCCAGCGCCGGTGGCCGTCACGATCATCGTCGCGCTGCCGTGCGTGACGGGCGTGTTCATGAACGCCATGTTCACCTGGTCGCCCGGGCTCAGCTGGCGGGAAGGCCCGGTTATGGTCGACGCGTCCTTGGCGGCCGGCAGGCTCTCTCCGGTCAGCTCCGATTCGTCGATCTGCAGGGCGCTGGCCGCGATGATGCGGCCATCGGCGGGCACCTGATCCCCCGCCGCGAGCAGCACCACATCGCCGGTGACGAGTTCCTCGGCGGGGATCACCGCCTCGGCGCCATCCCGCCGTACCCGGGCGGTCGCCTTCATCATGGACTTGAGCGCGTTCATCGCGCTCTCCGCCTTGCCCTCCTGCCGCATGCCGATCACCGCGTTGAGCACCGTCAGCACGATCAGCAGCACCCCTGTGCTCCACTGCTTGATCGCCAGTGACACCACCGCGGCGGCGACCAGGATGATCTGCATGTAGCTGCGGTATTCGTCGAGGAATAGGAGCCAGCCCGGCTTCGGCTTCTCCTCGGGCAGCGCGTTCGGGCCGTTCACGCCGAGCAGTTCCGCCGCCCGCGCGGCGCTGAGCCCGGTTGCCGGGTTCACCGAGAAGGCAGCGGTGACCTCCTCCGGTGAGCGTGAGTACCAGTCGTCGGCATGCGCGGCCCGGCGGCCCGTGGCGTCAGCGTGCGTGGTCATGCCCGCGCCGCCTCCTTCCGGTACGCGGCGGCTCGGGGGTCGGCACGATCCCGGATGCCGCCGTCAGCGAGAGCATGTAGACGACGGCGGCCGCGATCGTGCCGAGCATGGTGGCCCGCGGAATGTCGCGGCGCGGATTGCGGAGCGCGGCCAACTTGGTGATCGTGGCGATCAACTGCACCGAGCCCCGTTGCGATTTGTCGATTTTGTCCGCCATGGCCAGCCCCCCGTTCCACGATCGGGCGCGCGCCACGACGGCGCATCCCCCGCCAGAGGTGATGCGCCGGCGACCTTCCGGCTGGCGGCGGGGGTAACGTGATCGCCATGCCCGTCCTGGCCGGGACCTCGGGCTGGCAGTACCGGCACTGGCGCGACGAGTTCTACCCGCGGGACGTACCGCAGCGCAGGTGGCTGGAGTACTACGCCGGCCAGTTCGCCACTGTCGAGAACAATGGCACGTTCTACCGGCTGCCCGCCCGCGACGCCTTCGAGCGGTGGCGCGAGCGGACACCCGACGGTTTCGTGATGGCGGTGAAGGCCAGCCGTTACCTCAGCCATGTACGGCGGCTCCGCGACCCCGCGGAGCCGGTGCACCGCATGCTCGGCGCGTTCGCCGGCCTCGGCGACCGGCTCGGCCCGGTGCTCCTGCAGCTTCCGCCCACCATGCGGGCCGACGAGGAGTTGCTCGACGGCGCGCTCGCCCAGTTTCCCCCGACCGTGCGGGTCGCCGTCGAGCCGCGCCACCCGTCGTGGTGGAGCGACCGCGTCCGCGCGGTGCTCACGGCCCGCGGTGCCGCGCTGTGCTGGGCGGACCTTCCGGCCCCCTGCCCTCGACCTTGTCCAGGTCGACGACGATCGCGACGCCGCGCCGCCTGAAGTCCATCTGCCGCTGGTGACCGGGTAGCCGGCGGCGGCGAGCCGGCTGGCGACGGCGGTGGCCGCCCGGTCGATGGCGGCGTGCGCTGGGCTGGCGGTGCTGACCCGCAGGGAGCTGGCGGTACCGGGCGTGCCGTCCAGGCGCTCCAGGGCCGGCAGCGGGAAGTAGACGATGCTGCCGCTGTTGTTCCTGCCGGTGTCGATCCCGATGACGCGGACCCTGACCGGCCCGGCGGCCATGTCGAGGGTGAGGTCCTGCCCGGCCCGCGCGCCTGAGGCGTCCGCGAGGACCGGGCCGAGCACTACCGGGGGAGTCGCTGCGGCGCCGTCCGCATCGGTGAGCCAGCGGCCGGCGCTGAGCCGGTAGGAGTAGAGGGGACGGGGGCCGAGGCCCCATGCCGCGTACGGCTGGCCGTTGTGCCGGCTGCGGTGAGGGTCTCGGCCACCGGCTTGCGCAGCGCGCGCCGCAGCGCGGGCAGCGCTGCGGCGACCGCGAGCGCCGGGCCGACCACCAGGCTGGCCACGACGAGCGGGACCGAGATGCCGAAGCCGAGCGAGACATCGACGATCCGCTCGGCGAAGTAGCGGGCCAGCAGGTAGGCGACGGCGACGCCGAGGATGGTGCCGGCGATGACCCGGTCCTGCGCCGCGGGGCTGTCGCTGGTGAGCCGGAACCCCAGGTGGTTGTAGCCGCGGGTGCCGCTGAGCGCCTGCGCGGTGGCGGCCGAGGTGTAGAAGGCCGGTACGCCGGTGCTGTTCGCGCCGGGGGTGTAGGCGAGGTTCAGCCCGGTGCCGCTGACCCGCAGCGCCGCGGTCGCGCCGCCGGCGGCCCGCACGCCGAGCGTGCCGCCGGGCGGGACGGGGTAGCCGGCGGCCTGGCCGTCGGCGACGTCGGCGAGCGCCTCGCCTGGCCCGGGGAGCCGGCCGGACATCAGCAGGACGGTGTTGACCGGGGCGGTGGCCAGGCTCCCGCCGTCGATCACGATGTCCTGGGGGCCGCCGGCCGTCGCGGTGGTGGTGACGTAGCGCAGGTCGGCGCTGACCGCGGCGACGCCGGGCAGCGGCCGAGCGCGCCGAGCTGGGCCGGGCTCAGGCCGGTGACGCGGGAGGTTCTTGAGCAGCCTGAACATGTCCGTGGCCATGCCGGAGTCGAGGTTGCCGGTCGGCTCGTCGCCCAGCAGGACCGGCGGCCGGCAGGCGATCGCCCGGGCGATCGCGACCCGCTGCTGC
>DAHVAN010000256.1 GCA_027314595.1 Actinomycetota bacterium | reverse complement strand
GTCAGCGTTCCGTCGAGTCCGGTCCGCAGCGGCACGAGCGGGTTCTCCGCTTCCCGGTCGGCCGGCGATGCCGCGACCATCACGTCGCGCTGCCCAGTCAGCTGGCCGAGCAGCACGATGTAGGCGGCGAGCAGCACCACGTAGAGGCTCGTGTCCTCCGACGCGGCGAGGCGCCGCAGGGGCGTGATCGTACTGGCAGGCGCCTCGACGGGGACGAAGCGGGCCGGCGGCTGGTGTGTCCCGATGTCGCCCCGGTCGGCCGGTAGGTCCAGGATCGGCAGGTTGGCGAGCGTGCGCCGCCAGTAGTCCAGTGCGGCCGGAGTCGCCCCGTTGGCCGCCGGTACCCCGTCCGGCCCGCCCCGGAACTGCTGCTCGTGCTGCTCCAGTGTGGTCACTAGGGCACCATCCTTAGTGCGGGCACCGCTACGGTGGCCGTTGTTGGGACTCGGCGGGAGCCGGGGTGACGGTCTAGTTCGGTCGCCGGAAGACGGCCAGCATGACACCACCGCCCCCGGTTTCTGCGGGGGCACGGACTGGCAACAGGGAGACGCGCCGCAGAGCGCCGGTTAGTGACCGCCCGGTAGCTGTCCTCCTCGCCGGGTCGTCGCTGCCATCTTGAGGAGCTGTTGTGTCGTTTGTGCTGCCTGAAGCGCGTTTCTTCACCGGGATCGACTGGGCCGCTGAGTCTCACGCCGTGTGCGTGCTGGACGCGGCCGGGAAGATCGTCGCCGAGTTCACTGTCGAGCATTCCGCGGACGGGATCGCCGTGTTGCTGCGCCGGCTGGCCCGCTACGGCGACCCGGGCGGTATGCCTATCGGCATCGAGCGGCCGGACGGGCGGCTGGTGGACCTGCTGCTGGAGGCCGGCCACCCGGTGGTGCCGGTCAAGCCGAACGCGATCAAGGCCTGGCGGGACGGCGAGGTGCTGTCGGGTGCCAAGTCCGACGCCGGCGACGCCGCGGTGATCGCCGAGTACCTGCGGCTGCGCGCGCACAAGCTGCGGGTCATGACGCCCTACTCTGATCAGACGCTGGCGCTGCGGACCGTCGTGCGGGCCCGCGGAGACCTGGTCGAGATGCGGGTCGCGGCCACCAGCCAGCTGCCGGCGCTGCTGGAGGCGCACTGGCCCGGCGCTAAGGAGATCTTCGCTGACGTCGAGTCGGCGATCAGCCTGGCGTTCCTGACCTGCTACCCGACTCCGGCTTCTGCCGCGCATCTGGGCGAGAAGCGGATGGCAGCGTTCTGCGCCAGCCACGGCTACTCCGGCCGGCGCAGCGCCGCGCAGCTGCTCGCCCGGCTGCGCGCCGCGCCCGCGGGCACCAGCCGCGAGGCGCTCGCCGGGGCGCTGCGCGACGCCGTGCTCTCCGCAGTCGCCGTCCTGCAGGCCTTGAACGCCTCGGTGAAGAACCTCGACCGGTCCGTGACCGCCCGCCCCGGAGAGCACCCGGACGGCGAGATCTTCACGTCGCTGCCAAGGTCGGGTCAGATCAACGCCGCCCGGGTGCTCGCCGAGTGGGGCGACTGCCGCCCAGCCTACGAGCAGCCCGACTCCGTCTCCGCCCTCGCCGGGGTCATCCCCGTCACCAGCCAGTCCGGCAAGCACCGCGCCGTGCACTTCCGCTGGGCCTGCAACAAGCGGTTCCGCGCCGCGGTCACCACCTTCGCCGACAACAGCCGCCACGCCAGCCCCTGGGCCGCCCGGATCTGCAACGACGCCCGCGCCGCCGGCAAGGACCACCCCCACGCCGTGCGCATCCTGGCCCGCGCCTGGATCCGCGTCATCTACCGCTGCTGGCTCGACGGCGTGCCCTACGACCCCGCCCGGCACGGCGCCGCCAGCCGCCTCACCCAGCCCGCGGCCGCGTGAATGCCCCCGCCGCGTAACGATGCCCGTAACGATGAGGCCGCCTGCCCCGTCTGCGGCACCCCGTTCACCCGCGCCGGCCGGCGCCGCTACTGCACCGGCGCCTGCCGCCAGGCCGCCTGGCGACGGCGCGCAGGCAACCCGCCGCCCGGACCCGCCGTCCCGCCCGCCCGGCCCCGCCGCCAGGGCACCATCTACCAGTGCGACGACTGCGAAACCCGCTACCACTCCAGCCAATGGTGCCCCGACTGCAACCGGCCCTGCCGCCGACTCGGCCCCGGCGGCCACTGCCCCTGCGGTGAACTGCTCACCATCGACGAGCTCCTCAGCGACAGCTGACCACCCGCAACCCAGCCAGCCACCAAGATCAACACGGCAACAGGTTGACACAGGGAGTGCCATGCGTCCTGACAGGCAGCCGGCGATCCGCCAGGCGGGAGCGCGCATGACGGATGTCACGGGCCGTCCAGCCGGCCCGGTTCGTAACGTCGGCGCGGATGTGGCGGTCTCGCTGCATGTCTACGGTGCCGATATCACCCGCCTGGGCAGCAGCGTGCGCCGCACCTATGATCTCCCGGTAGGGCCTGCCGTAGTGACCTGACTACCCGGCTGCCGGGCTGCCGGGCTGCCGGTCTGCCGGGCTGCCGGTCTGGCTCGTACGCCGGCTGACCTGCGGTGGACTGGCGGCCAGCCATCATCGTGCGGACCGGGCCGCGGCTGCGCGGCTACGTCCTGGCCGGGCTGGCGGTGGCCGGGGGTGGTTCGCGGACGGGTTTGCCGGATCGGTAGATGGTGCCTGGCTGCCAGCCGGGGGGCGGGGGGATGGCGGTGATGCGGCCGTCGGGGTGTTTGAGCAGCCGCCAGCCGCCTTCGTGGACCAGCCA
>DAHVAN010000222.1 GCA_027314595.1 Actinomycetota bacterium | reverse complement strand
CGGCGGCACCGGCGGCGGCGGCGGCACCGGCGGCGGTGGCGGTAAGGGCGGCGGCGGCGGCATCCCGCCCCACCCCTAGCGGGCCGCCAGCCGGAGCCGCGGCGTCACCCGGCCGTCAGGCTCGCCGTCGGCCGTGGCCTGCGCTAGCCGTCGCCAGCTAGCTGGCGGCGAACTTCCGCCGCTACCCGGGCGCCGTCAGCGCGTCCCGCGATCTGAGGGGTCAGGACCTTCATGACCCTGCCCATCCCGGACATGCCCGCGGCGCCGGTCTCGGCGATCGCCGCCGCCACGAAACGGGCGAGCTCATCGTCGGCGAGCTGGGCCGGCAGGTAGCCGGCCAGCACGTCGCCTTCGGCGCGCTCGGCCGCCGCCTGGCCGGCGCGGCCCGCCGACTCGAACGCGTCCGCGGCCTCTCCCCGCTTCTTCGCCTCGCGGGTCAGCACCTTGACGATCTCGTCGTCTGACAGCTCCCGCGCGGTCTCTCCGGACACCTCCTCGGTCGTTATCGAGGTGAGCGCCATTCGCAGCGTGCGCATCCGCACCTGGTCGCGAGCGCGCATCGCGGCGTTGAGGTCGGCGCGCAGCCGTGCCTTGAGTCCGTTCACGCATCTATCCTGCCGGACGCAGGCAAGGGGATTACGGACGGCGCACCGCCAGTCGCGTGGCACCATGGGTAGGTGCGAGCACGATTCCTGATGTCCCTCGCGGCCGCCGGCGGCGCGGCGCTGGGCTATGTCACCGTCCTCGAGCGCAACTGGTTTGTGCTCAGGCAGCAGGACGTCCCGGTCCTGCCGCCTGGCGCGGCCCCGCTGCGGGTGCTGCATATCTCCGACATCCACCTGACGCCCGGCCGGCATCGGCTCATGGCGTTCGTGCGGTCGCTCGCCTCCCTCGAGCCTGACCTCGTGGTAAACACAGGCGACTCGATAGCGTCGCCGCTTGCCGTCGGGCACCTGACCGAGTCTCTCGGGCCGCTGCTCGAGCGGCCCGGGGTCTTCGTCTACGGCTCCAACGATCTTTACTCCCCCAAGCCCGGGAACCCCGCTCGCTACCTGTGGCGGTCGAGCGCGGGCGAGCATGCGGATGTCGAGCCCGACCTGCCCTGGGAGAAGCTGGGCGTGGAGATGTCCGCCAGGGGCTGGCTGGACCTCAGCAACCGCCGCGGCCGGCTGGCCGTCGGGGGCCTGGACATCGCGTTCGCCGGCGTGCACGACCCGCACAGCCGCAGGGACCGTTACGGCCTGATCGCCGGGGAGGCTGACCCGGCCGCGGACCTGCGGATCGGCATCATGCACTCGCCGGAGCCAAGGGTGCTCGACCAGTTCGCTGCCGACGGCTACGACCTGCTGCTCGCGGGGCACACACACGGCGGCCAGCTGCGGATCCCCGGGATCGGCGCCCTCGTCACGAACTGCGGCATCGACCGGGCACGGGTCCGCTGGCTCAGCATGCACCCGCAAGCGGCGCCCGCGGACGGCCGGACCGCGTGGCTCTACGTGTCCGCCGGGCTCGGCACTTCTCCGTGGGCGCCGGCCAGATTCGCCTGCCGGCCAGAGGCGACCCTGCTCACGCTGGTGCCACGGCGCTCGCGTTGAGGGGATTCCCGGCGTCGTGCGGCAGCGTGCGCATGCGGTCCGGCTATCCGCTAAACTGACGGAGGTTCGCCGAAACACCCGGATCACGGTCCGGCGCAGGCGGCGGGGTGTAGCGCAGCTTGGCAGCGCGCTTCGTTCGGGACGAAGAGGCCGCCGGTTCAAATCCGGCCACCCCGACTCAGGAAACGGCAGGTCACACTTGCTAACTGCAGCCAGCATGGTCCGCCCGCATCGTCTTGGTCCTCCATGGCATGCATGGCGTGTGTGAGCTGAATCCGGAGTAATGCTTGAAACCTGTGGAACCGCAAGTCAAAACTTCGCAGCTGCCTAAGGCGCCGCGTCGGGCAGGCGGAGCTTGCTCGTTGGCGCCGAAATTCCGCCGGAGCGTCTCGCCGTTCGGGGTGCCGCCGAGGGCGGCCGAGATACGGTCCCAGGACCACCCGGCGGCCCGCGCTTCCCGCACCGCGACGCGTATCGCGCTCTGGGCGACGCGCCGCGCGTCCAGCGCGGCCGTCATCAGCTCTTCAACCGTTGTCGTTGTCATGACTCGAATCATGCCACAGAACGCACCACATATCGAGCATGGTGGCGAGCGGCCTCACTTCTGAGCCATCGAGATCCGGGAGAGAGAAGATCGCGGTTACCGATAAACAAACTCGCCCAAGTCCAGTGGCGCTAGCCACATAACAGATCAGAATGCACGAAAATTTCATCACCCCCGAAGGGGCCGGCAAAGAACTTACTAAGGCCGTACTCCGCGGTTAACGATCATGCGTCCACTTTAGGAGAGAATGACGCACCCGCCGGGGCCACCCAGGACGGGTGCTTCTTCGGCTGTGGCGCTACCAGGAGGTGGGCTCGGCGTTGGGGCTTTCCCTCGGCATCCACTACACCAGCGTTTCAGTGATGTTCGGTGCGGCATTCCTGATGCTCTGGCTGCTGCTCGTCGGCTACGGCATCAAGGGCGTCTCGGCTAGAGCGATCCTCACCCTGACCGGCCACCTGCGCACCCGCCCGGACCCGTGGCTCGAGTCCGCCCTGCGCAAGGCCTTCGCCGACTTCGACCGCGAACTCGCGACGATCCTGCACGACAGAGGCGATCCGGGCCGTCCCACGGGTTCGACGCGATCCGCGCGCTCGGGCGAACCCGAACCGGCGGACACGCTCTAGCCAAGCCAGCGCGGCGCGCGGAAGGTACCTGACCACGCCGCGCTGAGCGAGAAGGTCGCGTTCGGTTAACCGGGGCGTCCGTTCGTCGGCGGCATTCCGACCGCATCGCGCCAGATGACGTTCAGCATGGGGCAACCGCCCGGCCATTCCCGCAGCGTACGGTCCGAAGTGGCGCTTCCGGCGCGCACCGCCCGCAAGGACTCCCGTGAGGAGCCTGGACTGGAAGGACCCCCGCCCATGAGACTGACCGTGATCGGGTGCGGGCACCTGGGCGCTACCCACGCCGCATGCATGGCCGAGATCGGCCACGAAGTGCTCGGTGTCGATACCGACGAGGGCAAGGTCGAACTGCTGAACACCGGCCGTGCCTGGTTCATGGAACCTGGCCTCGACGAGTTGCTGGCCAGGCACACCCGAAGCGGCGGGCTGAGATTCACCACCAGCTTCGCCGAAGCGGCCGCCTTCGGCACCGTGCACTTCCTTGCCGTGGGCACGCCCAGCCTGCCGTACGGTGCAGGCTACGACCTCTCGCAGGTCCGCTCCGCGGTCCGCGCACTGGCTCCGCGCCTGACCAGGCCCGCCCTCGTGATCGGCAAATCCACGGTTCCGCCGGGCACCACGAGCGGCCTGGCCCGCGAACTGAGCAGCCGGGCACCCGCGGGAGAGGCCGTCGAGGTCGCGTGGAATCCCGAGTTCCTCCGCGAGGGGCACGCCGTCGCCGACACGCTCCGGCCGGACCGGATCGTCCTCGGCGTGCCGAGCATCGCCGCCGAGGTGACGCTGCGCGAGGTCTACCGGCCGATGACCGAGGCTGACGTGCCGCTCGTGGTCACCGACGCGGTCACCGCCGAGCTCGTGAAGGGCGCGGCGAACGCCTTCCTCGCCACCAAGATCTCGTTCATCAACGCCATGGCCGACATCTGCGCATGGACCGGCGCGGACGTCGCGCTGCTCGCCGACGCGGTGGGCATGGACCCGCGCATCGGCCGCGCCTTCCTCACCGCCGGGCTCGGCTATGGCGGCGGTTGCCTGCCGAAAGACGTCCGGGGGCTCGCGGCGTTCGCCGCCACCGCGGGCGCGAAAGGCGCCGCGGGCCTGCTCTCGGTTGTCGATGACATCAACTCCGGCCGTCGTCAGCAGGTGGTCGACCTGGCCGAGGGCCTGCTGGGACACCTGCCAGGCAAGCGGATAGCGCTGTGGGGCGCCGCGTTCAAGCCCGGGACCGACGACGTGCGCGACTCGCCTGGCCTCGACGTCGCTGACCGCCTCGCCCGCCTCGGCGCCGAGGTCGTGGTCTACGACCCGCAGGCGGCGGGCAACGCGCTCGTAGCGTTCCCGCACCTGCGATACGGCGACAGTGCCGTGGCGGCCGCGCACCAGGCGGACGCCGTGCTCGTCGGGACCGCGTGGCCGGAGTTCGCCGCGGCCGACCCGGCCGCCGCGACCGCCGCCGCACGGGGACGGCTGCTTATCGACGCCTGCCAGGCCGTCAGACCCGCGCTGTGGCGGGCCGCCGGCTGGACTGTGGCCGCTCCGTTCCCGAGCACCGATTCTCATCCCGAACGGTCCCCGGTTACTCCCGGCACCGCACCCGGCTCCCGGCCGGGCTAGGCATCAGGTGCCGGGCGGATCGCTAGCCGGCGGTAATGGACCGCCTGACGCCGGGGCCGCCGCCCAGCAGGCTTGTCCGAACCGCCGGCGCCGCGATCGGTATCGGCCCTGTCGCGGGGCCCTGGCCGGCTCCGCGCTTGTTCGGGTCGGCGGCGAGCCGCAGCGCCAGTGCCGGGCACATGTCCACGGCCTGCTGCGCGTCTTTTTCCAGCCAGGGCGGCACCGGGATGGACATGATGACCGGATAGCCCATCTTGTCCAGGTGGATGAGCTCGGGCACCAGGTGCGCGCAAAGACCGTGGCCCTCGCACCGCACCCAGTCCACCACGAGTTGCCTGGCGTCGGCCGTCTCAGGCCCGTCGGGAAGCGGCAGGACGCCGCGAACCGGGCGGCCGCAGGTGGAGTGGAACACGTGCGCGGCGAGATCCTCGGTGAACACCTCGAGCGCGGAGAGCACGAACCTCGTGGCGCCGTCCGGGTGCGAACAGGCGCCGCGCCCGTTGACCATGACCGCCGCGCGCCGGGCCGCGTCGAGCGCCTCGATTCCGCCTGATCCGTCGACGATCGCCGCCAGCGCCCGCGCGACGGATGGCAGGCCGAGCTTGCACGGTCCGCACTGACCGGCTGACTCGCCCGCCAGGTAGTTCGCGATGCGGGAGACCTCGCCGAGCGGGCAGGTGCCGTCGCCGAGCGGAAGCACGATGCCCGACCCGAAGGTGCCGCCCGCGGCCGCCATCCCTTCCCGGCCAACCGGGACCTGGTAGGCCGCTTCTGCGTCAAGCCACATGCCGTGGTAGCCGCCGACGAGCACCCCGTCGCCGGCTGGCGCCTGGCAGATATCGAGGATCGCGCCAAGCGGGACTCCGGTGGGGCACTCGACCACGGCCGGGTGCTTGGCCGACCCGCTGACGCTGAGCAGCACGGTTCCCGGCTCTTCGGGCACGCCCACCGAGGCGAACCTGGCCGGCCCGAGCAGCGCGAGCACCGATATCTGCGCGAACGTCGAGGCGTTTGAGAGCAGCGTGGGCAGGTCGTCCACGCCGCGCTCGGCGGCCAGCGTCTTGCGGCCAGGCGGAACGGGCCTCTTGCCGTTGATGCCGCGGACAAGCGCCCCTGACTCGCCGGAGATGAAGCGCTCCGGCTGCTGGACGACCCGGACCATCTTCCGCAGTCCGGGTTCGGCGGCGATCGCCGCCTCGATCGACCGGTTGGCGAGTTCGCTGCTCGTCACGCCGACGATGATCTCTTCGGCTTCGATGGCCTCGGCGACCAGCGCGGCGCCGCTCAATATCAGGTAAGGCGACCTGATCATGAGCATTTTGTCCTTGAAGGATCCTGGCTCTCCCTCGGTGGCGTTCACGACGACGATCGTCGGCTGGTCAGCCTTGCGCGCCGTATCGACGACCGTCTGCAGCTTGCGCGCGAAAGGGAAGGCGGCGCCGCCCTGGCCACGCAGGTCCACCTGCGAGGCCATCGCGATGAGCTCGTCAGCCGACGCCCTCGGCAGGGGGCCGAATATCTCGTTGTGCGCATCGAGGTCGAGCCGCGTCATCCGGTCCAGCCCGGCCGTCATCCGGGCGGCGCCGATCCTCATGATCGTCGGCACGTCGAGTTCGGCGGCAGAGCTCGGATTCATCGGAACTCGTCACCGCCCACGGAATCGGTCACTGGCCCCCCGGTAGCCTGGCATGCCCGGCCCCGGTTCGCGGTACGTGAAGGCGGGATCTGGCACGGACGCGCCGGCGCCCTCCCATGGAGGCTGACCCGGACTCCACGCGCCACCGCCCGTCACATCGGTCCAGACGGTTGCCCTCGTCCAGTCTCGCGGCCCCGCCCAGTCCTCGCCGCCTGCCAGGCCCGGCGCCCCCGCCGGTCCCTGCGGCGCTGCCCAGTCCTGTGACTCCCAGCCCGGCTCCGCCGGGCCTTGCGACCCAGCCCAATCCGCTGACCTGCCTGGCTGCGGCGATGAGGCCGGATTTGGCGCCCCTGCCCAGGCCGCCGATCCGGCGGCCCAGCCGGGCCCAGCCGGCTGTGCCTGGCCGCGCGCGCTTCGCCCGCCCGGCCAGCCGCGTCCCGCCTGACTGGCGCCTCGCTGACCGCCGCCCGCCCGTGTACCGCCCGCCGGGGTACCGCCCGCCGGGGTACCGCCGCGCAGAAGCCCCCGACCGCCGGGCGGCGTCGCCGAGCCCGCCCGCGGCACCTGGCCCGTCCTCCCCCGCGGCATCGGCCCGCTCCCCGCGCGAGACGCAGGCCCGCCGGTCACACGCGGCATGGGCCCGGTCGCCGCACGCGGCATCGGCCCGCCGGCCCCCTGCGGCATCGGCCCGGTGGCGCTAGGCCGGGCGGAGCCGCCGGGAGAGCGCGGCATCGACTGCCCCGCCTGGGGCGCCGGCCCGGTCGACCGATGCCTCCCGGAACCGCCGCCCGCGGCGGCAGGACCCGCGCCCGCCACCGGACCCGCTGCCGGCATCGGCCCGGTCGCGGCCCGGGGCATCGGCCTGCTCGCCGCACGCGGCATGGGACCGGAGGTCGCACCCGGGTCCGGCCCGCTGCCCCAGACCTGGGCGGGACCGTTCCCTACTCTCGGAAACGGGCCAGTCGTGGCCCGGGGCATCGGGCCGCTGTCGCGCACCTGCGCGGGACCGCTCGCTACCCGCGGAAACGGGTCGGTTGCCGCACGCGGCATCGGGCCGCTGGCCGTCCCGGCCCGTCCCTGGGCGGGACCGTTCCCTGCTCTCGGAAACGGGCCAGTCGTGGCCCGGGGCATCGGGCCGCTGTCGCGCACCTGCGCGGGACCGCCCTGCTGCGGAAACGGGCCAGTTGCCGCACGCGGCATGGGACCTGAGTCGGCGCGCCGCGGCGCGCCCATGTAGCGCGGGGGGCCCACGTACCCCGGCTCGTAGTAGGGCTGCCCTCCATCAGCGAAAGCGTACGGGGCGCTCTGGTACTCCTCGCCCGCCGCGGGCAGGGCAGCGAGGACTGGCGCCATTCCTTCCGCCTGACCGGCGCCCCATCCACCGGCCTGAGACGAGAGCATCGGCTGCGGCGCTGACCGCGCCATGACGGCGGCCGACCTCGCGGCGCGGACAATACCGAGTTGCGCGAACATCGAGGCCGCGCGCATCGGCGCGGAGGCCGAACTCGCGGACTCCGTCACCGGCGGGCCGCTGACGGTCTCGTTGGGACGCAGCGAGTTGGCCAGGATGCGGACCGCGAGCCCGAGCGCCACGAAGGCAACGACGAACCCGTAGCTCCAGTCCACGTAGGGCTTGCCAGGCCGGCCGCCGAGCAGGCCATGCCATACGCCGAACACGAAGGCCGCGTAGGACGTGTAGTGGATCGCCCGCCAGCGCCAGGCCTTTCCGTGGCCGGTGAACCGCTTCCGCAAGATGCCCGTTACAACGATGAGCAGGATGAGGTCGGAGGAAATGGTGCCAAGGCCGATGTAGAAGGTGCGGAACGGCGAGAGGAAGGGAACCACGGAGTCGAGCAGGTGCACACGCTGCGCGAGGATCTCGGTGACGATGTGGATCAGGAGGAACGCCACGGCCCCGAAGGACGCGGCGCGATGGGCCGACTGGACGAAGATGCGGTGTGCTGGCTGCAAGACCATGCGGTCCGTAGCGATCAGCCCGAGCGTCACCGAAGCGCACAGCGCGATAAGCGCGAAGACGCCGGCGTAGTAGAGCATGAAATGCTGGGTCGCGGCGTCGATGACGCGACCGGTGCTGGTCAGCGCCAGGAACGCGATGGTGACGATGACGCTCCCGGCCGCGACACCGTATATCTTCGTCGCGTGCTCGGCGGCTGCGCCACCAGCGGGCGGGCGGGCGTTCTCACGGCCGCGGGGACGGCTGCGAGGCATTGCCACGGGCTTACCTCCTAGACAGTCGCTAGCAAAGCATTCTGCGTAGTCGTAACTCCGGCGCGGGCCCGCTTCCGCGTCGGCTGTCAGCCACTCAGGCTGTCCGACTATATCAGCGCCGATAACCGTTAGGACACGAAACCATATATTATTTGCAATAATGTGACGCTGTTCGAATTATCGGATCTAGCTGCGACGCGACTTCGAGAGGCCGGTTCGCGACCGCTAGCCCTTTATACCGCGAGCGACCGGGCGGTAGCAGTCGAATTACCGACGGCAGATCTTACGGTCCGGTGAAACCGGACATACTCCATGAACGAGGCACATAGCTCCGCCGCCGGTCAGGAAAGTCCGGCCGCCACCAACTCGGCGATCTGGGCGGTATTGAGCGCCGCGCCCTTGCGCAGGTTGTCGCCGCACACGAAGAAGTCGATGGCGTTCGGGTCGTCGAGCGACTCGCGGACCCGGCCGACCCACGTCGGATCGGTGCCCACCACGTCCGCGGGCGTGGGAAAGTCCCCCCGCTCGGGCTCGTCGCACAGCACGACACCCGGCGCGGCGCGCAGCGTCTCCCATGCGGCCACCCGGCCGACCTGGCGCGAGAAAACCGCGTGCACCGCGACCGAGTGGGTCGTTACGACCGGCACCCGGACGCAGGTGGCGGAGACGCGCAGCGACGGCAGCCCGAGGATCTTGCGTGACTCGTTGCGGATCTTGAGCTCTTCCGAGGACCAGCCTTCGTCCTTGAGCGACCCGGCCCATGGCACGACGTTCAGCGCCAGAGGCGCCGGGAACGGCCCGAGGTCGCCGACGACAGCACGCAGGTCCCCGGCGCGCTGGCCGAGCGACCTCGTGCCCGACACCTTGTCGAGCTGCGCGTAAAGCGTGTCGATCCCGGCCTGCCCGGCACCCGAAGCCGCCTGGTAGGAAGCCACCACAAGTTCCTCAAGGCCGAAGGACTTGTGCAGCGCGCCCACCGCGACGATCAGCGACAGCGTGGTGCAGTTGGGGTTCGCGATGACGCCCTTGGGCCGCCTCGCCGCGTCGTCCGGGTTTATCTCGGGGACCACGAGCGGCACGTCCGGGTCCATGCGAAAGGCGCCAGAATTGTCTACCGCGACCGCGCCGCGCGCGGCGGCGACCGGCGCCCAGGCGGCGGATACCTCGTCGGGCACGTCGAACATGGCCACGTCTACGCTGTCGAAGGCATCCTCCGACAGCGCGACGACCTCGACTTCCTCGCCGCGCACGAGCAGCCGCCGGCCGGCCGAGCGAGGCGAGGCGATCAGCCGTATCTCTCCCCAGACGTCCTCGCGCGTAGTGAGCAAGTCGAGCATGACGGAGCCGACCGCGCCGGTCGCGCCGACGACGGCCAGGGTGGGGCGCCCGCTCATCGGCCTGTTCCCCCGTACACGACCGCCTCGACCTCGTCCGCCTCAAGGTCGAACGCCTTGTGCGTCGCGTTCACCGCGGTGTCCACGTCGTTCTGGCTCACCACGACGGAGATCCGGATCTCCGAGGTGGAGATCATCCCGATGTTGACGCCAGCCTCGGCGAGCGCCGCGAAGAACTTGGCGCTGACCCCCGGGTGCGATCGCATGCCGGCGCCGATGAGCGAGACCTTCCCGATGCGGTCGTCGTAGAGCAGTTCCTGGAAGCCGATCTCACCCTGTGCCGCCCGCAGCATGTCGAGCGCCCGCTGCCCCTCGTCGCCCGGCAGCGTGAACGATATATCGGTACGGCCGGTGGCGATCGCGGAGACGTTCTGCACGATCATGTCGATGTTGATGCCTGCCTCGGCGATGATGCCGAAAATCCGGGCAGCCACGCCCACCCGGTCAGGCACCCCGACCACGGTGATCTTCGCCTCGCTCCGGTCGTGCGCGACCCCGGAGATTATGGCCTGCTCCATACCGGCTTCCTCCGCCTCGTCGTTGCTGTGTGCGACAACCCAAGTCCCGACACGATCGCTGAACGAGGATCTGACGTGGATCGGCAGTCCGTACCGCCGCGCGTACTCCACGCACCGTGGCATCAGCACCTTCGCGCCGCACGCCGCCAACTCCAGCATTTCCTCGTAGCTGATCCTCGGTATCCGCCGCGCGCCTGGCACCAGCCGGGGATCCTCGGTGAACACGCCGTCCACGTCTGTGTAAATTTCGCATACGTCCGCGTGCAGCGCGGCGGCGAGCGCGACCGCGGTGGTGTCCGAGCCGCCGCGGCCCAGCGTGGTGATGTCCTTAGTGGTCTGCGAGACGCCCTGGAAGCCGGCCACGATCGGAATCGCGCCCTCCTGGAGTGCGGTGGCGATCCGGCCCGGTGTCACGTCGATAATCCTGGCCCGGCCGTGCACCGCGTCGGTGATCACGCCTGCCTGGGACCCGGTGAACGAGCGCGCCTCCATGCCCAGGCTGGCGATCGCCATCGCGAGCAGCGCCATCGAGATCCGCTCGCCGGCGGTCAGCAGCATGTCCAGCTCGCGGGCCGGGGGCTGCGGGCTGACCTGGTTGGCCAGGTCGATCAGCTCATCGGTCGAATCGCCCATCGCGGAGACGACCACCACCACCTGGTCGCCTGCCCTGCGCGTGGCCGCGATGCGCTGCGCTACGCGCTTGATGCCCTCCGCGTCGGCTACTGAGGAACCACCGTACTTCTGCACGACAAGGGCCACCGGACGCGCCGCTCCTCCCGGGGTATCGCTGGCGGACGCTTGGAGTGTATCCGCGCCTGCCCGGACTCCCAAGTCATATACCAGCAGGCAGGAGCAAGATCACACGTCAAGCAGCCGCCGGCCCTCGAAGGCGCGGCCCAGCGTCACCTCGTCCGCGTACTCCAGGTCACCGCCCACCGGCAGGCCGCTGGCTGGCCTGGTCACCCGCAGCCCCATCGGCTTGACAAGACGGGCAAGGTAGGTCGCGGTCGCCTCGCCTTCGAGGTTGGGGTCGGTCGCCAGGATCAGCTCGGTGACGGTCCCGTCGGCCAGCCTCGCCATAAGCTCACGAATCCTCAGATCGTCGGGCCCAACCCCGTCGATGGGGCTGATCGCCCCGCCGAGCACGTGATAGCGGCCGCGGAACTCGCGGATCTTCTCAACGGCCGCGACGTCCTTGGGCTCCTCAACGACACAGATGACCGAGGGGTCACGCCTGGTGTCCAGGCAGATCCGGCACTGTTCCGCTTCTGCCACGTTCCCGCAGGTCTTGCAGAACCGCACCCGCTCGGTCATCTCGATCAGCGCCGCCGCGAGGCGCCTGACATCCTCGGCATCGGCGGCGAGCAGGTAGAACGCGATCCGCTGAGCGCCCTTCGGCCCCACGCCTGGCAGGCGCCCGAGTTCGTCGATCAGGTGCTGGATGACGCCTTCGTACATGCCGGGACGTCAGCCTTCTTCGCCGTCGAGGTTGTCGTCCTCGTCGTAGTCTTCGTCTTCGTCCTCTTCGTCTTCGTCGTCGTCCTCGTCGTCCGCGAAGTCCACGGTCTGCCCGGGTACGGAGCCCGCGGGGACGGTCCCCGGCAATCCCAGCCCGGACAGGTCGAGCCCGGGCACGCCGCCGCTGAACGCGCCAAGCTGCCGCTGCTGCAACTCGGTGGCGGCACGGCTCGCGTCCCGCACCGCGGCGAGCACCAGGTCGGCGACGGTCGCCGCGGTCTCCGCCGGGTCCGCCGGGTCGATCACGGTGGGGTCGATTGTCAGGTCGAGCAGCTCGCCGGCGCCGCTGACGACCGCACTGACGGCACCTCCGCCGGCCGTCCCGGTCACCTCGCTGTCGGCGAGCGCCTGCTGCGCGTTCATCAGCTGCGCCTGCATCTGCTGCGCAGCCTGGAAGATCTGCTGCATGTCAAAGCCGCCAGGTTCCACGTCAACCTCCTAAACGCAGAGCTTAGTCCTCGAATTCGCCGATTATCTGACCGCCAAGCTCGCGCTGGACCAGTGCCATGCCGGTCAGTTCGGCGGACGCGGAGGCGGTCATGTCCCCGTCGTCGGGGTCGAAGTCGTCGTCGGACGGGAAGGGCACGTCCGGGTCGGGCCTGCGGGGAGTCCCGGGTCCTCCGGCGGCCGCGTGACCGCCAGCCGCGCCGGCAGGCCTGGCCGGAGACTGGCCTGCCGAAGGCTGAGCGTCCGGAGACTGGGCAGCCGGGGCCGCCTCTGACGGCCCCTGCGCCCCCGGCGATCCTGACGGCCCTGCTCCTGACGGCCCTGCTCCTGACGGCCCCGCCCCTGACGGCCCCGCTCCCGACGGCCCTGCCGCCCCTGGGGGCCCTAGCGCTGCTGACGCCCCTAGCGCTCCCGGGGCCCCCGACGGCTGTGCCTGCGGCACGGGCGGCGCCGGCTGCGGGGACGGTCCCGGCTCGGGGGCGGGACGGCGCCGCTCTCCGGGCGGCGGATCTCCCCCCGAGATCGCCCGGACCACCACGTTCACCCCGAACCGCGCGTGCACCACCTGCTTGAGCAGGTCCTCGTACCCGCTGCTCTGGAATCCTTTTACGTCTCCCTGCCGCGGGAAGCGAAGGGTGAGCACCCCCTCGTCCAGCGAGACGACGCTGGCATTGCTGAGCAGCATCCAGGCGACCCGCCGCTTGACCCGGACCGCGTCGAGGACGCCGTCCCACCCCTGCCGCAGCGCTTCCGCCGTCGCGGCCTCACGCGGGGCGGCGGGAGGTGGTGTGACCGGAGCGCGCGGCGCTGATTGAGCCGGCGGCGCTGATTGAGCCGGCGGCGCCGGCTGGACGGCGGCGGGCCCCGCTGGCTCGGCGGGCCGGCCCGGCCGGGGAGCGGGGTGAGCCTGGCTCGGCTGCTCAGCGGTGACAGGCCGCTCCGGCTGGGGAGCAGGGTGGCGCTGGGGAGCCGGCAGCCCTCGTTCGGGATAAGAGTGGTTTGCGGCCGCTGCTTCGAGGCGCTCCAGCCGTGCCAGCAGCGAGCGCTCGTCGGTCGCGGCGGCCGGGAGGAGCACCTGCGCGCACATCAGCTCGAGCAGCAGCCGGGGCGACGTGGCGCCGCGCATCTGATCGAGGCCGGCGCTGACGATCTCGGCCGCCCTGGTCAGTGCCGCGAGGCCGGGCCGGCCGGCCTGGCCGGTGAGCGCATCCGCGCGGTCCGGGGGCACGTCGAGCAGCCCCGTCGATATCGCGTCGGGCACCGACGCGAGCACGATCAGATCGCGGAACCGGTCCAGCATGTCGGTCGCGAACCGGCGCGGCTCGTGGCCGTCTTCGATCACCCGGTTGACCGTGCGGAACACCGCCGCCCCGTCCGAGGCGGCGAACGCGTCGACGATCTCGTCGAGCAGGCTGGCGTCGGTGTAGCCGAGCAGCGCGACGGCCCTGTCATAGCGGATCCCGCCGGCGTCGGAACCGGCGAGCAGCTGGTCCAGGATGGACAGCGAGTCACGCGCCGAGCCGCCGCCCGCCCGCACGACGAGAGGTATCACGGCAGGCTCGAACCCGACGCCTTCCGAATTGAGGACATCCTCGAGCAGTTCGCGCATGACCGACGGCGGCATGAGCCGGAACGGGTAGTGGTGTGTCCGTGACCTGATCGTCGCGATGACCTTGTCCGGCTCGGTTGTCGCGAAGATGAACTTCAGGTGCGGCGGTGGCTCCTCGACGAGCTTGAGCAGGGCGTTGAAGCCCTGCTGCGTCACCATGTGCGCCTCGTCGATGATGTAGACCTTGTAGCGCCCGGCCACTGGCGAGTAGAACGCGCGCTCACGCAGGTCCCGGGCGTCATCGACGCCACCGTGCGAGGCCGCGTCGATCTCGATCACGTCGATGCTGCCGGGCCCGGACGGCGCCAGCGCGACGCACGAGTCGCACACGCCGCAGGGATCGGGCGTCGGGCCGTTCACGCAGTTCAGGCTGCGAGCCAGGATCCGCGCGCTTGACGTCTTGCCGCAGCCGCGCGGGCCGCTGAACAGGTAGGCGTGGTTGATCCTGCCGCTGCGCAGCGCCTGGCGGAGCGGGGCGGTCACGTGGTCCTGGCCGCGGACCTCGGCGAACGTGGCGGGGCGGTACTTGCGGTACAGAGCCAGGCCTTGCGATGTCCGGGTAACTTCGGAGTCTTCCGCCATGACCTCATCCTCGCCGGCCAGGTCGCTCGTTCACGCTGGTTTGGCACGTCGCGGCCCGGCCGGGACCCTGCCCATGCCGCCCGCGGGAGCGCCCGGAACGTAACAGGACCCCCCGCGCACCCGTCAGAGCCCGCGTACCCTTGCTGCCTTCCGGCCCTGGGGTGGTTGGCGAGGTAATCGCCGCGCGGGGAGTCGGAGGATAAGTCTAGTCAGCCCGGGGAGCACTTCGGCCCGCGGGGGCGCCCGGCGGCACCTGATGGCTTCACCTGCCGCCGCTGTCCGGTAAGCTTCCCGGCGGAGGATTCGCCTAGTGGCCTAGGGCGCACGCTTGGAAAGCGTGTTGGTGGCAACGCCTCGCGAGTTCGAATCTCGCATCCTCCGCCAGGCGCCGACCTGCGCGAACTTCCTTCAGGGGCAGACGCGGCGGCTCGGCAGTAGGGGTGCTGACCGCCTGGCGCCCTTCTGCCATTCCCGCCGCACCGCGCTCATCTGCGCCGTCGGCGGGGGCGCACCATCGCGAAGACTTTTCCCACTTTGCTCACTCTATGACCAATTCGTGTCATGATATGCCCGAAATGTCCAGCGGCAAAGTGGGCAAACTGAACAGGTGATGCTGGTGTGACAGCCTGCGCTCCCGGCGGCGAGATCCCAGGCGACGAGCGCGGCGTGCCGGCGTGCCGGCCCGGCTGCATGCGGCATCAGCGCCGCGTTGCTGCTCGGCGTCTCAAGCGGGCCCAAGGTGGCACGCGATGTCAGCCTCTACCAACTGATCGGCTGCAACCTGCTGATCGTCACCGCCATACTCGTGCTGCGCGTCCTGTTCACGATCTTCAGGAGCCGCTGAGGATCCTGGACTTCTCGTGCTCGAATTCCTCGGACGTTATAACCCCGTGGTCGCGCAGGCCCGCGAGCTTGGTCAGCTCATCGGCGGCGCTCTTGGGACCCGCGGCCTCCTGGACATAGGAGCGGAACGCCTCGTCCTGCTGGCGCGCCTGCTGGCGTGCCCGCTCGTGCATGCTGGCGCCGCGCACGATCAGGTAGCACAGGACACCGATGAGCGGGATGAACAGCACGAAAAGGAACCACAGGGCCTTGCCCCAGCCCGAGAGGTCGGGGCTGCGGAAGAGGTCGATGAGGACCATGATCAGGATCCAGAACCAGAGCACCCAGAGGAAGACCTCGACGATCGTCCAGAATACGGAGAGTGCCGGGTAAGAACTGTCGGCGAGCGGCATCGCTTGCTCCTCAGCGGCGATTTGTACACGGCGCCGGATGGCTGCCCAGGGCGCGCTCCGCGCTCCCGGACCCGGCGCGGATTACTTTCTTCGAGCGGCCACTTGTCCCGCATCGCCCGGCGCGGGTGATTGGCCTTCATCCGGCGCCGCAAAAAGGATCGAGTCAGGTAAATCGCCTCAGCCGTGACCCAGCTGTACCGCCTTGACGATCAGCAGCAGCACAGAAATCACGAGGTATCCGCGCAGGGTAAGCACGCCCATTTTGGTCAGAGGCGACCACTGCACCGGCTTGAGCAGCGCGAGCGGCCGCATTCGCCAGCGTTCGCGCTCCGCGGCGGACATCGTGGTGCGCGGGTGCGGCGGGCGGGCGGGGCGGCGCTTCCTGGTCAGCCAGAGCCAGGCTCCGGCGAGGGCGGCGAGGACGGCCATCGCGACGGCGAGCCAGATCGCGACCTTGATCGCGTTGATGCTTGAGAACAATGTCGTGATGACCAGCGTGCCCGAAAGCACGAGCAGCACGGCGATGATGAAGACGGCCACGATGTTCAGCCAGCGCGCGTTCATCCACGGGCCGAGCACCTCGCGGTCGTTGCACAGCAGCAGCAGGAACACGCTCGCGCTGGGCAGCAGGATCCCGGCCAGCGCCTGCACCGCGGTGGTGAGCAGCCCCAGCGGCATGCCGGGGATGAGCACGATCGCCGCCGCCAGCGCGATCATGCCGCTGTAGCTGGCGTAGAACGGCTTGGCGTCCCTGAACGAGCGGTGCAGGGAGTGCTTGATGCCGAACACGTCACCGAACGCGTAGCTCGTGGACAGGGTGACCGACGCCGCGCCGACGATCGACGCGTCGAGCAGCACGACGGCGAACGCCGCGCCGTACCAGTTGCCATGCGCCTTGAGCGCGTTCGCGACTCCGAGCGCGTCGGTGAAGTTCCCGGCCAGGCGGGTTCCCCGCACCGCGAAAACGGCTGTCACAAGGACAAGCGCGGCCCCGAGCACCACCACGAACGCGCCCACTGCGGTGTCAGCCCGCTCGTAAGGGATGAACCGCGGCGTTATCCGCTTGTCGATGACGTTTGACTGCTGGAAGAACAGCTGCCAGGGGGCGACGGTCGTGCCGACGATCGCGATGATGAGCAGGACCGCGGTGGAGCTGACGCCGCCCTGGACGCCGGGCACGACGAAGTGGTAGCCGATCTGCCCCCAGTGCGGACTGGCGGTGAGCCCGAGCGGGATCAGGATGAGACTCACCCCGATGAAGGCGAACAACGCCTGCTCCCACCGGCGGAAGCTGCCGCTCGCGGTGATCGCGACCAGGACCACCGCGGTGACCGGCACCGAGATGTACGGGGTGACGTGAAAATACTGCAGCGCGAGCGAGACACCGATGAACTCGGTGACGATGGTCAGGAAGTTGAGGATGAACAGGTCGCCGACGGAGAACCAGCCCCAGAACCGGCCGAACCGCTCGTTGATGAGCCGCGCGTGCCCGACGCCGGTGACCGCGCCGAGCCGTACCACCATCTCCTGGTTGACGATGAGCACCGGGATCAGCAGCAGCAGCGTCCAGAGCAGGCTGTAGCCGTAGTCCTGGCCCGCCTGCGCATAGGTGGACACCCCCCCGGCGTCGTTGTCCCCGACCATCACGATCAGCCCTGGCCCCATGATCGCCAGGAAGGTGATCAGCTTGCGCTTGAGGCCGGTGCCCTGCTCCTCGCCGACCCGGATCCGGCCGAGCGCGCCTTCGATGTCACCCAGGTGCGCCTCGTCAAGCACGGCGGTGGCCGGCCTGGCGAGCTGCGGCCGTGCTGGCGAGGACGCCGTGGCCCCCGGGGCCCTGTCATTCGCGGGACGAGTGTCCCCGCCGGACGGGCCAGGCGCGCCGGACGCGCCAGGCGCGCCGGACGCGCCGGACGGGCCAGGCGGGCCAGGCGCGCCGGACGGGCCAGGCGAGGGGCCCTGGGCGGCTGACGAGGAAGGCCGCGCGGGCTGCGCTGGATCGCCCCGGCTCGTCACCTGACCTCCCCGTGGTGGGCGTCCGGCGGCTCTGCCGCCTCGCGGCGCCGCCAGTCGTCCGGCAACGTGACCTCGAGGACGTCGTCGACCGTGATGACGCCGAGCAGCCTGCGATCGTCGTCGACCACGGGGATCGTGATGAGGTTGTAGTCCGTCATCAGCACGGCGACGTCCATGACGTCGGCGTCGGCGCCCACCCGGACCGGATCGGTGTCGCAGACGTCGATCAGGGTCCTGGCCGGATCGGACTGTATGAGCGTGACCAGCCGGGCCACGCCCATCAGCCGGCCGTCGGCGTCCACGGCGTGCACGCTGGTCAGCGCCTCCGCCTGCAGGGTGGGCGACTCGCGGATCGCGTCCAGCGCCTGGTCCACCGTCGTCATGGTCGGCAGCGCCACGAAATCGACCCCCATCAGCCCGCCGGCGCTTGTCCTGTTGAAGCCGAGCAGCGTGAGCACCTTCGTCCGCTGGGGCCCCGGCAGCAGGTCGAGCACCGGCTGCCGGCGCGGCTGCGGCAATTCGGCGACGGCGTCGGCCGCGTCGTCGGCCCGCATCCTGCCGAGCACGGCGGCGATCTCCGCGTCCGTGCGGGCGCCGAGCAGCCGGGTCGCGAGGTCCTCGTCCAGTTCCTCGAAGACGTCCGCCTCGAGTTCGGGGTCGGCGTGCACCCGGCCGAGGATCTCGGTCTCCTCCTTCTTCGACGCTTCCTCGAGCAGGTCGGCTATCTGAGCCGGCTTCAGCCTGCGCACCCGGGCGAACGGCCCGCGCACGAGTTCGCTGCCCTCGTGCCCGATCAGCCATTCGAAGTCGTGCCAGTCGCGGAGGGCCCGGCCGTCGCCGGCAGGCGCCTCGTCCGGTTCCGGGCCGAGCAGCCCGAACAGCCGCCGCCGCCGGTGCTTGATGTCCACGCCGGAAAGCACCCATTCCGTGCCGTCCCTGAACAGCTGCAGGTCCCAGGCCCGGACCAGGCGCGCGTTCTCCACGTCGATCAGCCGGTGGCCCAGCACGTCGGCGCTGAGCAGCACCTCGCCCTCGCGGCGCTCGAACTGGCGCAGGTCGAGCCTGGCGGTGGTGAGCCTGAGCACCTCGCCGTCGAACGCGGCGGCCTGCCCGAGCGGCACGAACACCTCGCGTCCGCCGCCGATCCCGGCCACGATACCGATGACCAGCGGGTAGTCCGAGCCGCGCAGCCGGACGATCACGTCGCAAACCCGCCCGAGCGTCTCGCCGCCGCTGTCGACGACCGGCCGCCTCAGCAGCTGGGAAAGGCGCAGCGTCGGCCCGCGCTTCGCCGTGGGCGGCGGCGTCGCGGGCGGAGTACTGGTCATGTCGATCCCTCTTGTCCGGTCAGCACAGTGTGTGAGCTAGCACAGCGCTAGCGTCCGCGGACCAGGCGGACTCACAGTCCCTATGCTTCCCCTCCGCTTCACCATGCCACCTGCGGGTGAACACGAGGTGACCGGGTATCCCCTCCTGGGTCGCCTTTCCCGTTTCCACCGGGCAGGAGCAGCTGCGCGCATAACCTGCTCGGTGAGGGGCGGTATGCGGTCCCTGGCACGTCTTACGTACGAAAGGCGCGGATAGTGGCCATGCCCAGGCCAGCGTCCCTGCTGGAGGGTCACGGCAGCCAGCCCGAAGGCCTCCGGTAACCGGCGAAGCGGCGGTCAGCAGGAGTAGCGGCGGCGGCCTACTCGACGGATTCCCTGGGCAGCAGTTCGTACGCCGGGTTGATCATGGCAGGCCCGTCTTCGCGCATGGAGATCTTGCCCTGCAGGCGCAGCCTCGCGCCCGGCTCCACGCCCGGGATGTGCGTCCGGCCGTAGAACATGGCCGTGAGCGCTCCGGTGGAGTCGGCCACGGTGCATTCGAAGACGCTGTTCTGCTTCACTGGGCGGATCTCCACCGCCCGCACCCGCCCCTCGACCGTCGCCTTCCCCGGCGCGCTGAGCGCGCCGATGTCCGTGACCGCGCCCGGTGCCACGCCGGGCCGTACCTTGGATCCGTCCGGCCGCGGCGCCAGGTCCGCTCCCTTGTCTTTGGCCCGAACGAGCGGTGGCGTCTGCGGGCCGGCGCCCGCTCCGGCCGTGAGGTCGGCAGCATGCCGGGCGTGCAGCACCTCGACCCTGCGCTCGACGTCGAACGGGATGATCGTGGCCGCGGAGTTCGGCACGCGGCTGATCACCGCCGCGATCTTGTCCGCCGTGCGGTCGTGCAGCAGCCGTCCCATCATGGCGGAGTAGCTGCGCCTGGGCAGGACGACGGTCACGTGCGTTCCCGGGACCGCCGCCTCGTGGTCGGCGAGTTCCATCGAGGCGCGCATCAGCCTGCGGTCCGGCGTGTCGATGAGCTCCAGCGGGACGTCCTGCCCGTACAGCACCCAGTCCTCGCGCAGCTTCCCCGCCTGTGCGCTGTCGATCACGAAGTGCACGGCGCGCATCGCGGTCGGCCGCAGGCCGCGCGCGTAACGGATGGCGGCGAAGGTGGCGAGGTCCACGCCGTCCACGAAGATCAGCACCACGCGGCGGGTGTAGTTAGGCTGCCGCGGCGGCACGCCGGCCGCCCTCCTGCCCCCGATGTTCTCCAGGACCTCGGCCTCCATCCGGTACTCCCGGTTGAGCCTGATGAGCAGGAACACCAGGGCGGGGAAGATGATGACGATCACCCAGGCGCCCTCGGTGAACTTCACGATCGCGAAGACGACGACCACGATGGCGCTGTAGATCGCCGCCGTGCGGTTGATGACCAGGCGCCGCCGCCAGCCGGATTCCTTCACCCGCTTGTGGTATTTGGCCATGCCGAAGCCGGCCATCGTGAACCCGGTGAACACGCCGATCGCGTAGAACGGGATCAGCCCGTCGACTCGCGACCGCGTGGTGATCAGCAGGATCAGCGACACCACGGTGAGCACGATGATGCCGTTCGACAGCGCCAGCCGGTGACCGCGCTTGGTGAGCCAGCGCGGCAGGAACGCGTCGCTCGCGACGAAGCTGGTCAGGAACGGGAACCCGCTGAAGCTCGTGTTGCCCCCGGTGAACAGGATCAGCGCGGTGGCCGCCTGTACCACGAAGTACATGAAATGCCCGGTGTGGCCGAACACCGTGTTCGCCTCCTGGGCGAGCACGGTCGGGTAGCCGGCCTGGTACGGAGTCGCGTGCGTCGCGTACGCCATCCAGGAGATGCCGGCGATCAGGAACGCGACGACGGATCCCTGGGTGACCAGGATCTGCCTGGCGTTGCGGCCCTCCGGCGGGCGCAGCGCGCTGACCGCGTTGGAGACGGCCTCGATGCCGGTCAGCGACGATCCGCCGTTGGCGAACGCCTTGGCGAGCATGTAGAGCATGACGAAGCTGAAGATGCCCTCGGTGCTGTGCCCGACCTGGAACGTGGCGCCCGGATAGTGGCCGACGGACGGCAGGCCGGTGGTCACCTCGCGGATCACCCCGACGATGATCGTCACCCCGACCGCGACGGAGAAGAAGTAGGTGGGCGCCGCGAACAGGCGGCCCGCCTCGCGGATGCCGCGCAGGTTGCCGTAGCACATGATCAGCACGACGACCACCGAGATGACGGTCAGGATGTCGGGGCCGATCACAGCCAGGTTCGCCAGCTGCGGGAAGGCGGACACGACCGCCGCCGCGCCCGCCGCCACCTGCACCGCGACCGTCACGGTGTAGTCGATGAGCAGCGCCACCGCCGCGACCTGCGCCACCCGCGGCCCGAAGTTCTCCCTGGCCACCACGTAGGACCCGCCCGCCCGGGTGTAGACGGAGACGACCTCGCGGTAGGACAGCACGACGAGCGCGACGCCGGCCAGGATCACCAGCGTCATCGGCAGGATCAGCGTGAACGCGGCTATCCCGGCCACCGGCAGCATCGCGATCAGCATCTCCTCGGTGCCGTACGCGGCCGAGGAGATGCCGTCAGGCGACAGCACGCCGAGGCCGATCGGCCGGGACAGCTTCTCCTCGGCGATCTGCTCGTTGACCAGTGGCGGCCCGAGGAGCTTGCGCTTGAGCGTGTAGCCGAACGTCTCGGGCAGCGCGCTGTCGGGCAGCGCGCTGTCGGGCAGGTCGGCGCCGGCTAGCTCGTCGGGAGCGCCGTCAGCCGGACCTGCCTCCTGGGGTGCCGCCACTAGCTCCTGCCTCCATCCGCGCCGCGATGCCGCGGCTGGCGGCGCGGTAGTTGAATCATCATCGCGGGGTTCAGGCTAGGCTCTGCGGCAGCCGAAGACCGCTAGCTGCACGTTAAGCCTCCTGACCTGGACGTTAAGGAAATGTCAAGATCGTTATCGGCGGCCAGTATAGGCGCTGAAATGGCATACACGATGACCGACAGTCAGTACCACGGACGGTCGAGCCGGCACCGTGGCACCCGGCCGGCCCGGGGGAACGACCCCGCGGCGCCGCCGCCCCGGCATGAAAGGCTCCGCTGGGCTCGCTCCGCCGCGCTCTGGCGGCGGGGCATCCCGGCACCTTACGCGCTGCCGGCCGGCTTTGCCGCGCTGTTCGCCATCGGCACCGCGGCGGCCGGCCTGAACGGCAGGCTGCCCGCGGCCGGGGTGCTCGCGGCCGCTGCGATCGTGGTCGTGCTGCTCTCGGCCGCGGCCGAGCCGATGGCGGCCGTGCCGCTCGGCGTCATCGGCTGGCTGACCGTCATCGGCTTCTCCCGGCCGCCCTACGCCGACCTGCGGCCGGCCGGGACGCTGGCCGCGGAGGCCGCGGTCGTCCTGGCCGGGTGCGCGCTGGCCGGCGCCGGCGCAGGCCTGTTGTTCCGGTACCGGGCGATGCGGGTCACACTAGGAAATGTGGACAGGCAGAAGGAGAGCGGCATCACCGGCCGCCGGCAGCTGGCGGGCGCGGCGCTTGCCGTCGCCGGGCTGCCGCTGCTGACCGCGCTGCTCGCGGCCTGGCGGGGGCACCTGAACCTCTCCGATGACCTGCTGATCTACCTGGTCGCCGTGGTGGCGGTGACCGTGGTCGGCGGCTTCTGGCCGGCGGTCTTCGCCGCCGTCGCGGCCAGCATGCTGCTGAACTGGTACTTCACCGAGCCGCTGCACGCGATCACCATCGCCGAGCCGAAGAACCTGCTCGCCCTCGTGCTGTTCGTGACGGTCGCGGCCGCCGTGAGCAGCGTGGTGCACCTGGCCGCGCGCCGCGAGGCCGACGCCTCGCGCAGTTCCAAGGAAACCGCGTCCCTGCTCGCCCTGGCGCAGACGGTGCTCGGCGGCGCCGACACCCCGGCCGACGTGCTCGACCACCTGACAAGCACGCACGGCGGGCACGCCGAGCTCCTGGAACGCGCCGGCGGCCGCTGGATCAAGGTGGCCGCCAGCGGCGACGGCCCCCCGTGGGCTGGCGTCATCCGCTTCGAGGTCAGGCCCGACCTCGCGCTTGAGGTGAGCGGGCAGTCGGCCTCGGCGACGACGTCGCTGCTCGCCGGGTACACCGCGCAGGCGGTAGCCGCACTGGACAGGGCGCGGCTGCGCACCCAGGCCGCCCAGGCCGAGGCGCTCGCCGAGGGGAACCGGATGCGGACCGCGCTGCTCGCCGCGGTGAGCCATGACCTGCGCACGCCGCTGGCTTCCATCAAGGCCAGCGTCAGCAGCCTGCGGCAGACCGACGTGCGGTGGTCGCCGGAAGACGAGGCCGACCTGCTCGCCACCATCGAGCAGAACGCCGACCGGCTCGACGCCCTGGTCGGGAACCTGCTGGACATGAGCCGCCTGCAGACCGGCTCGCTGGCGCCGTTCCTGCGCGCCACCGCGGTTGACGAGGTGGCGCCGGTCGCGCTGCGCGGGCTGGACGGAGCGGACCTGCTCGACATCGTGGTGCCCGACGACCTGCCGCTGGTCCGGGCCGACCCCGCTCTCCTCGAGCGCGTGCTCGCCAACCTGTTCTCAAACGCGCTGCGGTACTCGCCGCCTGACGCCCGGCCGGCCCTGCACGCCAGGGAGGACAGCGGGCGGGTGGCGCTCGAGGTAGTGGACCACGGCAGCGGCGTCCCCGGCGTCCTCAAGGAGCGGATCTTCGAGCCGTTCCTGCGGCTGGATGACAGGCCGTCAGGCGTCGGGCTCGGGCTGGCCGTCGCCAAGGGCTTCGCCGAGGCGATGGGCGGCACGATCGTCGCGGTGGACACGCCCGGTGGCGGGCTCACCATCCGCCTGTCGCTGATCGCCGCCGCCACCGGGGTGCCTGCCGTGCTGGGAGCCGGACAGTGAACCGCGGTGCCGCGCGGTGACCAGGGTCCTCGTCATCGACGACGAGCCGTCGATCCTGCGGGCGCTGCGCATCAACCTCACCGCCAGGAACTACGAGGTCAGCACCGCGAGCGACGGCGCATCCGGGCTGGCGGCGGTGTCCAGGGACCGGCCCGACGTGCTGATCCTCGACCTGGGGCTGCCCGACATGGACGGCACCGAGGTGATCCACGGGGTTCGGGGCTGGACCTCGACGCCGATCATCGTGCTGTCCGTCTGGGGCCAGGAGCATCAGAAGGTGGCCGCGCTCGACGCCGGGGCGGACGACTACGTCACCAAGCCGTTCGGCATGGACGAGCTCCTCGCCCGGTTGCGGGCGGCCGTCCGCAGGGCGTCGCCGGCGCCGGACGAGCCAGTGGTGACGACGCCCGATTTCACCATCGATCTGGCGGCCAAGCGCGTGCGGCGGGGCGAGGAGGGCGACGTCAGGCTCACCCCGACCGAGTGGCAGCTCCTCGAGATACTGGTCCGCAACGCCGGCCGGCTTGTGACGCAGCGGCAGCTGCTCCAGGAGGTGTGGGGACCGGCATACGAGTCGGAGAGCAACTACCTGCGTGTCTACGTCGCCCAGCTGCGCCGCAAGCTTGAGCCGGAGCCGTCCAGGCCCCGGTACCTGCTGACCGAGCCCGGCATGGGCTACCGCTTCCAGGCCTGACCTGCGGCCCGCGAGCAGTCGGCCGTGCACGTCCGCGGCCGGTGGCAGCCGTCCGCGACGCCTGGCCAGCGCCTTGCGTCCGCGGTCTTGCGCGCGACATCATTACTCGCTAGTAGTTAAAGCAGCGGTTAGCGTCCGCCAGGCACCGCAGGAGGCGCGCGTGAGCACCTACGACATGTATACGACGCCGGTCGGGCGGGGCACGTGGGACGTGCCCGCGGCGGGGGCATCCCGCTTCTCCTGGGAGTACGACGACGGGCGGCAGCGGCTGCTCGACCTGTACCAGCGCGGCAAGGACAAGCAGTGGGACGCGGCCAGGCGCATCGACTGGGATCAGCGCTGCGACAGCGCCAACGTCACCGAGGCGGGCGACGAGTACAGCCCGATCTACGGGTCCCGGCAGTGGGACAAGCTCAACGAGCCCGAGCGGGACGAGCTCAGCCATCACCTGTCCTCATGGCTGTTCAGCCAGTTCCTGCACGGTGAGCAGGGCGCGCTGACGGTGGCGGCGCGGATCATCGAGTCGGTGCCCGATATCGACTCGAAGTTCTACGCGGCCACGCAGGCCATGGACGAGGCACGCCACGTCGAGCTGTTCTCCCGGTTCATGAAGGAGAAGATCGGCATGTTCTACCCGGTCAACCCCGACCTGGCCAAGCTGCTCGGCGACGCGCTGAGCGACTCGCGGTGGGACATGCCCTACCTCGGCATGCAGGTGCTGATCGAGGGGCTGGCGCTCGCCGCGTTCGGCGTGCACCGGGATATCGCACGGAACCCGCTGGTCAAGCAGCTGCTCGCGTACGTGATGCAGGACGAGGCGCGGCATGTGGCGTTCGGCCGGCTTGCGCTGCGCGACTACTACGCGCAGCTCACGACGGCCGAGCTCGCCGACCGCGAGGAGTTCGTGGTCGAGGGGTGCTACCTGATGCGCAACCGGTTCATCGCCAGGGAGGTCTGGGAGCGGCTCGGCTACGACGTGGCCGAGTGCGTGGAGTTCAGCGAGAACTCCCCGACGCAGCAGGCGTTCCGCCAGCTGCTGTTCACCCGGATCGTGCCCTGCGTGAAGGACATCGGGCTGTGGGGGCCGAAGGTACAGCGCGCCTACGCCGATCTCGGCGTGCTCGCCGCGGCCGGCGCCGACCTCGACGCCCTGATGCGTGACGACGAGGAGATAGCCGGCCGGGTGGAACGCGAGCACGCCGCCGAGCTCGCCGCCCGCAAGCAGGAGGTCGACGCGGCCATCGTCACGGGCGGCGAGGGATAGCCAGCCGGGCCAGCGGCGGCGCCTGATCGCATAACGCTCGTCACGGTGCGTATCGGGGTAGCCGGTGCCCGGCCGTGGGTACGGACAAGACGTGAGGCAACCCCACGGCAGGCTGGTGCGCCGCGACGCAGGACGCCGCGCCGCGACGCAGGAGCGCCGCGAGACAAAGCGGCGGCCCAAGGGGCCTGTGTTCGCGGCGCTGTCCGCGTCACGCCCGGCGGCCCTGGCCGAACGCATCGAGCGCGCGCCCGTCCTCGACCGCCCGGTGCGCGCGCTGTCCGGCACCGTGGTACGCGCCCTCCCGCCCGGGCCAAGGACGGACGTGCTGCACGGCGTGCCGTTCGGCCAGCCCGCGCACCCGGCCCTGGTGCGGATGCCGCTCGGCTGCTGGACCTCGGCCGTGCTGCTCGACCTTTTCCGCGGCACGGAACGCGCCTCGGGCACGCTCGTCGCCGTCGGCCTGGCCGCCGCGATGCCCTCGGCCGCCACCGGCCTGGCCGACTGGTCCGCGCTGCACCGCCATCAGCAGCGCGTCGGGCTCGTGCACGCCGTCTCCCAGGCCGGCGCCGCCACGCTGTTCGGTGTCTCGCTGCTCGCGCGGCTGACAGGACGGCCCGGCAACGGCAAGATCCTGTCCGCTGGCGGGCTGGCCGTCGCCACGGTGGGGGCCTACCTGGGCGGCCACCTGGCGCTGCGGCTTGGCGCCGGGGCCAGCCACGCGGAGCCGATCGGCCATCTCGCCGCGCTGGGCTGGCACGATCTGTGCCCGCTTGATGACCTCCCGGACGGGCAGCTCGCCCGCCGCCAGCTTGGCTACCTGAGCCTGCTGGCGCTGCGTCAGGGCCAGGCCGTGCATGTCCTGTCGGATCACTGCGCCCACCTCGGCGGCCCGCTGCACCAGGGACGGGTGATCACGGTCCGCGAGGCGGACTGCGTAACCTGCCCGTGGCATGGCTCCACGTTCCGGCTCAGCGACGGCGCGGTCATGCACGGCCCGGCTACCGCCAGGCAGCCCGCGTTCGAGTCCCGGATCAGCGACGTGGGGTGGGTCCAGGTCCGCCCGGCCCGTGCGTCGCGTGCTGCTAGGCGCCGGGCAGCCGGGTGATGCTGCCGGTGCCGTCCGGGCCGGTCAGCCGTGCCTGCGGCTCGTCCTCCTCACGCTGGGCCCTGCGGTCGCCGCCCGACGCGGCGCCGAAGAAACCGCCGATCCCCTCCAGCGCCTTGCCCATCTCGCTTGGCACGATCCACAGCTTGTTCGCGTCGCCCTGGGCGATCTGCGGCAGCATCTGCAGGTACTGATAGGCGAGCAGGCTCTGGTCCGGGTTGCCCTCGTGGATGGCGCGGAAGACGGTCGAGATCGCCTGCGCCTGGCCGCGCGCCCTGGTGGCCTGAGCCGTGGCGTCGGCCTCGGCGCGAACCACGGCCGCCTCCGCCTCGCCGCGCGCCCGCAGCACGGCCGCCTGCTTCTCGCCCTCGGCGGTCAGGATGGCCGCCTGCTTGGACCCCTCAGCGGAAAGGATCGCGGCGCGCTTGTCCCTGTCGGCGCGCATCTGCTTTTCCATGGAGTCCTGAATGGACGACGGCGGCTCGATCGCCTTCAGCTCCACCCTGCTGACGCGCAGCCCCCACCGCCCGGTCGCCTCGTCGAGCTCGCGGCGCAGTTCGCCGTTGATCTTGTCGCGCGAGGTGAGCGTGGTGTCCAGGTCCATCCCGCCGACCACGTTGCGCAAGGTGGTCACCGTGAGCTGCTCGACCGCCGCGACGTAGTTGGCGATCTCGTACGTGGCCGACTTGGGGTCGGTCACCTGGAAATAGATCACCGTGTCGATGCCGACGACGAGGTTGTCCTTGGTGATCACCGGCTGCGGCGGGAAACTGACCACCTGCTCGCGCAGGTCGATCAGCGGCCGCAGCCGGTCGATGAACGGCATCACGAGGTTCAGCCCCGCGTGCAGCGTCCGGTGGTAGCGGCCGAAGCGCTCGACGATGCCGGCCCGTGCCTGCGGGACGATGCGGACCGACCTCAGCACGGTGTACAGGGCGAGAAGCACGATCAGGACGAGAAGCACGATTGCTACCAGTGTGCCCATCTCCGCCATCTCCGTCCGCATGGGCCTATAAGCACACGGTACAGCGGGTAGGCGGCAAGTGCCAGGATCGTCGCTATCCGTGGTTATTCAGCGCGCCGCCCACGCCGCCCAGCGCGACCGGCGGTACTCGATCTCGAGCGGAACGCCGAAGCACCTGGACAGGTTCTTCGCGGTGAACACCTCGGCGATCGGCCCGGCGGCGAGCGCCGACCCGCGGCGCAGCAGCATCGCGTGGGTGAACCCGTCGGGCACCTCCTCGACGTGGTGCGTCACGAGCACGGTCATCGGCGCCTTGGGGTTGCGGGCCAGCACCGCGAGCCGCCGGAGCAGGTCTTCCCTGCCGCCGAGGTCAAGCCCGGCGGCGGGCTCGTCGAGCAGCAGGATCTCCGGGTCCGGCATCATCGCGCGGGCGATCTGCACGCGCTTGCGCTCCCCCTCGGACAGCGTCGCGAACCGGCGCCTGATCAGGTGCGCGCAGCCGAGCGCGTCGAGCAGTTCCACGGCCCTGGTCACGTCGGCGGACTCGTACTCCTCCCGCCACCGGCCGAGGATGGCATAGGAGGCGGTGAGCACGAGGTCGATGACCTTTTCCCCGCTGGGCACCCGCTCTGCGAGGGCGGCGCTGGTCAGCCCGATCCGCGGCCTCAGCTCGAACACGTCCACGTCGCCGAGCCGCTCGCGGAGCACTTCCACGCTGCCCTCGCTGGGGAACAGCAGGGTCGCCGCCACCTGAAGCAGGGTGGTCTTCCCCGCTCCGTTGGGGCCGATCACGATCCAGCGCTCGTCTTCGTGGGCCGTCCAGTCTACGTTCCGCAACAGCATGGAAGTTTCGCGCCGCACGGACACGCCACACAGCTTGAGCACCTCGTCGGACACCGCCTGACCCTCCTGTCTTCTCAGAGGGTAGCGTGGGGCGCGATGAATCGACCACGGACCACGCTGCTGATCACCCTGACCGGCCGGGACCGGCCGGGGGTCACCTCTCGCCTGTTCGGCGTCCTCGCCCGGTTCCCGCTGAGCGTCACCGACATCGAGCAGGTGGTCATCAAGGGCCGGCTCGTGCTCGGCGTCCTGACGTCCTGCGACGAGCCGCCCGACCTGACCGCCATCCATCGCGGCGTCATCGCGCTGGCGGCGGACCTGGGACTGGACGCTGAGATCACCACCGGCTCGGCAGAGCCCGGCGCCGGCGCCGGCGGCGCGAGGGGCGCCGGCGCGCCGCACGGCAAGCTGCATGTCACCGTGCTCGGCAGCCCGCTGCAGCCCGGCGCCGTCGCGGCCGTCGCCGGCCGGATCGCCGCGAGCGGCGCCAATATCGACCGGATCACCCGGCTGGCCAGCGACCCCGTCACCTGCATCGAGCTGGACGTCTCCGGGGCCGAGCCCGCCCATCTGCGCGACGATCTCGCGCTGGTGGCCGTCGAGTGCGGCGTGGACGTCGCCGTGCAGCGCGGCGGCCTGTACCGGCGCGCGATGCGGCTGATCGTGATGGACGTCGACTCGACCCTGATCCAGGACGAGGTCATCGACCTGCTCGCGGCACGGGCCGGATGCGCGGACGAGGTCGCCAAGGTCACCGAATCCGCGATGCAGGGCGAACTCGACTTCGCCGCGTCGCTGCGGGAGCGGGTGGCGCTGCTCGCCGGGCTCGACGCGTCCGTCGTCGATTCGGTCCGCGCCGGCTTGCGGCTGACGCCGGGGGCGCGCACCCTGATCAGGACGCTGAAGCGGCTTGGCTACAAGTGCGGGATCGTCAGCGGCGGCTTCACCTCGGTGATCGAGCCGCTCGCCGCCGAGCTCGGCATCGACTACGTCGCCGCGAACGCGCTCGAGATGGCCGACGGCAAGCTGACCGGGCGAGTGCTCGATCCGGTCATCGACAGGGACGGGAAGACCGAGGCGCTGCGCAGGTTCGCCCGCACGGCCGGCGTCCCGCTGTCGCAGACCGTCGCCGTCGGAGACGGCGCCAACGACCTCGGCATGATCGCCGCCGCCGGGCTCGGCGTCGCCTTCAACGCCAAGCCCGTGGTCAGGGACGCCGCCGACACCGCGCTCAACGTCCCCTACCTGGACACGATCCTGTACCTGCTCGGAATCTCCCGCGAGGCCGTCGAGGCCGCGGAGACCGCGGAGACCTGAAACCCGGTACATCCGTCGCACCGTTTTGTCTAAGTTTGGGGTACCGTTCCCGGCGGGTCTGGCGCATATCTCTGGCTGGTAACCGATGACCCCCTCTAACCCGCGCCCCCTGCGTCCCGCACGACCACTGGCTCGTGCCGCGTTCTGGGCCAGATGCGCGGCTGCCCCGGTTCTACTGGGCCAGATGCGCAGGCGCCCTAGTCACGCGACGGTTGCCCTGGCCGTGACTTGCCACAGATGTGCGCCAGAGTCCCCCCGGCAGCCAGGATCCTTCACAATGCCCGGCCGGCCCGCGCCGGGGGCCGCTGCCGGCCGCCCTGACCGCGGCCGAGGTCCGGGCGGCCGCCCCGGCGCCGGGGGCCGGGGGCCGACCGTCCCGTCACTGGCTGCCGCATTCAGCGCCAGGCAGTCATCCGACAGCTTCCCCCGGCACGGAACATCTTTCGCCTGCCACAGCGGCGGGCCC
>DAHVAN010000216.1 GCA_027314595.1 Actinomycetota bacterium | reverse complement strand
CCGCCACCATCCGCCACCGCCTCGGGCGCATCCAGCGCCAGCCCGCGCTCATCGCCGCGCTCCTCGGCCAGACCGGCCTCACCCTCGAATCCGAGCCACCCTAGCTAGGAACCAGACCCCACCCTTTCAATCCCTGTAGCGGCCGGCCGGCCAATCTGCGGGGCATGCGAGGCCGCGATCTTCGAGTATGGCGCGGTTCCGGCCGGAGAGCTGAGAGTGCCGTGACTAGCCGCCTGTCGACCGTCGCTGTCGATCTTGTCCATCAGATAGAGGGCCTGCCGCCGGGCGTTCTCCGCCGTGTCGCTGCTGAGGCTGCTTCGCTGGCGGTCGAGAGAACACGGCTGGCGGACCCGCGACTAGGGCCTGCGCTCGGAGCGCTGAGCGCCAGCAACTCCGGGATGCCCTCAGCACGGCGAGACATAGAGCTGCTCACCGAGGAACTCGACGAGCGGGCCTGGGATATTCAGGAGCTTGTCGATGCGGGCGCTGCATCGGAGGAGGCGTATGTGGAGGCGTTCCGGCAGGCTCGCGCGGCGGCGGCAGTCGGTTATGCGCTTGATCCCGATCCTCGGACTGCCGCCTTCGAATCCGTTTATGAGGCCCAGGCTGCTGTAGTCGATCTCGGGGCGGTGCGGATGGCAGTGGCCATCGCCATTGCCGCGCAGTCGTAGTCTTTTGCCGGGCTGGGCCGGCGCATCGGAGAACTGCTGGCGAGGTGGAGTTCGGGAGGGTGTGGCAGCGCGCTCTCCGGTACGGTCGGCGGCGATACCGCCTGACGCGGCTGGTCAGCTCGCCCCGCCGGTGATGAGGCGGAGCTTGGCCTTGGTGGTGATGGCGTCGATGACGCCGAGGACGAGGGCGCGTTCGTTGTCGTTGAGGCTGGCAAGGTCGGCGAGCTTGTCCCCGAGAGCGTCTTCGGGGGCGTGCAGTGGCCGGCGCGGGGCGGTCTCGACGAGGAGGTAATCGGTGGTGACGTCGAAGACTTCGGCGAGCCTGATGATGGCGTCTGCTGAGGGCGTGATGGTAGCTGTTCAGCAAGCGTCAGCGAGTTATAGCTGGTTACTGGGACGTGGTCCTGGGTGTTCTGTCGGCGCGGGGCCGACACGCGGTGCGAGGTTGTTGATCTTGGTAGCTGTGGTGGCCAGGATTGCCTGCTGTGCCCGATGTGCCCGGCCTGCCGTCTGCGGAGGAGCTTGCCGCCCTGCCGCATGAGGAGCTTGCCGTGCTGCTGGCGGAGGCGTACCGGGTGATCGCGGACCAGGCGGCGGTGATCGGGCAGCTTCAGGAGCGGGTGGAGCGGCTGGAGCACCGTGCGGGGAAGGGTTCTTCCACGTCGTCGAAGCCGCCGTCGTCGGACAGCCCCTATAAGAAGAAGCCGCGGGACCGGTCGCTGCGGGACAAGGGCAAGCGTGCGCCGGGAAAGCAGCCGGACAAGCCGGGGACCACGATGAAGCTGGTCGATAACCCGAAGTACCGGTTCTGGTACCCGCCGGCCGGGTGCCGGGAATGCGGCACGGGCCTGGCCGGGGAGAAGGTCTTCGCGCAGCGGCGCCACCAGGTCACCGACATCCGGCCCGCGCCGGGGCCCGAGGTCACCGGGCATGTCGCGCAGTCGAAGTAGTGCCCGTGCTGCGGCGAGGTCACCGAGGGCGTCCTGCCAGCGCACGTGCGCGCCCGGGCCAGCTCCGGGCCGGAGACGCATGCGCAGGCGGCGAACCTGGCCTGCGGGAACTACGTCCCGTCCCGGCGGGCGGCGGTGCTGATGGCCGAGCTGGCCGGGATCCGGGTCTCCGCCGGGTGGATCGCCGGGGTCCGCGCGAAGGCCGCCGCGCTGGTCGCCTCCAGCGGGTTCATGGACCTGGTGAAGGAGCTGCTGCGGCAGGCGGAGGCGGTGCACGCGGACGAGACCCCGGCCCGCGCCGCGGGCGGGATGCGGTACGTGCACCTGGCCTGCACGCGGTGGCTGACGCACATGCACACCGGGGACCGGTCCGCGGACGCGGTCGATGCCGGCGGCGTGCTGCCCGGCTATGCCGGCATCCTCGTCCGCGACGGCTACCACGGCGGGTACGGGCACCTGACGGACGCGCTGCACGCGTGGTGCGGGGCGCATTATCCCGACATCGCCGTTATGCCGATACGGGGGCGTTGGCGCTGGCGGGCGGGGGTGGACGGGCTGGCGGTACCGGCATAATCACAGGGCCTCGAGGAAGGCCAGGAGCTGGTCGGGAGGCTTGTAGCGGCCTGG
>DAHVAN010000214.1 GCA_027314595.1 Actinomycetota bacterium | reverse complement strand
CGTGGCAAGACGTTCGTGATCACCATCGTCGCCCGCAATGGCATAGGTCCCGCGGCCCGCCAGGTCTTCCGGCTGAGGATCTCCTAGCCCTCGCGCCCGCGCAGAGGTCCCTGCCGCCAATCTGACCCGCGCCGCCAACCTCTGGCGGGCCCCGATCGTGTAAGTAGCGTGCCGCTGAACAGGCTAGGCACCACGAGACTCGCGATAGGGGCCAGCGTGAGCGACGCCGATCTGGACACTGCCGGGTTCGCCCGTACCGGCGTCTCCTTTGAGGAGTTCGTCGACGCCGCGGAAACGCGCCTGTTTGCGATCGCGCTGGTGCTGACTGGGCGCAATCGCGCCGAGGCTGAGGATCTGCTGCAAAGCGTTCTGGAGCGAGCATATCGCCGCTGGCGGCGCCTCAGCCTTCGCGGGGATCCGGAGGCATACGTACGCAAGATGCTGGTCAACGCAGCTACTGACCTCTGGCGGCGACATCGCCGTCGAGTGGAGCAGCCACTCGATGACAGCTGTCATGCGGCCACCAGCGACCGGGCCGCCGAGATCGAGGACAGGGACCTGGTGCTGCGTGCGCTTGCCGAACTGCCTGCCGGACAGCGCGCCGTCCTGGTGCTGCGTTACCTGAGCGACCTGTCGGAAGCGCAGACCGCCGCGACGCTCGGCTGCACGGTGGGCTCGGTAAAAAGCCAGGCCGCGCGCGGGCTGGCCAAGTTGCGGGAGATCACCGCTCTGACGGAAACCGGTGGAAAGGGCATCTCATCATGACTGACATCGAGAGCAGGCTGCGTGCTGCGATGCAGACGATGCTCACCGAACCCCGGCCGACCGGAACGCTGGCAGGAGTGCGCCGCAGGCACCGCCGGCATCTCGCAAGGGTCGCGGCCGCTTGCACGGCTGCCTTGCTAGCTATCGCCGCCGGAGCGCAGCCCGCCGCGAACGCGTTGCGATCGACTGCGGCCAATACAGCGCCAGGACGTTCGGGCCACCACCGGCCGGCCCCTCCCAAACCAGCATCGGTGCCGTCCGCTGCGCCCGGCACTGTGCTGAGCGGGTGCTCAATGGCGAACCCAGGGCCGGCGCTACCGGACTTCCAGCGCGGCGCAGTGCGGGCTGGCCCGCTCTACTTCACCCCTGGGGATGCTGCCGTCTCGCGGAAAGCCAGAGCAGGGCAGGTCGCTGGGCCGCCCAAGCTATATGTGGTTGTCGTGGTGATCTCCGGGCTCAGCCCGGGAAAGACTGTCGCTGTCACAGCGGCACCGGCTTACCGGAGATACATCAGATTCCTGTTCGGCCCTAATGACTCGCTCAATCCGGGCACTACCTACACGATGGCTAGCGGAGAGGCCGGCGTGACGTTCGTCGCCTGCTCGAGGGAAACCGGTTACACCAACCAGTCAGTCACCGACTACTACGGCGGCTTCCTTATCAGCGGCAACCGGTGCGTTCCAGTCGATGTCCGGCTCGCCCGACGGCCAGGGCGGATCATCGCGAGGCTGGGCGCCTGCAGGTAACTGTACGCAGCCGACGGCGGCGAGACGACGCCACTCGACGTCGGCACCGAGAATCGACGTCGGCACCACGAACCCAGCGCTAGCGCACCTTGGCAGGTCGGCCCTGGGGTCGCTGGCTTCCTCGTTTTGTCAGAGCTGTCCGATACTGTTTTCGATAGCAATTAGTTCAGCGGGACGTTAACTGGCACGGCGAGGGGAGGCGGACGACATGACCGAGTGCGCCAGCACGCCAGACCCGGCCGCCGCCGACCGCCCGGGCGAGCACCCCGATCCGGCAGGGCCGCCCGGCCAGGGCCAGAGCTGGCTGTCGGATGAGGACGTGCTGGCGCTGCTGGACAGCCTGGCCGACGCGGGCACCCACGACGGGTACGACGGGCAGGAAGCCGTGGCCGCGGCCGAATGGGATGCCCTGCTTGCCAGCGGCGAGGTCGTCCTCGATGACCCGGCCAGCTCGGCCAGCCCCGGCGACGCCGGACGGCAGGACGACGCAGACCGGCCGGGCGACGCCGCGAGCACGGCCTGC
>DAHVAN010000198.1 GCA_027314595.1 Actinomycetota bacterium | reverse complement strand
CGGCGGGAGCCGCGGGACCGGGGGCGGCGGGAGCCGCGGGACCGGGGGCGGCGGGAGCCGCGATTACCAGGCCTACCGTGCCGGCGTCGGCGGCGCGGATCTCGGTGAGCACCTGCACCGCGGCCTCGAGGCCGTCGACGGTGATCGCCTCCGCGGCGTGGCCGAGGGCGGCCGCGATCGCCGTCTCGTAGCCGTCCTCGACCGTCAGCCGCGCCGCGAACGAGCCGGTCACACCGCGGAAGCGGGCCGGGTCCGCGAGCACCGCGGCGGTCGCGTCCGCCCCGCGGCGCAGGGTCTCCCGCAGCGCCTCGACCCTGGCCCGGAGCGCGGCTACCTCGCTGTTGGCGGAGCGTTCGGCCTTGCGAGCCGCCACCGTCCGTTCGGAATACTGATCGTGAATCTCAGTGGCGCGCTCCAGCTCAGCGGCCAGGCCGCTGCGGTCGCAATCACCGCCGTCGGCCACGTCCTGGACCTGGCTGTATTCCTGGCGGGCGCGCTCGGCGCGGCTGCGGGCCTGCTCCGCCGCGGTCGCGAGGCGGTCGATTTCCTCGCTGGTCGCGGCGCTGCGGCTGTCGGCGGCGTCGACCATGCCGCGCAGCCTGGCCAGCCGCTCGGCGCGGCCTGCCGCGGCGCGGGCCTCGTCGGCCTGCCTGCGCTCGGCCGCGGCGAGTGCCGCCTCGGCGGCGGATCGTTCGGCGACCGCTTCGGAGAGCACCTCGCGGCCCGACGCCATCCGCTCGGCGAGGCCGGCCTCCTCTTCGCGCAGCTCGGCGGCCTGCCGCTCGAGCTCTTCGGGGTCGCGGCCCGGGCGCTCGGGCTCGGGGTCGGCGGCGAGCAGCGTGGCACGCTCGGCGGCCAGGCCGACGATGCCGCGCATCCGCTCGGTCAGCGAGGACAGCGCGAACCAGGTCTGCTGCGCCTGGCCGAGCTGCGCGCCGCTTTCGGCCGCCGCCAGGTCGAGCTCCTCCTCCTGGCGGCGCGCCGCGGCGAGGTCGCTCTCGAGTGCCTCGCGGCGGGCGCGGATCGCCGCCTCGTCGGCCTCCTCGCGCCGCAGCCGGTCGCGCAGGGCCACGTAGTCGTCGGCAAGCAGCCGCAGGCGGGCGTCACGCAGGTCGGCCTGGATGGTCGCCGCCTTGCGGGCGACCTCGGCCTGCCGCCCCAGCGGCTTCAGCCGCCGGTTCAGCTCCGCGGTCAGGTCGACGAGCCTGGTCAGGTTGGCCTGCATCGCCTCGAGCTTGCGCAGCGCCTTCTCCTTGCGCTTGCGGTGCTTGAGCACGCCGGCCGCCTCCTCGATCAGCGCGCGCCTGGCCTCGGGGCCCGCGTGCAGGATCTCGTCGAGCTGGCCCTGTCCCACGATCACGTGCATCTCGCGGCCGAGCCCGCTGTCGGACAGCAGGTCCTGCACGTCGAGCAGGCGGCAGGTGTCGCCGTTGATGGCGTATTCGCTCTGCCCGGACCGGAACATGAGCCGGCTGATCGTCACTTCGGCATAGTCGATGGGCAGCGAGCCGTCGCTGTTGTCGATCGTGAGGGTGACCTCCGCGCGGCCGAGCGGGGCGCGGGACGTGGTGCCGGCGAAGACGACGTCCTCCATCTTCCCGCCGCGCAGGCTCTTGGCCCCCTGCTCGCCCATCACCCAGGAGAGGGCGTCGACGATATTGGACTTGCCTGCGCCGTTCGGGCCGACGACGCAGGTGATGCCCGGTTCGAGGCGCAGGCTCGTGGCGGACGCGAATGACTTGAAGCCGCGCAGCGTCAGCGACTTCAGGTACATGCGCCCTCTCCTCCCCCTGGCCGGTTCCAGCTAACAGAGCCCCTGACGAACGGCCGCCTCCCGAACACTACCGCGCGAGCGCGGGCGGCGCGGGAAACGGCGCCGGGGAGCGGCAATCCAGTGTGTTTCTTGCCACAGACGCGGCACGCGGACGCCGCGAATCGGTGCTCTAGGCGCTTGAGGGAACCCGATCGACAAAATGTTGTCGATGCTCATCCGCAGGCGATGCCGATGTCGGCGAACAGGGCCATCATCTCCAGGCGTAGCGCTTGGTAGTGCCGGTCGATGTCGGTCCAATGGCGGGGGGTC
>DAHVAN010000184.1 GCA_027314595.1 Actinomycetota bacterium | reverse complement strand
GCCAGCCCCCTCCAGGGCGGCCAGCAGCCGCTCCGCGACCTCATAGGTCGGGTTGTCGGCCCGCGTGTAAACCCGGCCCTGGTGGTAGGAGCCGTCCGGCAGCTGCTCATAGGTGGTCGACGGGTTGATGACCGGCGCAAGGCCGCCCGACCCTGGGTCAACATCGCCCAGAGCCTGCGCCGCCAGGGTTTCCGGTGACAGAGCGGGCCGGTGATCCATCGCCCGCACCTCCTCGCTTTCCAGGCAAACATGGCTGGCCGTCGCACCAGGCGGCAATACCCCGCCTGCGGCCAGCCAGGCAGGCCCTGGCCGGGCAGGGAGAGGGCCCGCACCCCGGGCGGAAAGTCCCGGCCAGGGGGACGAAAGCCCCTGCCGCCCGACAGCCGATCTTAGACTATCTTCCATAGAAGACTGGATGACGGGAGGAAGACGTGGAGGGCCGCGAAGCCAAAGACCGGCTGTATGAGGCGTTCGCCCGCACCGCCCAGGCCCTGGCCAGCCCCAAGCGCGTCGAGCTGCTGGAGCTGATGGCGCAAGGTGAGCACACGGCCGGGGCTCTGGCACAGGCCGCAGGCACGGGCGTGACCAGCACCTCAGCCCACCTGCAGGTGCTCGCCCGGTCCCGCCTGGCCGCCACCCGCAGGCAGGGCACGAAGATCTTCTACCGGCTCGCGGACGACGACGTCGCGGCGTTCGTCGCGGCACTCCGGGACCTGGCACGGTCAAGGCTGCCCGAGGTCGATCAGGTGGTCCGCGACTACTTCACTGCGCGCGACACCCTGGAGCCGCTCAGCCGCGAGGAGCTGGCGGCGCGGACCGGGCGGGGCAACGTCGTCATCCTGGACGTCCGCCCTGCCGGGGAGTTCGCCGCCGGCCACATCCCCGGCGCCCTCTCGGTGCCCCTGGACCAGCTCGATGACGCCCTGGCCCGGCTGCCCAGGCGCGCCGAGATCGTCGCCTACTGCCGGGGACCGTACTGCGTGCTCGCCCCCCAGGCGGTCGAGCGGCTCCGGGCCAAGGGTTACCGGGCTCGCCGGCTCGCTGATGGCCTGCCGGAGTGGCGGCTGGCCGGCCTGCCCGTCGCCGCCGGAGCGGAGCAGTCGGCATGGAGACCCTCATTATCTGCAACGACCCGCCCTATGGTACCGAACGGTCCTGGAACGGGCTGCGCCTGGCCGGCGCCCTTGCCCGGCGGGCGGAGGTGGAGGTGCGGGTGTTCCTGCTTGGAGACGCGGTCGGCTGTGCCGTCTCCGGGCAGAAGGTGCCTGACGGCTATTACCACCTGGACCGGATGATCGAATCGGCCGCCCGCCACGGCGCCGAGGTCGGCTGCTGCGGCACCTGCCTGGACGCCCGCGGCATCACCGGGGAGCTGCTGGTCAAGGGCGCCCGCCGCGCCACCCTCGAGGAGCTGACTGACTGGACGCTGTGGGCGGAGCGGGTTGTCACGTTCTGAGCGAAGGGGGTGTGAGCGGCATGGCTGAGCACACCGTTGTCATCCTTGGCGGGGCACCGGGGGCCTGGTCGCAGCCCGGCGCTTGCGGCGGCTGCTCGATCCGGCCGACCGGGTGGTCGTGGTCGACCGCGACCCCGTCTACCAGTTCGCGCCGTCGTTCCTGTGGGTGATGACCGGGGCACGCCGGCCCGGGCAGGTCAGCCCCCAGCGCGCCCGGCTGCGCCGGGCCGGGATCGAGATCCTGCACGCGGAGGCCCGCGAGATCGACCTGACGGGCCGGGCCGGTGCTCGGCGAAGCCCTCGCGGGCATGCTCGCCGAGCGGGGCATCGGCTTCCACCCGAACCAGGCCATCGAGCGCATCGACCCGCAGGCCCGGGAACTGGTCCTGGCCGGCGGGGCGCGGGCGGGGTATGACCTGCTGCTGGGCAACCCTGCGCACCGCCCGCCCCAGGCCGCCGCCACCAGCGGCCTGGCCGACGGTACCGGGTTCCTGCCGGCCGACCCGGCCACCCTCGCCACCAGCGCCGAGGGAGTGTTCGCCATCGGCGACGTCACCGCCGTCCCGCTCGCGGGCGTGGCGCGTTCGCCGCCGGCAACTTCTACGCCCCCGGCGGCCCGCAGATGCACCTCCGCCGGCCCGGCCCGCACTGGCATCTGGCCAAGGCCGCGTTCGAGCAGTACTGGATGCACCGGTGGCTCTGATGGCGAAGATCACGGCGCCGGCCGCTGACATCCCGACCACTGCCGGGCCACCGCTGCGGCCCTGTCAGCGGCGGCCGCGGCGATCTGGCCGTGATCGCCTGGACCATCCCCCGCCACGTCGCGGAGGTCCTCAACGCCGAGTTCGGAACCAGGTTCGCAGGTCGGCCCCCGGAACAGATCGACCTGACGATCACCGTCGAACGCGCCGCCCAGTTCCAGGCCATCGCCTGCCACGCCAGCCAGTCCACCCGCAATCGGGTGCTGTGGCGCCGCCTGGAGCTCCTGGGGAACACCGAGCACCTGCGGTACCTCCGGTACGGCCCGGGTCTGACAAGCCGCCAGCTCCCGGAGAAGTCATGATGCGAGACGGGTAGCCTCGGTGAGGGTTCCGCAACGTGCGGAGCCGGGCGCGGCGACGGGATCGTACCCAGGGCGGTCAGTCGGCTCACCGTGACTTTCCGCCCGGGCCGCTATGAGCTGAGCCCGGTCACTACGCCACGGGGATGCACACCGGACTTGAGGTCCGCTGACGGGACCCGGACGGACCGGCCATCATCCCCGGGGCGCAGTTCCAGCTAGCCGGCGAGGCGGGCGGGCGGGCCGGGTTTCGTACATGCGCACGGCGACGACGAGCCCGGAAGCGGCGGTGAGCGCGGCGACCACCCAGATGGCCGCGAGGATCCCGAAGGCGTCGGCGACCAGGCCGGCGAGCAAGGCCCCCCCGGCGAACCCGCCGTCGCGCCACAGCCGGTACACGCCCACGGACCGCGCGCGCCAGGCGGGGTGGGCGACGTCGCCGATGGCGGCGAGCAGGGTGGGGTAGACCATGGCGGTGCCGGCGCCGAGCAGCACGGCGGCGACCGCCCATGCCGCGAACGTCGTGCCGGCGGCGGTGAGGGCGATCGCGGCGGCCTGCACGCCCATCCCGGCGGCGATGAGCCATTTGCGGCCGAGCCGGTCCGACAGCGCGCCGGTGACCAGCTGCCCGGCACCCCAGACGGCCGGGTACAGGGCGGCGAGCACCCCGATCCGGCCGACGGTCAGCCCATGGCGGGCGAACAAGATCGGGAACAGGCCCCAGGCCACTCCGTCGTTGAGGTTGTTGACCATCCCGGCCTGGCAGGCGGCGGACAGGGCACACCCGCGCAATGGATAAGCTACATTATTCCATAGATCTATGGAACATCATATGCGCTCCGTGCTGCCGCGACACGCCCGCCGACCCTGGTCCGCGCCGGAGACGCCACCGGGCTCCTGCCCGCTCTCGTTACGTCCGCCCCGGCAGACGCGGCGCTCTGCGTCATGCACCGCGTTCCTCGCTCACCTCACGCCGCCCGGCCGTGCCCGCTTCGAGCACCAGGTCGTCGCGCTCTCGGCTATCCGGCCCGTCTACTGGATCAGCGCGGAAACGCGCGCCGATCCCGCAGCGCCGCGCCCGCGCCTAGCCAGGTGTGAGAACGGGACGGTCACCGGCCACTGGGCGCTCGCCCGCTACCAGTCCCACGGCGCATGGCTCCAGTGGACGGCGGGCGGTCCCGCCCTGCCGAGCGCCGCAGGGTGACCGTCAGACGGCCGGGCCGCCGTTCTCCAGTGCCGCCGCCGTGCCCGCCGCCACCGCGTCCAGGCACGACGCCACCCGCCGCGCCAGCAGCGGCGTCACCAGCCCGGCCACTTCGTCCCGGGCGGCGAACGCGAACCCGGAAAGCTCGCCGTCCGCGAGCACGATCTCCTTGATCCCGCGTCCGACAGCACCCCGCCGTCGTACACGACGATCAGGCCCTCCGGGCGCTCCGGCCGCGACGGCACCCAGTCCACCGCCAGCACCCGGCCCGGCGGCCGGTCCAGGCCAAGTTCCTCGGCGACCTCCCGGCGGCACGCCGCGTGCGGCGACTCCTCCGCCTCCACCGCCCCGCCCGGAAGATCCCGTGGTCAGCGACCTGCCAGCCGAGGACCCGGGGCGCGAGCAAATCCATCACGAACGCCGTATAAGCGCCCTGGCCGCAGGGGATGCACGCTCGCAGGGCTCGCGGGCCCGGCAGGTCCGTCAGCGTTGCCGGTTGCGCTGGCTGCGCGGGTCTCTCCGCTGCCCGCCGGGCTCGCCGTCATCGCCAGGGCGAGCGGTGCCCTGACCGGTTCGTGGTCGGCGGGCCCTGGCATCCCGACGATGGCCGCTAGGTCCGAACCATCGATCGTCTCGCGCTCAAGCAGCAAGACGATGACCTTATCGAGGGTCTCACGGTGCCCGCGGAGCAGCGTGGTGGCCGTGTCCTCGGCCTCCCTGAGCAACCTGGCTACCTCCCGGTCGATGGAACGCTGCGTTTCTTCGGCATAAGGACGGCTGGCGAAGGGATTGTCGCGGCTCGGTCCCTCCGGCCCGTAGCTGACAGGCCCGACCGTTGCGGAGAACCCCCACTCCCGTACCATGTGCGTCGCGAGTTCGGTCGCACCCGCGAGGTCGCTCGCTGAGCCGGTCGACGGCTCCGCCAGGACGACGATCTCCGCCGCGCGACCGCCAAGACGCACGGCGAGTGAGGCGCTCAGGTGACTCTCTGGATACAGATGGCGCTCGAATGCAGGCAACTGCTCGGTCACGCCGAGAGCGGCGCCACGGGAGAGGATCGTGACCTTCGCCACGGGATCGGCGTGCTCCGACAGCGCGGCCACGAGAGCGTGCCCGGCTTCGTGGACGGCCACGGCATGTTTCTCCTCGGGCAGCAGCACGTTCGACGCGTCACGGCGGCCGATAAGGAGACGGTCCCTGGCGGCGTCGAAGTCGGCGGCACTGAGAACGTTGCGGTCAGCGCGCACGGCGTTGATCGCCGCCTCGTTCACCAGGTTGGCGAGATCGGCGCCGGAGGATCCGGGCGTTCCCCGCGATACGACGCCGAGATCCACGTCGGGCGCGAGTGCCTTGCCCCGCCCGTGGATAGCCAGGATCGCGATCCGCTCGGCGTAGTTGGGCAGCGGGATCTCCACCGTCCGGTCGAAGCGCCCGGGCCGGAGCAGCGCCGTGTCGAGGATCTCCGCTCTGTTGGTCGCGGCCATGACGACCACGCGGGCCCCTGGCTCGAATCCATCCATCTCCGACAGCAACTGGTTGAGCGTCTGTTCGCGCTCGTCATTCGAGCCGAACCCGCCGGGACCACGCCGGCCGCCGATGGCGTCGATCTCGTCGATGAAGATGATCGACGGGGCACGCTTCCGGGCGTCGACGAACAGATCCCGCACCCTCGAGGCGCCGACGCCGACGAACATTTCAACGAAACTTGAGCCACTCAGGGCGAAGAACGGTACGCCGGCCTCACCGGCGACAGCCCTGGCCAGCAGGGTCTTGCCGGTCCCCGGTGGCCCGACCATCAGCACGCCCTTCGGGCCGACCGCACCGGCGCGGTCATAGCGGGCCGGATGCTTGAGGAAGTCCACCACTTCCATGACCTCAGCCTTGGAACCCTCGTAGCCGGCGATGTCCGCGAAGCGCGTGCGGGGCCTGTCCTCGTCGTAGACCTTAGCCTTCGACTTGCCGAAGCCCATGATCCCGCCGAGCCGTCCGGTGAGCTGCCTGCTGCTACGGCGGCTAATCCAGCCGAAGAGCACGACGATGAAGAGCAGCGGCACGATCCAGCCGACTACTCCCACCAGCGAGTTCGTGCTCGGGCTGACTCCTGTCACTTGAACCTTGTGCCCTAGCAGAAGGGCGGGAAGAGCGTTGTCGTTCAGCGCGACCGGGATCTGGGAGGTGTAGGCGCTGCCGTCGCGGAGCTTCCCGCTTACCGACCCCGCCGAGGTGATCGCCGCCGTCGAGACCTTGTTCGCGGTCACGTCGCTGACGAAGCCGGTGTAGCTCAACGCCTGAGCCGGCGTCCCGCCAGCGCCCGGACGGAAAAGCAGAAGCGCCGTGAACGCGATCGCGACCCCGGCCAGCAGCCATTTCCACCAGGGCGGCGGGGCCGGCGCCGGAGAGCCGGATTTCTTAGCCGACGGGGCCGTTTTCTCAGGGGGACCCGGACGGGCCGAGGTCGCTCGATGCACGGTGCTCACGAACGCGATCTCCTTGCTGTCCGCGGGTTGGTGATCCGCAGGCCACACCGTCATCGGGGGTGCCGCAGGGATGCTGGGAGGCACGCAGGGAGCGGACGTGGAACAGGGTTGCGGCGGCCCAGCCGCCGCCTACCGCCCCGATGATCCCGATCACGAAGGTGACGATAAGGCCATGCGATCGCTTGATGGAGATGAGCACATTGGCGAGCAGGCCCGCGGCCAGGCCGAGGATGATCCATGCGATCCATGGTGCCCATAACAGAATTCTTTGCAGTGTCGTCTGTGAGGTGCGGAGCCAGCCGGGGGGCATGTAAGGGGCACCCGCGCGGCAAGGCAAGCTCGCGTAGCATGGGGCCACTGGCTGACCTCAGGGATGCACGCTGCCAGCGCGTGCTGGCCAGCCCGGCTGGTTACCGGCATTGGACGTGCGCCGGTCGCGGCGCATGATCTGCCGCAACTGGGTGATCCGCGCGGTTCCCGCAGCGGCCATGATCAGCGCGCCGGCGATGGCGGCGAGCAGCAGCGCCACGGCCAGTGACAGCTGCAGGTGCGCGCCCAGGAAACTGATGTTGACGGCGTGCGCGTTCTGGATGATGAAGATCAGCACCACGGTAAGGGCGGCGATGCCCGCGATCAGCGCGGTGCGCATGCCGCTGATCCGGGTACGCAGCCCGCGGTGCCGGGGCACGGCCGACTCGGGCTGGCGCGACGGCGCGGAGCTATTAGGTGAGGTGGGCGGCAGGGTAGTGGCGGAGGCGTGTGGTGCGACTGACTCAGTCATGGCGCTTCTTCCGTTGTGAACGGGAACCGGGCACAAGCGCCCCGGCTGCCGTTGCGGACCCGGGTGCCTGGCCGGACCGGCCTAGTGTCTCCCGATGTCTCAAGACCGACTCTATATTAGAACTTTAAAACTAGCAATCTATTTCTAGAATAATTTATACTTCATGGCAGTGTAGATTCGGGGGCTGCCGCGCTGTCGCTTGACGCGCTCAGTTCGGTAACCTACCGGCCGGAAGCCATCGTGCTGGTGCTGGCGGCAGCGGGCAGCATCACACGCTCGCGATATATCTGGCCGGCCTGATCTTGATCAGCGTCCATCGGGCGCGTCGACGAGGGCGTAGGTGCGGCCGGTGGCGGCGCGACGGCACCGGACTCGTCTCGCGGGCCGCCGCCCGGCCGTCCCGCGGCAGCATGGCCCGGCAGCCCATCACGGCCCGCTGGTGTTCCCGGCAGCAGAGCGAAAACCTCTCCGACGGCAGGCCCCCGGGTGCCGGGCTCGGACAGCGGCAGGTCCGTCCTGA
>DAHVAN010000182.1 GCA_027314595.1 Actinomycetota bacterium | reverse complement strand
GAATGACAGTATTAACCGTGGGCTGCAACTTCCTTCCCTACGGCTGTGACCAGGACTTTCTCCTCCCTCTCGACGCGCGGGACTGGCTCCCGCCCGGCCATCTGTCCTGGGCTGTCATCGATGCCGTCGGCGAACTGGACCTGGGCGCGTTCCTGGCGTGCTACCGCAGCGACGGGAAAGGCCGCCCGGCGTACCACCCGAAGATGATGACGTCGCTGGTGCCGTACTGCTACTGCAAGGGGGATCCGCTCGTCGCGGGCGGTGGAGATGGCCTGCCTCGACGACGCCGGCTGCCGGGTGATCACCGGGAACCAGGGCATCGACCACGCGGCCGTCGCCCGCTTCGCACGCCGGCACCGCGACGCGCTCACCGGCCTGTTCGTGCAGGTCCTGGCGGTATGCGCCCGGGAGGGGGTGCATCTTTTAAACAAGTATCTCGTGTTTCCGAGTTTCTGGGTGAGCTGACCGGCCCAGGAGGGGTTGCTGCGTGAGTGTCTGGCGGCCGGAAGGGATGCTGAGGGCCTGATTCGCCGGAGATGGCCTGATGGGGCAGCATCAGCGGTGCTACCACCACCGCTGTGACACGGAGTGCCCGCTGATGCTGCCATCTTCGATGCTACCGATGCCCGTGACCTGGGAGGATCTGCTGGGTGAGCTGGCGCCGGCGTTCCGGCGCCGCTCCACGCACCGGCTGTTCGTGCTGCTGGCGTGCGGGATGATCCTGGCGGGGCGGCGCACGGTGGTGGCGATGGCCGCGGCGGCCGGGATCGCGGGTCAGTTCCGGCGGGCGTGCTGGTTCTTCTCGGGCGCGGCCCGGGACATTGATGATCTGGGCCTGGCCGTGGCCAGGATCGTGGTGAAGTGCCTGGTCCCGGCGGGGCAGCCGGTCACGGTAGCGGTCGACGGGACGTTCTTCCGGCGGTGGGGCCGGCAGGTGTTCCAGGCCCGGTGGGCCTATGACGGATCCGCGCAGGGCGGGAAGAAGGTGGCGTTCGGGAACACCTGGGTGATCGCGGCGATCGTCGTTGAGCTGCCGTTCTGCTCCTCGCCGGTGGCGCTGCCGGTGCTGTTCCGGCTGTGGCGGGGCAAGGGCACCGCGTCCCCGGTAGAACTGGCGGCGGAGATGATGAAGCTGCTGGCCGGAGCCTTCCCGGGCCGGGTGGTGCACGGCACGGGGGATGCCGCCTTCCACGGTGAGTCCCTGGTCGTGGAGGGGGCCACCTGGACCACCCGGCTGCCGGCGAACGCGGTGCTGTACGGGCCGAAGCCGCCGCGCGCCGGCAAGCGCGGCCGGCCGAAGGCCAAAGGCGCCCGGCTGGGCACCTGCGCCCAGATCGCGCAGGACGCGGACTGGCAGGACGCCGTCATCAACATCTACGGGCATGCGGCCGCTGTGCAGATCAACTGCGCCGATGCGCTGTGGTACGGCAGTTTCAAGGCCGTTCCGGGCCGCATCGTCCTGGTCCGGGACCCGGACTCCGGCAAGCCGTATGACCTGGGCCTGTTCACCCTGGACACCGACGCCGGCCCAGCCGCCATCGCCGAACGGTACTCCTGGCGGTGGCCCATCGAGCCCTCCAACGCGACCGGAAAGCAGCTCCCCGGAGTCGGTGACGCCTGCAACCGTGTCCAGAAGGCCGTCGAGCGCACCGTCCCGTTCGGGTTCCTCGTTCAGTCCCTGCTGATCTTGTGGTACGCCCGCTACGCCTGGGACCCCGCCGACATCGACCGGCGGCGCCGGCTCTGCCCCTGGTACCGCACCAAGACCGAGCCATCACCCGCCGGCATGCTCGCAAGGCTCCGCCGGGAGTTCCTCAAAGCCCGATTTTCCGCCATCCGGCCAGGCCGCAACGCCAGCGATCAAATCGACCTAGAGGACTGGACCAGCCACAGCACCGCCGCGTAACTCAGAAACACGATAAGTATGAATATCTCCAAATTTCGGGTTGAACTGCCTCGTACCGGGAGAGTCTTTGCCAGTCCCCCTCGTAGATCTGGGTGATCGTGGACCGGGCGGCAGCTTCCGCAGGTAGGTGGCATGCAGCTTGGTCGTGGGCCAGCACGGATCCAGCGCGCCGGCCTAGTAAGCGGGGCCGGGGAACTGGACGAGGTAGCCGAAGTTCCCTTCGCCGACCGCCCGCCGCAACTTAGCCATGTTGCCGTAGGTGTCGTCGCGCGGGCCGTTGATGTAGAACGGCTTGCCGTCGCGGCCGAACGTCACGTCGCTGCTGCCCGCTTCCCAGTCGCCGAGAAGCGCGGCGCCCTTGGCGAAGTCGGGATGCGGCTCAAAGCCCAGGCTTCGGGCGTAGTCCACCGCCCCGAACACGACGTGCCGGGCCAGGTCCAGCGGTGCCGCGACGGGGGGCTGGCCGGGCCACGCGCTGAAGAACGTCCGGGTGAAGTCCGGGAGCTTGCGCCGGTCCATCGTCTTCGGGCCGTTGGTGTTCTTTACGCCCAGGCAGAAGACGTCGACCAGGAACCCGCACGCCAGGACCGTGCTGCCGGTGTCCCGGGCCACGAGAACCCCCACCAGGCCGGACTCTCCGGACTCCGACTCCCCGGCTGGCAGGCCGGGCCAGCCGGCGTGCCCGGTCACGCTGAGCCCGTCTGACCAGTGCCCGGTCACCCAGCAGCCCGCCATCGGCGCCTCGCGTTTGGGCGCTCGTGCCCCGATCGCCCTGATCACGGGCATCACGTCGGCGGGCCGCAGTCCCAGCGCACGAGCGATCTCCTTCGGCGTGCGGCCCTTTTGCCGCAGCTCCGCCACTCGTTCCGTCAGTTCGCTGCTCAACATCGCCTCCCGGAACCGCACGCGAGGAACATCCGGTTCATCTCGCAGTCACGCGACGATCCTCCCGCATCGGGCGGCCGCGACGAGCCAGAACTGTCATTCCACCCGTCCGGCCCTGGCATAGTACTTCTCGTGGCAGATCTGGAAGAGCTGCGCATTCCGGCAGCGATGCGGGCGAGCGCGGAACAGGTCATCGGGCTGACGGACAAGGTGTGCGCTGACCTGCTTGACGAGGAGTACGCCGGGCTGGCCCGGCAGGTGGTCGCCAAGCTGGCCCGCAAGCGGCCATCGCCGTTGCATGGCGGCCGGGCCGCGACATGGGCCGGCGGAGTGGTGTGGGCGCTCGGGCAGGTCAACTTCCTGTTCGACCGGTCTACCGAGCCGCACGTCGCCCAAGACGACCTGGCGGCCGCGTTCGGCCTCAGCAAGTCGACGCTGGGCCAGAAGGGCAAGCAGATTCGCGACATGCTGAAGATGACCTGGGGAACGCCGGAATTCCTGCGGGCGAGATGATCGACGCTAACCCGATGATCTGGTTCGTCGAGGTGAACGGGCTGCCGTTCGACGCCCGCGGGTTGCCCGTCGAGATCCAGGTGGAGGCGTACCTGAAGGGGATCATCCCGTACGTCCCTGACCTGGGACGCGACACCACGGCCGCGATGACGGCCTCGCGGTCATGACGGCCGCTTCGTGAGCCCAGGCTGCCCCTGCGCCCTTTAACCCCGAAGTTACCGGGCCTGAAGATGCCGAGACCGCCGCTGGCCTGCGCTTTGCGTCGAGGCTGGCGGCGGTTTCTGGCTACTTCCGCAGGACGGCCTCAGTACACGGGCAGGCGTCAGCCCGAGTCGCCGTCCCCCTGACCTGAAAAGGGAACCGTGGGATTGACATGTCAGCCTCCGGCATTCAGCTCACCAGCGAGTTAGCGGCCTGTGTCGCTTAAGAATGCTCCTGACCTGGTGGTTCGCTGTCTTTCAGTGATTCAGTCCCGTAAATTCGGCGCACCCAGCGGGTGCAAGGCGCCGCACGGGCCTAACATCCCGGGTTCCCGGCCCAGGTGATTATCGACGACTGCAGGTGACCATAGACGGAAAAGGAAGACGGGGCACGAAAGGCGGCAGGAGCCGTCGACGCCGCCCGTACGCTGCCGGGCTCTGACATCAGATGACGACACCATGTAACCCCTGCTCCGGGGCGGCCCCGGAGCAGGCCGCCCGCACGCGGCGACGTAGCTATTCAGGCTGAGTAACTGGATGGGCCGGCGTTCGGTCGTGCTGGTGGTGTTCTGCTGGTGCGGTTCGGTGCTCGCCTATTTGGCGGGTGCGGTGTGCTGTGGTGTAGTGCGGCTTGTGCCCGATACGCCCGCGCCCGGTGAGATGGCGTGGCTGCGCGCGCGGATCGCGGAGCTGGGGGAGGTTGACGC
>DAHVAN010000178.1 GCA_027314595.1 Actinomycetota bacterium | reverse complement strand
GTATTCCCGCCAGCTGGAAGCCGGTGCCGGCCCGGGCACGCCGGGCAGCACCGCACGCCACCAGCCGAAAACGAAACGGACATGAAGCTCAAAAACCGGCCCCAGAACGAACAGTAACCAAGGACGGGCAGCCTGACTCATCGAGGCTAGCGCCCCCTCGCCTCCCTAGCGCGGCCTCACCCCCCGGCGAGCCACGGCAAACCGCCCATAACGGACCGTGCACCCTCTTCCCCGAATGTTTGTGTGTAGTTTGACCCCTGCTCAGGGGTCAAACTACACACATAACCTTGTCACGCCGCCCGCCGGCCGATTGGATGCACGAAATGCCCGGTTATGCACCCTGCGCCAGGCGGCCGGCCCGTGTCCGTGTTACGGGGGGCCGCGGTTTCCCGCGGCGGCGGGACGCGGGGGCGCCGTCAGCGCTGACCGGGCTGCACGATTCCGGCAAGACCGTTACCGTGAAACATCGCGGCGGAGGACTCCCGCTTGGCGCCGGAGGCGAGAAACGGCGAGTCCGGCGGCAGTGCCAGCACGGGAGTGAGGCCGTCCTTGACGACGCGCTCGCCTATCCGGGCAGCGACGCGGACGGGCCTGCGGCGACGCCCGTTGTCGCTCGCGGATCGTGCACGTCGCGCACCCGCCACGGCACACCGGGTAAGAATGTTTCCGCCGCGTGTCTGGCCGGCCATTTTTCCGGCCCTCGTGAACGCCCGCGAAATCGGCTCTTTCGGCAGCCGTCGGACCGGCTTGCGAGGGTTAGCCGACACCAGCCAGACGTCGTCTAACTGCATCGCGCACACGCTGTTTTCCCAGCTCACCTGCGGTCCTGCTATACTTTTGCGCTTTCCATAGCATATCGGCATTGGCTGTTGCAAACTAAATAGCGGCGCAATGCGCGGGACCGGGCTCCGCGCCCGCCAGAACCGCCGGCATACCGGCCTGCGTTCTCCGACATCGACGTCAGGTGACGTCAGTGTCATTGTTTGCATTTATTTGTGACCTGTGCGCAAATAGACAGGTGGCTGGCGGAGGCATGGGCGGCCTGGCGGGGAAGAGCGGCCTGGACGAGGAGGCATCCACGGCAGGCATGGAGGTCGCGGCGGAGGTCTCGCTCGCGGCAGCGGCGAAGGCGTCGGGGGAGAACTTCCCGGTCGCCCTCCGGGTGCTGCCCGGCGCCTGGCGGGCGCATCTGTCCGCCCTGTACGGTTTCGCGCGGCTCACCGACGACCTCGGCGACGAGCCGCTGCCCGGCATACCCGACGGCGCGAGCCCGGAGACCGTCCGGGCCATCAGGCTCCGCCTGCTCGACGACCTGCAGCGCGACGTCGCCAGGATCTACGACGGCGGCACCCCCGAACTGCCCGCCATCCGCGCCCTGCGCAAGACGGTCACCGAGTGCGGCGTCCCGCGCCAGCCGCTCTATGACCTGATCCAGGCCAACCGCCAGGACCAGGCCGTCAAGCGCTACGCAACCTACGGCGACCTGAAGAAGTACTGCGAGCTTTCCGCGAACCCGGTCGGCCAGGTCGTGCTGCACATCGCCGGAGCGGCCACGCCGGAGCGCTTGCTGGCCTCCGATAACATCTGCACAGCCCTGCAGCTCGTCGAGCACTGGCAGGACGTGGCCGAGGACCTGCGCAACGGGCGGATCTACCTGCCCGCCGAAGACCTCGAGAGGTTCGGCGTCACCGAGGCGGACCTGGCCCAGCCGGCGGCCGGCCCGGACGTCGTGAAGCTGATGGCATTCCAGGCGCAGCGGGCGAGCGGGCTGCTCGACGAGGGCGCCCCGCTCATAGGCACCCTCAAGGGCGCGGCGAGGCTCGCGATTTCCGGCTACGTGGCCGGAGGACGGGCCGCGCTTAAGGCGATACACGCCGCGGGCTACGACGTGCTGAGCCGGACGCCCAAGCCAGGCAAGGCAACGACGCTACAGAACATGGTCAGCTGTTACGTCAGGGGGAGGTGAGCGTGGACGCGGAGGAGGCGTACGCCGCGTGCGAGCAGATCACCTGGTCGCAGGCGCGGAATTTCGCCTACGGGATCCGGCTGCTGCAGCCGCCCAAGCGGCGTGCGCTCGCCGCGGTCTACGCGTTCGCCCGGCGGATCGACGACATCGGTGACGGCGACCTTCCCGCGCAGGACAAGACGGCCAGACTCGAGGCCGCCCGCACCCAGGTGAGCGCCCTCGTCGCCGCGGTGGACAACGGCATGACCGCCGAAGAAGCTGGCCTCGACCCCGCCGACGCCGTGCTCGTGGCGCTGGTGCACGCGGGCACGAGTTTCCCCATCCCGCTCGCCGCGTTCGGCGAGCTTATCGACGGCTGCCTGGCCGACGTCAGCCAGGCGACCTATGAGACCTTCGACGACCTGCTCTGGTATTGCCGCTGCGTGGCCGGCTCGATCGGCCGTCTCTCTCTCGGCATCTATCGGGGGGTCGTCCCCCCGGAGAAACAGAGCACCGATGGTGCCGAAGACCTGGCGCGGCAGAGCCGGATGGCCGACGACCTCGGCGTCGCGCTGCAGCTCACGAACATCCTGCGCGACGTCCGCGAGGACTACCTGAACGGCCGGGTCTACCTGCCGGCCGAGGACCTGGCGAAGTTCGGCTGCGAGCTCGTCCCGGGTCAGCCCGGCCCGTTCCAGGCCGGCGAAGCGCAGCAGGCGCGCTTCGCCAGCCTGGTGGAGTTCGAGGCGGCGCGCGCCCGCGAGTGGTACGCCTCAGGGATGCGGCTGCTCGCCACGATCGACCGCCGCAGCGCGGCGTGCACCGGCGCGATGGCCGGCATCTACCGCCGCCTGCTCGAGCGCATCGCCAGCCAGCCCTCAGCCGTCCTCCAGGGCAGGATGTCACTGCCGTCCGGAGAGAAAGCCCTGGTCGCCGTCCAGGCGCTCGCCGGGATCGACCGGCGGCGCGCACGCAGGGGGGCAAGGCCATGAGGGCCGTGGTGGTCGGCGGCGGGCTGGCCGGGATCACGGCCGCTGTCGCGCTGGGACAGGCGGGCGCGGACGTCACGCTGCTCGAGGCCAAGCCGAGGCTGGGCGGCGCCACGATGTCTTTCACCAGGGACGGCCTAGTGGTGGACACCGGCCAGCACGTGTACCTGCGGTGCTGCACCGCCTACCGCGGCCTGCTCGACCGGCTCGGCATGTCCGCGCATGCTCCGCTGCAGCCCCGCTTCGACGTGACCGTCCTCACCCCGTCCCGCCGCACGAGGCTGCGCAGGAACCGGCTCCCCGCCCCGTTGCATCTGCTGCCGGCGCTCGCCAGGTACCCGCTTCTTTCTTATTCCGAACGGTCCCGGGTTTCCCTGGCGGCACTCGCCATGCGCCGAGTGGACCCGGCGTCCCCGGCGACGGACCAGGTACGGTTCGGTGACTGGCTCGCGGCGCACGGCCAGGACGAGCGGGCGCGTCGCGCGCTCTGGGACCTGTTCTCCGTCGCCTCCCTCAACGTGCCGGGCGACGACGCCACGCTCGCGCTCGCCGCGACCGTGGTGCGGACCGGCCTGCTCGGCGACGCGGGCGCGGCGGACATCGGCGTGCCCGCGCTGTCGCTCGGCGAACTGCACGGCGCCGCCGCGGCCCGGCTGCTCGGCAAGCTCGGCGTCACCGTGCGGCTGAACACGAAGGTCGCCGCCGTGGAGGCTCTGTCACGACGGGGGGACTATCAGGTACGGCTCGCCCGCGCGGAGGATCCCGGGGAGGTTCTGGACGCCGGCGCGGTGGTGCTCGCGGTGCCGCACGAGGCCGCGGCCAGGCTCATCCCGGTGGGCGCACTGCCCGCGCAGACGGTCGGCGGCTGGGCCGGGCTCGGCGCGGCGCCCATCGTGAACGTGCACGTGATCTACGACAGGAAGGTCATGGATGTGCCGTTCGCGGCGGCGGTCGACTCGCCGGTGCAGTGGGTCTTCGACCGCACGCGGATCTCGGGGATGCACGCCCGCGGCGACGACGGGCAGTACCTGGCGATCTCGCTGTCGGCGGCCGACGAGTACGTGGACGTTCCCGCCGCGGAACTGCGCGAGCGGTTCGTCCCCGCGCTCGCCGAACTGCTCCCCGCCGCGCGCGAGGCGACCGTGACCGAGTTCTTCGTCACCAGGGAGCGGCGGGCCACGTTCCGCCAGGTGCCAGGCACCGCGCGGCTGCGCCCGAAGGCCGCCACGGCGCTGCCTGGCCTGGTGCTGGCCGGCTCGTGGACCGACACCGGCTGGCCGGACACGATGGAGGGCGCCGTCCGCAGCGGCCTGAGCGCCGTGCTCGCCCTCCGCGAAAGCCTGGAGCGAGCGCAGGCCCGGGTGTCCGGGGCCCCGCCGGTCGCCGGGCCGGACGACACCGTCCCCGCCGCTACGCCCGCCGCGGGAATGCCAGGAATTACCGAGGATGCTGTGAACCAAGTGACTAACTCGAGACTGAACAGCGTTGACTCTGCGAGGCCGTCTGATCTTGGCCAACAGGAGAGGGAGGTGCGCTCATGACGGTCGTCATGCCCGCAGGCGTCGCCGTCGCGCGTGACCTGGTTGGACCGGCGACGGAAGCCGCGCTCAGCCGGCTGAGCCCGGGCGTGCGGCGGGTCGCCGCCTACCATTACGGTCTCGCCGACGCCGACGGCAGCCCGGTGCGCGGGGGCAGCGGCAAGGCCTTGCGTCCCGCGCTCGCCCTGCTGTCCGCCCGCGCCGCCGGCGCGGCGCCAGAACGCGGCGTGACCCCGGCGGTCGCCGTTGAGCTTGTGCATAACTTCTCGCTGCTGCACGACGACATCATGGACGGCGACACCGAGCGGCGGCACCGGCCGACCGCGTGGACGGTGTTCGGCGTCGGCGCGGCGATCCTGGCCGGGGACGCGCTGCTCGCGCTCGCCAACGACCTGCTGCTCGAGGACATGGCGCCGGGCGGCCCGTGGGCCGCGCGCTGCCTGTCCACCGCGGTGCAGCGGCTGATCGCGGGCCAGGGCGAGGACCTGGCGTTCGAACGGCGCGGTGACGTGACGCTGGCCGAGTGCCTCCAGATGGCCGGCGACAAGACGGCCGCGCTGATGGCCTGCGCCTGCACGATCGGCGCGGTGCACGTGGGCGCGCCGCCTGAGATGGCGATGGGCCTGGCCGAGTTCGGCGGGCAGGTGGGGCTGGCGTTCCAGCTCACCGACGACCTGCTCGGCATCTGGGGCGCTCCCGAGGTGACCGGCAAGCCGGTCCGCGCCGACCTGCGGGCCCGCAAGAAGTCGCTGCCTGTGGTAGCCGCGCTGTCCAGCGGCACGCCGCAGGCCGGGGAACTGGCGCAGATCCTGGCGAGCAGCGGCGACCTGTCCGAGGACGACCTGGTGCACGCGGCCGGCCTGGTCGTCGCGGCGGGCGGCAGGCAGTGGGCCGAACATGAGGCGGACGAGCGGCTGGCAGCCGCCGCGGCCGCCCTTGACGGCATCGGCGTGCCCGCCGACGTCCGCGCGGAGTTCATCGCGATCGCCGAGTTCATCACGGCGCGGCAGTGGTGAGTGTTCTTCCCCCGGGGGACGGCCCCCCGGTGCGCCCCCGCATGGAGGGACTGCCCGTCCCCCCGTCCCCCCCTGGGGTGACCCCCCTGCGGGAGGTCGCGGTCGCCACGCTCGCGCGAGCGCGCGACCACCTGCTCGGGCTGCAGAACCCTGCCGGGTGGTGGCAGGGCGAACTCGAGACCAACGTCACCATGGACGCCGAAGACCTGCTGCTCCGCCACTTCCTCGGCATCCTCATGCCCGCGCTCGCCACCGAGTCCGCAGGCTGGATCCGGAGCAAGCAGCGCGAGGACGGCACGTGGGCCAACTTCTTCGGCGGCCCGGCGGACCTGTCCACCACCGTCGAGGCGTACGTGGCGCTGCGGCTGGCCGGCGACGAGCCCGGCGAGCCGCACATGAAGCTGGCCGCGGACTGGATCACCGACAGCGGCGGCCTGACGGCGACCCGGGTCTTCACCAGGATCTGGCTGGCGCTTTCCGGCCTGTGGTCGTGGGATGACCTGCCGGTCATCCCGCCGGAGATCATCTACCTGCCGTCCTGGTTCCCGCTGAACATCTACGACTGGGGATGCTGGGCCAGGCAGACCGTCGTCGCGCTCGCCGTCGTCGCGTCGTTCAAGCCCGCCAGGCCGCTGCCGTTCACCATCGATGAGCTGTCCGCGACGGTCCCCGGGCTGCCACGCAAGGCTGGCCAGAGCGATCCCTGGTCGGTGTTCTTCAACGCCCTGGACAAGGCGCTGCACAAGGCCGAGCACCGGATCCCGAAGCGGGCCCGCCGCGCCGCGCTGCGCCGCTGCGCTGACTGGATCATCGCCCGCCAGGAGGCCGACGGCTGCTGGGGCGGCATCCAGCCGCCGTGGGTGTACTCGCTGATGGGGCTGCACCTGCTCGGCTTCGGCCTGGACCATCCGGTCATGAAGAAGGGCATCGGCGGCCTGGAGCGGTTCACGATCAGGGAGAACGGCACCCGCCGCCTGGAGGCGTGCCAGTCGCCGGTGTGGGACACCGTGCTCACGATGACCGCGCTGGCCGACGCGGGCCTGCCGCCCGCTCACCCGGCCCTGACGAGCGCGGCGCAGTGGGTCCTCGCCGAGGAGATCCGCGGTCCGGGCGACTGGCAGGTTCGCCGGCCAGACACGGCGCCAGGCGGCTGGGCGTTCGAGTTCGACAACGACAACTACGCCGATACCGACGACACGGCCGAGGTCATCCTGGCGCTGCGGCGGACCGAGTCGAACCACCGCGCCGCCGTCGAGCGGGGCCTTCGCTGGCTCGAGGGAATGCAGTGCAAGGACGGCGGCTGGGGCGCCTTCGACGCGGACAACACCCGCGCCCTCATCAACAAGCTGCCGTTCTGCGACTTCGGCGCGGTCATCGACCCGCCGAGCGCCGACGTGACCGCGCACATCGTGGAGGCGCTCGCCGCCGAGGGGCTCGCGAACCAGGCGGCCTGCCGCCGCGGCGTGGTCTGGCTGCTGCGCAACCAGGAGGAAGACGGGTCCTGGTTCGGCCGGTGGGGCGCCAACTACATCTACGGCACGGGCGCCGTCGTGCCCGCGCTGATCGCCGCGGGGGTTCTGCCGGGCAAGCCGCAGATCCGCCGCGCGGTCGCCTGGCTGCTCCACCGGCAGAACGAGGACGGAGGCTGGGGCGAGGACCTGCGCTCCTACGACGACCCGGCGGCCTGGTCTGGCAGGGGCGCCTCTACCGCCTCGCAGACAGCCTGGGCGCTGCTGGCGCTGCTCGCCGCGGGCGAGGCCGGCTCGGCCGCCGTCGAGCGCGGTGTCCGCTGGCTGGCGCGAACCCAGCGCCCCGACGGCACCTGGGACGAGCCGCAGTTCACCGGCACCGGCTTCCCGCGCGACTTCTACCTGAACTACCACCTGTACCGCCTGGCGTTCCCCGTGAGTGAGCTAGGCAGGTTTGTCGGGCGCGG
>DAHVAN010000176.1 GCA_027314595.1 Actinomycetota bacterium | reverse complement strand
CCGCGCCCGCGCCGGAGTCCTGCGCGAGCTGAACGCCGGACGCCTCGCCCCCGCCGACGCCGTAGCCGCCTCCGGGCTGCTAACCAAGCCGGGCGTGCCCGAACTGCACCGCGCCGCACTGGCCGCCGCGCTCGGACACCGGACGGACACGCCACCGGACAAGCGCAAGCCGCGCGTCCGGACACCGCGGCGGACATCGCGTCCGGACACCGCGACCGCCGTCATGCGGATGCGCGACCGCCACCCCGAGATGACCGCGGCGGACATCGCCGCCCGGCTCGGCATCACTGACCGCACCGTCCGGCGGCACCTCGCCGCACAGCCGGACACCCCGACGCCCATCGCGGCGTAACCCCGAAGCCCCCGCCCGTGCGGCCACGGTCGCCAGCCACGCCGCACGGACGGGCCAACCCCCACAACCCGAACGGAAGGACCCCAAGCCATGAAGACCCTCGCCCGCTACGCCCGCAAGGTCGCCCGCTGGACCTGCGAGAACTGCGGCGCCATCAACCCGAACATCACCGGCACCTGCATCCGGTGCGGCTAGCAGCCGCACCGCCGTTCGCACGGGGCGCGGCCACGGTTTCGCCAGCCACGCCGCGCCCCGGCACCCTCCACAACCCGATGGAAGGAACACCCATCATGTCAGTCCCTTACACCCCCGACGACGACCGCCCCGACGCCGAGGTCGTACCGATCCGTCGCGACCCGTCGCCCGAGGCCGAGCACGACCCGTCGCCTTCATCTGGACGCGACGCGACGCCCGCCGACACCTCGCTCGAAGTGGAGCTTGACGCCGAGCCGGAGACCGACCCCGAGCCGGTTGACGACGGCATCGGCTACATGCTCGATGACGAGCCCGAGGTTTACCCGATCATCCCCGAGCACCTGCGGAGCCTGTCCGGCATCCGCGGGGCGCTGTCCCGCCACGGCCGGATCGTCGGGCACCGCACCGCCTTCCACGGCGTACGCGCCCCCGGCTACGCCGTTCAGATGACGTTCTGGGCCGTGGTCGGCGCCAGGCGCGTCACCGGCCGCCAGGTGGCCTGGTGGTGGGTCGCCGAGACCGGCTCGCTTCGCTCCGCCGCCGTCGTGAACGGCGACGCCCGCGAGTGGATGAGGCTGCACAAGGAGGCCCGCGAGGTCCGCCTGACCCGCGGCATCGTGCTCGCCGCCGAGGCCGTCGCGCTGGTCATCGTGATCGTGCTGCTGACCGCGGTCGCCCCGTGGTGGGCGCAGGCGCTGGCCGCCATGGTCGGCGTGCCGCTGCTCGCCCTGGCGGGCAAGCCGGAGGGCACCCCGATCTTCCGCCCGGCTACCACCGTGCCCCGCTACCGGGTCATCAACGCCGACGTGGTACTCAACGCCTACTTCGACGCCGGGCTGTGCAACCCGGACAAGGGTAAGCGGGTGCAGTTCGAATCGACCATGCGGCACGACGGCGCCGGGTCGCTGGTCAAGGTCATCCTGCCGTCCGGCACCGGCTTCGATGACGTGGTGCGGGCGCTGCCCAAGCTCGCCTCGGCGCTCGACGTGTCCCGCACGCAGGTCTACCTGACCAAGGACAAGAACAGCGAGCGCCGCCACGCGCTCTACGTCCTGGACCGCGACCCCCTCGCCATCCCCGCCGGGAGTACCCCGCTGCTCGACGGCAAGCGCCGCTCGATCTGGCACCCGGCCCCCATCGGCCTGGACCACCGCGGGAACCAGGCCACCCTGCTCCTGCTGTGGCTCGCCATCTTGATCGGCGCCCAGCCACGCAAGGGCAAGACGTTCACCGGGCGCCTGCTCGCCCTGTACGCGGCGCTCGACCCCACGGTGCGGCTGTCGGTGGTGGACGGCAAGAACAGCCCGGACTGGAACGCGTTCCGCAAGATCGCCTACCACTTCATCCACGGCATCATGCCCGGCCGCGACGGCGACCCCGTAGCCCAGTTCATCGCCGCCCTGACCGAGATCAAGCAGCACATCATCGACGTCAACGACTTCCTCGCCACGCTGGGCGACGAGTGCCCCGAAGGCAAGCTCACCGAGGAGCTGTGCCGCAAGTACCCGGACAAGCTGTTCGCGTGGATGCTGGTCGTGGAGGAATTCCAGGTCTACTTCGAGCTGACCGACCAGAAGGCCAACGCCACCATCGCTGACCTGCTGTCCTTCATCCTGGCCCAGGGGCCGTCTGTCGGGGTCATCCCGGTTGACCTGTCCCAGAAGCCGTCCGGCATCGGCGCGGGCGACATCCAGCGGCTGTTCAACCGCTACCGCGACAACCACACCGCCCGCATCGGCCTCAAGTGCGGCAACCGGGACGTGTCCATCGCCGTGCTCGGCAACGACGCCTACAACGAGGGCGCTGACGCCTCCACCCTGCCGGTGGAAGCCAAGGGCATCGGCTACGTGTACGGCGTCACCGATGAGATCCCGCTGGTGCGGTTCTACTTCGCAGACGGCAAGGACGCCGCCCGCATCATCGACGCCGCGTACCTGCTCCGCAAGCGCGCCGGGACCATCGCCGGTTTCGCCGCCAGCGAGGACACCGCCACCGCGGCCCGTGACGTGCTCGCCGACGTGCTCGCCGTGTTCGGCCCCGACGCCGGGCTTCAGTGGGCCGCGCTCGCCGAGCGGCTCGCCGCCCGGTTCGCCGAGCGGTGGGCGGGGGCGACCGCCGAGGCAGTCTCCGCCGAGTGCCGCGACCTCGGCGTGCCCTCGGTGGACGTGAAGGCCGCCGGAGTCGTCCGCAAGGGATGCCGCCGGGCCGACGTTCAGGCCGCTACCCGAACCTGACCCAGCCGCTACCCGGTAGCGCTGACGCTACCGGCCCTGACCAGCACAAACCCGGAAAACCGCTACCCGCCGCTACCCGCGCAAAGGCTCTGGCCAGCGCGGTAGCGGGTAGCGGCCCCGCCCGCCCGACCACCCAGGAAGGAACCCCAAGGCCATGAAAACCGGGGTGTCCCTGCTCCGCTGCGGCAAGTGCGGCAAGCCCTTCAACCCGTTCGGCGCCGCCCACGTCTGCAACGGCAACCGCAAGGGCCGGACCAAGCTCAGCCCGGCCGTCTCGCTCGGCAACTGCCCCAAGTGCGGCAAGCCCCGCGGCAACCCGCTCACCCACACCTGCACCGTCCGCTCCGACTTCAAGGCCCGCCAGCGCGCCGCCGGGCGCCAGGCCGCCGCCGACCGCAAGAAGGCCAAGGCCGCGCTCAAGCGGAAGGCCGAAGCCGAGCGCCGCAAAGCCGCGACCGCCCGCCGCCGCGCCAGGGAAGCCGCACGCCGCAAGGCCGCCGCCGACAGCCGCAAGGCCAAGGCCGCCGAGAAGCGGAAGACACCCGCCCGCCCCGCCAGGCCCCCACACGACTACCGGACCTGCACCGACCACGACTGCCGCCGGTACGCCTGCCTCGCCTGGAAGGAGGCATGGCAGGAAGGCCGCACCACCGGCCTAGACGACGGCTGGGACATCGGCTACGACGCCGCCGTCTCCGGCCGGTCCCGCGACCACCACTAGCAGGAAGACACCCCCCGATGACCCTCATCGTCCTTATCGCCCTCGGCGCCGCCGCGGTGCAGCTCGCCCGCCTGTACCTGTTCCCGTTCCGCCACTGCCGCCGATGCGGCGCCACCGGCCGCAAGCACAGCCGACTCAACCGCCGCACCCACGCCCTGTGCCCGCGCTGCGCGGGCACCGGCCGCACGCTGCGGCCCGGCGCCCGCCTGGTCCACCGCGCCGCCCTCGGCGCCCGCTCCCCGCAAGCCCGCTCCCCGCAAGCCCGCGCACGCCTCCAAGTCCGCGAAACCGAAGCCGCCGAGCGCACCCAGACGCCCGGCCGTCCCGCCCGCCAGTTCCCGCCAACCCAACGGAGCAACCCATGAGAAAAATCCTGCCCTGGCTCGCCCTGATCATCGCCGCCCTGTGGATCGCCAACGACCCAGCCGGAGCCGCCGCCACCATCCGCCACCTGCTCGCCGACCTAGGCACCTTCGCCCACGGACTCTAGGAAGGACCGCCAACCATGACCATCACGACCGCCGCGCCGGCCCCGGGCGCAACGAGACCAGGCGACCCCGCCGAGTACGACATCGCCGCCGCCCTCGCCGTCACCGCCGCCCGCCTCGCCGATGCGGTAGACGACGACCGCCCCGACTGGCTCGCGCTCGCCGTCCGCGCTGCCGGCCAGCTTGACGCCCTCGTGC
>DAHVAN010000171.1 GCA_027314595.1 Actinomycetota bacterium | reverse complement strand
GCAGGTTGCAGGTCTCCAGGAGCAGCGGGTCGAACCCGACGTGCCACGGCACGGCGTCGGCGGGCGGCCCGGCCGGGCCGGTGCGCCGGTCGCTGACCAGGCAGGTCGTGATCACCCCGTCCGCGCCGGATTCCAGGGCGGTGGCCAGGTGCCGGGGCAGGAACACGTCATCGTCGTCGAGGAACGCGATGTAGCGGCCCCGGGCCCGGTCCAGGCCGGTGTTGCGGGCGCTGGGCAGCCCCAGCCGCCGGGGGTGGTCCACGACGGTGACCGGCAGCCCGCGTTCCCTGGCCGCCGCTGCGGCGTGCCCGGCCGGGGTGCCGCCGTCGTTGACGACGATCACCTCCACCTCTCCGGGCTCCACGTCCTGCTGGGCGGCGATGCTGGCCAGCGAATCGGGGAGCTCGGCGGGCCGGTTCAGGGTCGGCACGATCACGCTCACGAGGGGATCGCGGCTCATCGGGGTCATCCTTCGCATCCTTCCTGGCGGTCGCCGGAAGCCGGCGTCCCGTCCGATGCCGACGAGGTTGAGCGGCACCCGTGCCCGCGCTGCGGGGCCCGGCCCGGCTCACCGTGCCGGTCCCGCTCCGGTGCCGTCACCACCGCCTACCACACCGGCCGGTTCACCGCGGTGCCCCGGCTGGCCAAGCTGCTGCGCGTGCCGGTGCCCGCCGGCCGCGGCCCGGGGCAGCCGTGGCGGCCGGGTACCCCGCCGCCCGCGCCGGCCCCCGCCGGCACGCCGGGCGCGGACATCCGCGTCGGGTACGCCCGCTGCTCGCACCTGACCCAGGAACTCCGGTCCCAGCTGGACGCGCTGGCCGCGCACGGCATCCCCAGGGACAAGATCTTCGCCGAGAAGGTCTCCACCCGCGTGCGGGTCCGCCCGAAGTTCGAGGCCGCGCTGGAAGCGTGCCGGCAGATCAAGGCATACGCCCCGCACTGCCGGGTGATCCTCACCGTTTACGAGATGAAGCGGCTCGGGCGCGACTCCGCCGAGCTGACCGCCCTGGCCGACCACCTCACCGCGCACGGCATCGTGCTGGAGATGCTCGCGGGGCCCCTGCCCGGCGTCTACGACCCCACCGGCACCGGGCGCGTGCTGTTCGCGTTCTTCGCCGCGATGGCCGAGACCGAACGCGAGGCCATCCGCGAGGCGACCCTCGAAGGGCTCAACGCCGCCGCCCGCAAGGGCCGTCACGGCGGGCGGCCGCCGGTCATCACCGGCGACATGCTGCACACCGTGCTGCGCCGCCGCGCCAGCGGGGAGCCCGTGGAGTCGATCCGCCCGGACCTGATCATCCCCGCCGGCAAGCGCAAAGGACGCAACCCGAGCCTGGCCAGCATCTACCGGGCACTGGCCGAGCACGACAGACGGCAGAGATACCCCGAAGCCGTCGAGCAGGCCCGCGCCGACCTCGCCGCGCTCCAGGCAGCCACCTGACAGGTCCCGCCGCCAGGCCGCGCCTGGTCGGCCTTCTCCCGGGAATTGCCAGCCCGCCCGGCCCACATCGGAACCGTCCCGGGCGGTAACTCGGCGGCGCCCGGCTTGCTAACGCCCAAAACGGTTCCGTTGTGGGCGGACCCCCGGTCCCTATGCGGCGGGACGTTCGGCCCTGGGCGGGAGCGGTCCCGGGGGCGACGGTACATGCCAAGGCTCGTGCCCTGCGGAATGAGGGGGTGCACTGTGATCACGCAGACGCCTCAGGCCGTCCCCGCGAAACCCGGGCGGGCGGGTGCGCAGCAGCCGGAGGAGACCCCGGTGGTGCTGCGCGATGGTTCCGCAATCACGATCAGGCCGCTGACTACGGGGGATGTCGTGGCGATCGCCGCGTGGTTCGACGGGCTGGGACCGGAAACGCGGTACGCGCGCTTCCTCGCCGGCGTCGCGATGCTGGATGATCGCACACGCTGGCAGCTTGCCCAGGTTGACCACCGCGATCACGAGGCGCTGACCGCGGTGACACCAGGCGGGGCTGTCGTCGGGATCGCGCGCTATATCCGGCCTCCGCAGGCATCCACGGCGGAGGTGGCGGTCGCCGTGGCCGGCCAGCAGCGGGGGTCGTCGAAGTCCGGATCAGCCTGAGGTGACCGTAGCCGCCCGCCTGGTCGGGCATCCCGATCTCGACAGCCTGGAAATCGCCTGGTCAACCGGGCTCTCCTGAGCACCCGCAGGCGAAGCTGAAGCCTGCGGGAGTCGCCGCGGTCCGTTCGGGATGACAGGAGACGGGATGGATGGCGGGCCTGGGCGCGGCTACGGCGGGAAGCTGGCGCCGGGCACTGGACATCCGGCGGCAGCGCGGGCAATCCTGGCAAGTGTGAGCATCGGCGCGACGCTGGCCGAGGCGCGGCACCGGGCAGGGCTGACCGTCGCGGAGGTCAGCGCGCGTACCCGCATCAGGGAAGGCCTGATCCGGGCTATCGAGCATGACGAGTTCGCCGCCTGCGGCGGAGACGTGTACGCGCGCGGCCATATCCGCGCGATCGCCGCGGCCGTGGGCACCGATCCCGCGGGGCTGATCGGCGAGTACGACACGGCACACGGCTACGGCAGCGGCCCGCCCACGCTCGACGATCTGTTCAGGCCGGTGCCCGCGGGGCGCACGCCGGAGCCGCCCGGCCCGCCCGGCCCGCCCGGCCGGCACCGGCGGCGAAACGGGTGGCTGGTTCCGGTCGTGATGCTGTGCTGCCTCGTGGGGATCGTGTTCGTCGCCTTCCAGCTGACCGGAACGGGCGGCGCGCAGCACCCGGACGCCGCCGCCTCCTCCTCGGCCGCCGCCGCGCGCCCGGCCCCGGCGTCCCATCGGCCGCGGCCCCGGCCAAGCCCCTCCAAGACGTCGAGCCCGCCCGCGCCGACGGCGACGCTGACGCAGCTCACGCCGGTCAGCGCCACGGCCTTCGGCCCAGGCGGCGCGGCCGACGGCGACAACCCGCAGATCGCTTCGCTGGCGCTGTCCGGCAACCCGGCCACGCCGTGGTACACCGACTGGTATACGACGGCGGAGTTCGGCAACCTGAAGGCGGGCACCGGGCTGCTGCTCGACCTGGGCCGTACCGTGACGGCCGCCGACGTGACCATCCACCTGGGCAGCGCGCACGGGGCGGACCTGCAGGTCCGGGCCGGGACCAATCCGGCGGACCTGCCGGTCGTGGCGAGCTCCGCGGGAGCGGGGGGTGCCATGCGGCTGTCCCTCGCGTCGCATCCGCATGCCCGGTACGTGCTCATCTGGTTCACGCTGCTGCCGCCGGACGCGGCAGGAACCTACCAGGCGGCGATCTCCGGTGTCACGGTGACGGCGGTTTCCTACTAGCGGGCGGGGCCGCCTCGCGGAAGGCGCCCGGGCGCAGCGGGGTGCCGAGCATCCGGCTGACCAGGGACCGGTGCGCGGCGTGCAGGGTGCGGACCGCCGCGGGTGTGAGGCCGGGCTTGATGGCCGCCCGGCCGCCCCGGGGCCGGCCCGGCTTGACCGGGATCCACAGGTGGCCGGGGTCGCTGCCCTCGAGTTCGGCGATGAGCGCCGCGCGCGCGACGAGCCACCGGGTGAGGATCTGCACGGTGGCGTCGCTGAGCGGGCACGGGCCGTCGGCGAGGTCGACGTGCGGCGCGTCGCCGTCCAGGTGCAGGGCCCGCACCTTGAGGCGGGCCAGCTCGGGAACGGTCCGGTCCGTGTCGGCGACGAGCGCCGCGACGGCGGCGGTGCGCAGCGCGGTCCCGAGGTTGGAGTAGACGGGCCTGCGGACCGCCAGGTCGTGCAGGAGACGTTCGGTGTCGGCGGGGGTCAGCCGGTAGCCGGGTGCGGGCGGCTGGCTGTCCCGGCGGTCCGGCAGGCCGAGGAACTCGGCGAAGCCGTTGTAGGTGTCGGCGCGCACGCGCATCGAGTTCGGGTAGGCGGCGGCGTCGCGACCGCGCAGCGGAGTGCGGACGCGGGTCCTGCCCTCCGCCGCATCGCAAAGCCACGCGCCGGCCCGCGCGGGATCCAGCAACTCCCCCGCCGTCATGTCGGCGGCGCCGGCGTCCCGCAGGGCGTGGCACAGGTACTCGTCGAGGAAATGCTTGCGGATGCGGCGGGTGCTGACCGCGAACTGGCGGTCGGCCAGATGGCGGATGAAGTCGTCGATGGCCTCTCGCGCTGACGTGGCGGCGTCCGGAACCGGCATGCGTTCATGATAGCCGCCCCGGTTGATAACAGCAAGAAACGGGGCTGGTCCGCTTGGTGCGGGTTTGCGCGGGGGGTGGCTGTACGGTCTGGGTGTTGCTAGGTGCTTCTTGCTGTTATCAGCATGGCAGCGCGCACGTGCGGCCCTGCGGACTTGACCGAAACCAGTCCAGTGCACGCGGTGCTCACCATCTCGCCCGACGCGGGCGCGGCGGAATTCTTCGGCCGGGAGCGCATGTACGGGTACCCGGACGACACGCAGCGGTTCGCGTTCTTCTCCACGGCGGCGCTGGAATTCATGGCGCAGGCCCGTAAGCGCCCTGACATCGTGCACTGCCATGACTGGCAGACCGGGCTGGTCCCGCTCCTGCTCCGCGAGCAGTACCGCGCGGTACTGCCGGACCAGCGGCTCTGCTGCACGATCCACAATTTCCGCTTCGGGCTCGGGCGCAGCCTGAAGGAACACCAGGCCAAGTTCCGCGGCGTGCTCAACGGCATCGACTACCACGCGTGGGACCCCGAGACCGACCCGTATATCCCGGCCCACTACTCGGTCAGCGCCGTGGAGCGAAAGCAGCGCGACAAGCGGGCGCTGCGGCGGAGGTTCTGGCTGCGCGAGAGCCCCGGCCCGGTCGTTGCTTACGTAGGCAGGCTGGATGAGCAGAAGGGCATGCACCTAGTTCACCACGCTCTCTTCTATACTCTCCAGCGTGGCGGGCAGTTCGTGCTGATGGGCGACGCCCACTACCACGACGGGATCACGGACCATTTCCGGCACCTTAAGGATTACCTGAACGCCAACGCCGATTGCCACCTCGAGATCGGATACCAAGAGGAACTGGCTCACCTCATCTACGCGGGCGCGGACTTGCTCGTCGTGCCGAGCATGTTCGAGCCCTGCGGACTGGCTCCCCTGATCGGGATGCGGTACGGGACGGTACCCGTGGTGCGCGCGACCGGCGGCATGACCGACACCGTGTTCGACCGAGACTACTCGCGGCATCCACTGGCTGAACGCAACGGGTACGTCTTCCACCACACCGACAACCAGGCCATCGAATCCGCGCTGAGCCGGGCGCTTCGGCTATGGTCCGCCCAGCCGGGCGAGTTCCGCGGACTCGCCGCCACTTGCATGCGCGCCGACTACTCATGGTCCCGGCCC
>DAHVAN010000285.1 GCA_027314595.1 Actinomycetota bacterium | reverse complement strand
ACCTGTCCGCGGTGATAGTGGATCGGTTGTCACCCTATAGGATGACAACCGATCCATTATCTTTGCCGGGCGGCGCGAGCCGCCCGGCAGGCGCCATGTCCTCGTGGCTGCGGGGGCGCACGGGCAAGGCGGTGCGACGCGGGGCTGCCCGGGCTGGCCGCCGGCCCTGGCCGCCCGTGCGCAGCGCCCGGGCCAGGCGCGAACGTGCCCGTTCCGCGCCCTCTGCGACAGCAGTCTTCGCCTCGCGGCGGTCCCGTCCCGTCACGCGGCCCCCGCGGTCCCGTCCCGTCACGCGGCCCCCGCGGTCCGTCCCGGCGCGCTATCCGCTGCTATGCGCACATCTCCGGGGACGGCGTTCAGCCAAGCCCGGCCGCTCGCCCGGCGAACCCCGCTGGGCATTGCATCTCCAATCGAGTGAACTTCAACGAGGTGAAGTACATTTCACTGTCCTTCAGTCAGCTGCTGTCACATCCGCGGATGGATCGCGCTCACCGGGGAGGGCGTCTACGCCAAGCGGCCGGATCCGCCGCCAGCGCCGGCCACGTCCGCGCTCGCGCGTGTGGTAAGCAATTCATCGTGACTGGCTTCCTCACCGAGTTGTTCTCGCTCGATGGCCGGGTCGCCCTCGTGACGGGCGGAAGCTCGGGAATCGGCGAGGCGATGGCGTCCGCTCTCGCGCTGGCGGGCGCGCGGGTCGTGCTGGTCGCGCGCGACCCGACGCGGCTGTCCGCCACCGCGACGTCGCTGTCCGCCGCCGGCTGCTCGGCCGCGTGGGTCAGCGCCGACCTGGCCGGCCGCGAGCAGGTGCGGCGGGCCGCGTCGGCCGCCACCGCGGCCTTCGGCGAGCCGGACATCCTGGTCAACTGCGCCGGAGTCAACCTGCGTCCGCCGCTGGCTTCGCTGTCGGAGGAGCACTGGGACCTGATGATGGAGGTCAACCTGACGGCGCCGTTCCTGCTCGGGCAGCGGTTCGGCCCGGCGATGGCGGCGCGCGGCTGGGGCCGGATCATCAACGTGACGTCGCAGCAGGCGAACCGGGCGTTCGGCAACAGCGGCGGATACGGCGCGTCGAAGTCCGGCCTCGCGGCGCTGACCAGGTCCCAGTCCGAGGCGTGGGCGTCCTCGGGCGTGTGCGTGAACGCGGTGTGCCCCGGCTTCGTCGCCACGCGGCTCAACGCCGATGTGGCATCCGACCCGGCGCGTTCCGCCGCGCTGGCGGCGCGGACGATGATCGGCCGCAACGGCGAGCCCTCGGACTTCGCGGGCGTGGCGGTCTTCCTCGCGTCCACGGCCAGCGACTACATCACGGGCCAGACGATCTACGTGGACGGCGGCTTCTCGGTCACGTGACGACCTCACGTCGAGGGTTGCCTGACCCGCGAGGGCTACCGCGGGCGAGCGGCGGACCCTACGTGGGCTAGCTGGCGGGTGAGAGGGGTGCCCGAGCCGTCGCGCCTGCCCTGCATGCCTGACAGGCCGACCGGGACGCCCGCTTCGGTGGCGCCGAGCGCGGGGCCCTGGCCGACCCAGGCGGTGACCAGGCGGTCCTCGCCCCTGAGGAACCGCTGGCAGCGGACGCCGCCGGTCGCGCGGCCCTTGGGCGGGTACTCGGCGAACGGCGTCACCTTCACGCTCGCCGCCGACGCGCCGGGCAGCGCTCCGGCGCGGCCGGCGACTGTCACCACGACGGTGGCCGCCTCGTCCGCGGCGGTGCCCCCGGCCGGTGCGCCCGGGGTGCCCGGTGCGCCCGGGGTGCCCGGTGCGCCCGGGGTGCCCGGGGTGCCCGGTGCGCCCGGTGCGCCCGGGGTGCCTGGTGCGCCCCAGGCGACCTGGGCGTCCGGGCCGATCGCGCCGAACCAGATGACCGACGCGCCGTCGGAAAGCCGGATGCCGGCCATGCCGCCCGCCGGGCGGCCCTGCGGGCGGACCGACGCGGCGGGGAACCGCAGCAGCTGGGCGTCGCTCGTGACGAACACGAGTTCCGCATCGTCGCCGGTGAGCTGGACCGCGCCGACCACGCGGTCGTCGTCCTTGAGCGTGATCAGCTCGAACTCGTCCCTGTTGGCCGGGTATTCGGGAAGCACGCGCTTGACGACGCCGCTGGCGGTGCCGAGGGCCACCCCCGCGTCCGCCGCGTCCAGGCTCGCCAGCGCCAGCACGGCCTCGTTCCGTTCCAGGGTCGTCGCGAACTCGGTGACGGGATGGCCGCCGGACAGGGAGGGCGCTGAGTCGTTGGGCGGCAGCGCCGGGATGTCCAGGACGCTGACGCGGATCATCCGGCCCGCCGAGGTGACCACCCCGATCGTGCCGCGGGCCGTCGAGGAGACCGCCGACGCCACGATGTCATGCGCGGCGCGGCCGGGTGACTGCCGGACGGACGCCACCGCACGTTCCGTATCCGGAGAGGAGGAAGGGAACCGGGCCAGCAGTCCGGTCGCGGACAGCACCACGACGCACGGGTCGTCGGCCACTTCGAGCGGGACCGCGGCGGTCACCGCCGCGTCGCCCTCGAGCAGCAGCGTGCGGCGCGGCGTGCCGAACTTCTTCGCCACCTCGGCCATCTCGCCGCCGGCCACGTCGCGGAGCCGGGCATCGTCCTCAAGGATCTGGGTGAACTCGGCGATCTCGGCGCGCAGCGTCTCCTGCTCGCGCTCGAGCTCGAGCCGGTCATACCTGGTCAGGCGGCGCAGCGGGGTGTCGAGGATGTACTGGGCCTGGACCTGCGAGAGGTCGAATATCTCGCACAGGCGGCTCTTGGCGGCGGCGGCGTCGTCGCTGGTCCTGATGACCGCGATGACCTCGTCGATGTTGAGCAGCGCGATGAGGATGCCGTCGACCAGGTGCAGGCGTTCGGTGCGCTTGCGCCTTCTGTGCTCGCTGCGCCGACGGGTCACCTCGAGGCGGTGGTCGACCCAGATGGCCAGCAGGTCCCTGAGGCCGAGCACCCGGGGCTGGCCGTCAACGAGGGCGACGTTGTTGATCCCGAACGTCTCCTCCATCGGCGTGAGCCGGTACAGCTCGGACAGGATCGCCTCCGGGTTGAAGCCGCTGCGCACCTCGATGACGAGATGCAGGCCGCGGTTACGGTCAGTGAGGTCCTTCAGGTCGGAGATGCCGGTGATCTTCCTGGCCTGGACGAGGTCCTTGATGCGGGCGATGACCTTCTCCGGGCCCACGCCGTACGGGAGCTCGGTGACGACGATGCCGGTCTTTCTGGGGCTGAGCTGCTCGACGGTCGTGGTGGCGCGGGTGCGGAAGATGCCGCGGCCGGTCTGGTACGCCTCGCGGATGCCGTCCAGGCCAACGATCCGGCCGCCGGTGGGCAGGTCGGGGCCTGGGACGAAGCGCATGAGCTGGTCGAGCGTCGCGTCCGGGTTCTTCAGCAGGTGCCTCGCGGCCGTGATGACCTCGGACAGGTTGTGCGGCGCCATGTTCGTGGCCATCCCGACGGCGATGCCCGCGGTGCCGTTGACGAGCAGGTTCGGGATCCCGGCGGGCAGCACGTCCGGCTGCTGCTCGGTGCCGTCGTAGTTCGGGATGAAGTCGACGGTGTCCTCATCCAGCCCGGCGACCATCTCCATCGCGGCCTGAGTCAGCCGGCATTCGGTGTACCGGTACGCGGCCGGCGCGTCGTCGCCGCCGAGGGAGCCGAAGTTGCCGTGGCCGTCAACGAGGGGCAGCCGCATCGCCCACGGCTGCGCCATGCGGACCAGCGCGTCGTAGATCGCGCCGTCCCCGTGCGGGTGCAGGCGGCCCATGACCGCGCCGACCACCTGCGCGCACTTGACGTGCCCGCGGTCCGGCCGCAGGCCCATCTCGTTCATCAGGTACAGGATCCGTCGCTGGACCGGCTTGAGGCCGTCCCTGGCGTCGGGCAGCGCGCGCTGGTAGATGACGCTGTAGGCGTACTCGAGGTAGCTGCCGCGCATCTCCTCGGTCACGTCGATGTCGATGATGTTCTCTTCGAATTCCTCGGGAGGAGGCGTGGTCGCCCCGCCGCGTCGTGCTGCTGCCATGGGGACAATTCTGCCCTGTGTTCGGGTCAGATGCCGGGTACGGCGCGGGTGAGACGTGGTGCGCGGCGCGGGCGCGGCGGGGTTCGGGTTCGCGGGCGCGGCGGGGTTCGGGTTCGCGGGTGCGGCCACGGGCGGTCTTCGCAGTTGGCGCATGTGCGCGTCTGGCCCAATCCTTCTGGGCCAGACGCGCCTTTGGCCCAACCCTGGCCGCGCGGCGTGAGCCGGTATGCGAGGTATCGACCCAGTTTTGACAGACCATCGTGACATCGTGTGGCCATGCCGAAACAATCTGGGTATGACAAGGATCTGCTGGCCCACATCATCCTGCGACAGCGCCAGGTCGTGACGCGGGCACAAGTTCTCGAATGCGGCTTGCCGCATACAGGGATTGAAAGGGTGGGGTCTGGTTCCTAGCTAGGGTGGCTCGGATTCGAGGGTGAGGCCGGTCTGGCCGAGGAGCGCGGCGATGAGCGCGGGCTGGCGCTGGATGCGCCCGAGGCGGTGGCGGATGGTGGCGGCGAGCTGGTCCAGGGTGCAGGCGGCGAGGTTGCCCAG
>DAHVAN010000163.1 GCA_027314595.1 Actinomycetota bacterium | reverse complement strand
CCGCGCGATCATGTCCAGCCGCGCCGCCGTGTGGTCGATCCATCGCAGGTCCGCCTCCAGGCGGTAGAGGGCGTGGTCGGCGAGCAGCACGTCGAGGGTGCCGCCCTGCCGCTTGAACTCGGTGAGCTCGCGCATCCGCTGCAGGTGCGCCGCCCGCTGGACATCAAGGTAGTTGCCGGCGTGCTTGCCGAGCATGAGCGCGAGCACGACCTTGGCGAACAGTTCGCTCTGCAGGTCGGGCTCCGGCGGCACGGGCTCGGCGAGCCACTTCTCCACGTCGGCGACGCCCTCGCCGGTGATGATGTACCGGCGCCGTTCCGGCCCGGCCCCTTGCTCGACGGGCCCGGCCACCGCCTTCCCGTCCCTGGCCAGCCGCGACAGCGTGGCATACACCTGGCTGTAGCGCAGCGGCCGCCCTTGCCCGAAGTAAGCGTCGTAGTCGCGCTTCAGGTCATACCCATGGCTGGGCCCGCGCTCAAGCAGCCCCAGCAGCGTCAGCGGAACACTCATATCCGAGAGACTACCTCACGAGTAGTCTCTCGGATAGTAGTTATCTGCTTTCCTGGCCCCCGGCCCCCGGCCGCAAGTCCGTGACTTCCGGGCTTGGCTTGACCGCCGGATGGTCGGCGGGATCATCACTTGAGAAGCCTGGCCCTGGCGCACCGCCGCTTGCTAGCGGTCGTCAGCTACCTGGTTCGGGTTGCGCGTAGCTACGGCAGATCGCCCACGAATGGATCGGCGGAGCGCCCATCATCCTTTCGGCGGAATGCCCACATCATAATCGGCGTATCGCTCACACTGATAGCGGCAGATCGCCCACACCGTGGTGACAGCTGCGGTAATTTGGCTCCATGGAGGCAGTATCGGACCTATTCTCGAGGCATGCCGAGCGGATGGTGGCCGAGGCGCTGGCGGATACCCGCGTCGTGGTGGTCAACGGTGCCAGGCAGGTCGGCAAGAGCACCCTGGCGGAGTTGATCGTCGCCAGGTCCGCCGGCGCGCGCGAACTATACCTGGATGACAAGGCGGTCCGCGCTGCCGCGGAGGCAGACCCCAGCGCCTTCGTCCGGCATGACGGCCTGTTGATGATCGATGAGATCCAGCGGGTACCAGAACTGCTGCTGGGCATCAAGCGGGAAGTAGACCGCGATCCGCGACCTGGCAGGTTCCTCCTGACGGGCTCTGCCCGGCTTCTTGGATTGCGGGATCTGCCTGACGCGTTGCCGGGACGGAACGAGACGATCGAGCTGTGGCCACTGTCACAGGGGGAGATCGACTCCGCTCCGGACGGCTTCGTGGATGCCGTCTTCCAATCCGATGGCAGCGTCAGGATGCCGCCGTGCTCGCTGACCAAGCGTGATTACGTAGCTCGGGCGCTGCGCGGCGGCTTCCCGGAGGCGGTGCGCCGCGACCCGGGACGGCGGCGGGCGAGGTTCTTCGAGTCCTACGTGACCGATTTGGTGAGCCGCGACGTCCAGCAGATATCCGCTATCGAGCGGCCGGCGCAGATGCGCCGCCTGCTGAGCGTCGCGGCGGCCCGGATGGGGACCCTGGCCGTCATCCAGTCGATCGCCAACGACGTCACCCTGCCACGGCAGACCCTCGCGCGCTACCTGGACCTGCTTGAGCTGGTCTTCGTGATCAAGCGCATTCCGGCTTGGTCATCGAACCTGACCACGCGCGCGATATCCACTCCGAAGCTGATCGTCACCGACTCCGGGCTGGGCGGCCGGCTGACCGGCATGTCGGAGGAACGGGCCAAGGATCCGACTGCCCCGGTCGGGCCGCTGCTGGAGAACTTCGCGATCGGCGAGGTGGCGCGTCAGCTCACCTGGGCCGAAGAGCCCGTGCAGCTCTTTCACTACCGTGACCGCGACCAAGTGGAAGTGGACATGGTGCTCGAACATGCAGACGGCACCGTGGTCGGCATCGAGGTCAAGGCCGCGGAGACCGTCCGCAGTGAGGACTTCCGGGGCCTGCGCCACCTAGCGAGCCGGCTCGGTGACCGCTTCCGGGTCGGGATTGTCCTCTATGCCGGAGAACAGCAGCTCTCTTTCGGGGACCGGCTGACCGCCCTCCCCATGGCCGCTCTGTGGACGCTCGACGACTAAGCCCCCTGAGCGGCTTCGGAGCGTGACGAGGCGCCAGCGGGGATGGTGAAGCCGACCCGGTCGTTCTTCACATACGCATCGGCCTCGGGCCGCAGACGCGGGTAACTCCAAGACCGCACGCGCGCAGCTGCTGCGCCGTTGAAGATGTCCCTACCGCTGGCGCTACGTAACCATACGCCGAGGCCGTCGCGCAGGTCGGCGGGAACAAGGCCGCGGAGCTTGTAGTAGTTCTGCTCGTCCTCGGGGATCCGATCCGTCACCTGCGCCGCCCCGTGTCATTTGCGTGTACGTACTGACGCTGGGATGCTACTCCTGGCAGCTTCCCTAATCCTGAAATCGGAAGGGCGGCAATTCGACCCGGCTCCGATCACCGACTTGATTGATGGCGGGGCGCCGATCGTGCTGCATGCCGGCCGTTCATGACACCTTGAGACAGCCGTTGAAGCAGCCCCCGGGACACCGCGCATCCCGCCGGCTAGATGATGGGAGATCCACTTCCAGTCCCCAGGTCACAGGAACACAACGAGGCACCAACGTCATCGCCCTTCCTTAGTTTAGGCTGCCACCTGTCCGGTTCCAGCCTGCTGCATCGATATCGCTCGGTTATCCGGCCGGCACGCTGATGATGCTGCGGACCGGCGGTGACGTCCGGTTCAAGCTCCGCCCGATCAAAGGAGCGATGCCGCTCGCCGACGTTCAGCCGGAACGGCTGATCCTGGACGGCCAGCAGCGCCTGCCCTCGCTGTTCCAGTCGCTCGCCTCGGGCAAGCCGGTGCAGACGCAGGACGTCCGCAAGCACCCGGTCTCTGGCTGGTTCCACATGGACATGCGGCTGGCCCTGGACCCTTACGCCGACCGGGAAGAGGCGATCGTCTTCCCGCCGGCCGACCGGATGCAGCGCAACTTCCGCGGCGAGGTCACGGCGGACTATTCCGCGGCCGCCAAGAAGTACCAGGGATTCAGCCGCGACCTTCCCGAGGTGTGCAACTGGATCCGCGGAACAGGACCCCAGCCCCGCACCGTGGACGAGGCCCAGTTCGCACCCGGACGCCTGCTCGCCCTGCGAACCCGCGGCAGCGCCGCCTACAAGGGCATCTACGCGCTCCTGCTCAAAGAGGGGGCGATCGACTGGCGCACCGGCGAGGTGATCCAAGCCCCTGCCCGGCGGACGGCGGGCGCGGCGGTTTCGGTTATCGCGTGGCGGGGACGCGGGCTGGGCGGCAATTCCCTGGTCGCGTGAGGGGATTGTGGTACCTGATTCCCAAGGGAACGGCGAGACCGCCCGTTCGGGATGATGAAAGACCGCAACCTCATTGGCCTTCAGATTAGTCTACCGAAAATGTTGCGCAACTTTCGACTTCGGTTTACCTTGCGGCAACGCGGGTCGTATGTCAATCTGGCGCCAGATGCGGTCTGGCTTCGGCCTATCCGTCGCAGGAATTAGCGAAAGTTTCGCTCAAGGAGTTTCTACGATGATGAATAAAACCCGCGTAGCGGCGATTGCCGCGCTCGGCCTGGGCGTCGCTCTGGCCGCCTCCGCCTGTGCCGGCAGCGGCGGCAACGGCGGCTCGTCCGCCAACGGCCAGGTCACGCTGTCCTTCTGGACCAACGCCACCCCGGGTCCCGGGCTTACGTACTTCCAGAACGCCGTGAAGACCTTCCACACGCTTCACCCGAGCGTGACCATCAACATCCAGTCGATCCAGAACGAGAGCCTCGACGGCAAGCTGCAGACCGCGCTGAACTCAAACTCCGCGCCGGACATCTTCTTCCAGCGCGGCGGCGGCAAGATGCTGGCCATGGTCAACGCCGGTGAGGTCCAGCAACTGAACCTCACCGCCGCGGACAAGGCCAATGTCAGCGCGGCCGCGCTCGCCAGCGAGAGCATCAATGGCAAGGTCTACGCCATACCCGAGGACACCCAGCCCGAGGGCATCTACTACAGCATGGAGCTCTTCCAGAGGGCAGGCATCACCTCGACGCCGACCACCATCCCCGAACTTGAGGCCGATGTCGCCAAGCTGAAGGCCATCAACGTCATTCCGATCGCGGTCGGCGCCAAGGACGCGTGGCCAGCCGCCCACTGGTACTACAACTTCGCCCTCCGCGAGTGCAGCCAGGCCGCGATGGACGAGGCCGCCACGACCCTGAAGTTCACCGATCCGTGCTGGGTGAAGGCCGGTAACGACCTGGCGTCGTTCCTGAAGGTCAACCCGTTCCAGCCGGGCTTCCTGACTACCTCCGCGCAGCAGGGCGCGGGCTCCTCGGCCGGCCTAGTCGCCAACCACAGGGCCGCCATGGAGCTCATGGGCGCCTGGGACCCGGGCGTGATCGCCTCGCTCACCCCGAACCAGAAGCCGTTGCCGGACCTCGGCTGGTTCCCCTTCCCCGCGGTTCCGGGCGGCCAGGGCGCCCCGAGCGCGATGATGGGCGGCACCGACGGCTATTCGCTGTCCACGAACGCCCCGAAGCAGGCCTTCCAGTTCCTTGAGTTCCTCCTGACCACGGCCCAGCAGAAGCTCTACTCCCAGGCATTCGTCACCATCCCCGTCAACAAGGCCGCGCAGGTGGTCGTAACCGAGGCGTACAACATCTCGGCGCTCCAAGCCTTCAACAAGGCCGCCTACACGATGCAGTTCCTCGACACGCAGTTCGGCCAGAATGTCGGCAACGCGATGAACACCGCCGTGGTGAACCTGTTCGCGGGCAAGGGCACGCCGGCCGGCATCGTCAGCGCCATGACCGAAGCAGCGGCGAAGGGCTGACCAGTAACGATGAGCGACACCCTGGGCACTGCGGCCGTCAACCGCAGCCGCCTAGGCGGACCTCAGGCCGGGGACGCGGCGTGCGCCGCGTCCCCGGCGCCGCGTGCGCGCAAGCGCGGCAGAGGGCGCCCGCGGCTTGAGATCGCGCTCCTCAGCGGCCCCGCGATCATTGTGTTCGTGGCGCTCGTGATCTTCCCGGTCGCGCTCGCCGCGTATTACGGCTTCTACAAGTGGCAAGGCTACGGCGTACCCACCGACTGGTTCGGCCTGGGCAACTACAAGCTGATCCTTACGGACCCCTCCTTCCAGCACGTGCTGCTGCACAACGGCATGATCGTCGTGCTGTCCCTGGTCATCCAGGGGCCGCTGGCCATCCTCCTCGCGCTGCTGCTGAACCAGAAGATCCGCGGGCGCTCGATCATCCGCGTCCTGATCTTCGTCCCCTTCGTCATCTCAGAGGTCATCGTCGGCACGGGCTTCAGCCTGATGCTCCAGACCACCGGCGCGTTCAACGACATGCTCCAGAGCATTGGCCTGGGCTTCCTCGCTCATGACTGGCTCGCCGACCCGAACATCGCGATCTGGACCCTCATGGGCATCCTCACGTGGAAGTACATCGGATTCGCCGTCATCTTGATGCTCGCCGGCCTCCAATCGATCCCCGACGAGCTCTCCGAGGCCGCGCGAATCGACGGCGCGTCCTACTGGCAGGTCCAGCGCCACATCATGGTGCCGCTGCTCGGCCCGACCATCCGCATCTGGGGTTTCCTGTCGATCATCGGCGCGCTGCAGCTGTTCGACCTCGTCTACATCATCTGGGGTCAGTACATCGCCGGAACGGCCGGAACCTCCACCATGGCGACGTACATGGTCGCGAACGGCCGCGACGCGGGAAACTACGGCTACGGTAACGCGGTCGCCGTGGTCATGTTCCTGATCTCGCTCATCGTCGCGCTGCTCTACCAGCGCCTCGTCCTGCACCGCGACATGCGGGGCGCCGTCACCCAGGGAGTCAGCTGATGAGTGCGGTGACCTCCGGTGCACCGTTCACGCGGACCCGGTCCGCCAAGCGCGCAGACAGGCCGCAGAAGTGGGGGAATCCGGTCACCTACTTCATCGCCCTGCTGCTCATCGCGGTCAGCCTCGGGCCCGTCCTGTACCTGGTTCTGGGCGGCTTCCGCACCAACTCGCAGATCACGGTCAGCCCGGCCGGCCTGCCGCACCCGTGGGTCTTCGGCAACTACACGAAAATCCTGAAGTCCGGGATCTTCTGGGGCGAATTCGCCAACTCCACGATCGTGGCGGCCATAAGCACGATCGGCGTCGTGCTGCTTGGCATCATGGTGAGCTACGTGATCGCCCGCTACGATTTCAAGCTCAAGGGCGCGATGTACGCGCTCTTCGCCGCGGGCCTGATGTTCCCGCTGGTGATCGCGATCACCCCGCTCTACATCGTCATCAAGGACCTCGGGCTTGTCGACAGCCTCCTGGGCGTGGCCATCCCGCAGATCGCATTCGGGCTGCCGACGACGGTCATCATCCTGGTGCCTTTCCTGCGCGCCATCCCGAAGGAACTCGAAGAGGCCTCGGCCATCGACGGCGCCAGCCGCCTCGGATTCTTCTTCCGCATGGCCATCCCGCTGTCGCTGCCCGGCGTGATCACCGTCGCCATCCTCGCCTTCATCGGCAGCTGGAACAACTACGTCCTGCCGCTGTACGTCTTGAATTCGCAGTCGAACTACACGCTGCCGCTCGGCGTGCAGGCGTTCTCCTCGCAGTACTCGTCGGACACGGCGAGCATCCTCGCGTTCACCTCGCTGGCGATGCTTCCCGCGCTGCTGTTCTTCGCCGTCTTCCAGCGCCGCATCGTCGGGGGCCTGACCGGCGCGGTCAAGGGCTAGGCTCACGGCACGGTCTGTCCTGCACCGGTTCGGGCCGGGAGTGACGCAGTACCACTTTGGTACCATGCTGTCATGGCTATGAACCTGCGGCTTGACGACGAAGACAGCGCACTGCTGAAGGCCCTGGCAGAGGCAGAGCACGTCTCCCTCCACGAGGCAGCTCTGCGGGCGATCCGGCGCAGCGCCCGCGAACTCGCGCACACCGATCGTGTGCGCGAGGCCACGGCCGAAATGCTCGGTCGATGGGGCGAGGTCCTTGACAGGCTCGGCCACGCGTGACCGAGCTGGCTCCGGGCACCGAATACCTCAGCCTGGAGGATCTGCTGGACCTGGCCAGCGCGCTGCGAGTCGGCCCCGTCCGGGACCTCGGCCTGCTAGATTCAGCGTGTCGCCGCCCCCAGGCCAGCCTCTTCGGCCAGCAGGCGTATCCGGCCTTGGCCGCAAAGGCGGCGGCGCTCATGCATTCGCTGGCGTGCAGCCACGCGCTCGTCGACGGCAACAAGCGGCTCGCTCTGCTGGCCGTCGTGGTGTTCTTGCGAATCAATGGCCACGTGCTTGATCTGACCGACGACGAAGCCTTCGATCTGACCATGTCCGTAGCCGCAGGACAGCTAGACGCCGAAGGCATCGGCAAGCAGCTTCGACTCGCGAAAGCACCCTCGTGACGCATAATGCGCGCTGGCCGCGCGAAGCCGCACGCTCATGCCGCCGGCCGGGCGTACCGTCAGGACGCCGTGGCTTGTGACGTTTCCGCGGAAGCGGCTTGTGCGCGGTTTCACAAAGCGCTTCCGCGGAAACGCCCGCGCGATAGCAGGTGTCCGTGGAGACGTCCGGTCATGCCGCTGTCAGGGCGTGCGGCCTCAGGAGGCGCGGGCGAGGATGAGGCTGTGCCCGGAGGCGCCTTCCGGGATGTAGCGGTCCCAGATGGGGGTGAGCCGCGCTGCTGTCAGCCACGTGCGGTAGGTGGCGGTGTCGGCGTGGTCCCAGAACATGTCGGCGCCGAGGTAGGGCTCGGTGCCGGTCCAGCGCGCATGTCGGCTTGCACCAGGCGGGCCGCGGGGACCAGGCGCCGGGCGCGGGCGAGCTGGACGGCGGAGAAATCAACGCCGATGACCCGCAGCCGGCGACCGGTCAGCGCGCGGGTCGCCGGCAGGCCGATGCCGCAGCCCAGATCGGCGACCGTGGCGCCGTCGGGCAGCAGGCCGGCCAGCTCCGCGGCCCAGCCGGCGTAGCGGCTGAGGTCCTCCGCGGAAGCGACCGCCCTGATGCGCCCGCCCCGCCACAAAGCCCCCTGGACGTCAACGTGGGAGCGCATCCAGGATTCGCTGGATGATGTCGCGTTCGGCGTCCTGCAGGGTGGGTGGCATCCGGAACGCGCTGCGGTCAGTTATCAGCGCGTCGAGAGCGTCGGCTAGTCCGGCCCATCCCATGCCGCGGTAATCATCGAGCACCTCGCGCAGGCGCGTTCGTGCCGTCTGGTCGTCAATGGCGTCGATTACTGCCTCGATGGCCGGCTGCCAGTGGTATTGGTAAGAAGGATCACCGGGGTTGACCAATTCCCGCGGGGAAGGCCGGTGCAGAGCCCAGCACAAGGCGTCGGTGACCGAGTCGCCTGGCGGCTCGGCGCCTGGCGGCAGGGCGCTGAGCACGACCTCCCCGGATTCCGGATCGACCGACACCGGGAAGCGGTCCAGTCCGGCCAGGAGCCCCGATATGTCGATATCGGTGGATTCCGCCAGCTTCTGCCGTAGTTCTCCGAGGGACTGAGGGACCAACTGCGGCTGGCGGGCCAGGCAGTGAGTCAGCCTGGCTAGGGCTCTCAAGGTAGGCTGCTGCGGCGTGATCGCCAGCAGCATCTGCGACACGCGCATGTGAATGACGGCGGCGGCCAGGATGTGGACCGGCGCCTCCGCGGTGCTGTGCCGCGGCCCGGTGGCCAGGAAGTTGGCCGTGCGCGCGTGGGCGGCGGCCGCGTCGAGCCGTTCGGCCGCCGCGTAGCTGGCGCGAAGCGCCCGGCGGCCCAGGGTAATCGCGTCCTCATGATGGCCCAGGCGGTGTTCTATCTGAGCCAGCCCGATCAGGATCAGGCCGCGCATGCCGATATCACCAGGGGCGTCGAACCGCCCCCAGGCGGCCAGCAGCAGCGCCTGCGCCTGGTCGAGCCGCCCGTTCCCGATCAGCTCCTGTATGGCATTGAATTGCGTTTGCGCGGCCGCGCGCTGCCCGCTGTTCTCGTCATGCCCAGTGAGCCGACGGCGGTAGTCCTCTGCCAGTTCTTGCTGTCCGAGAGCACTGGCCGCGGTCGCGGCGGTGCTAAGCGCCGCGCCGCGCTGGGAGTGAGGATTCACCCCCTGCGGTTGTGTGCCGGCGGCAGCGAGCTGGTCGAGCTGGTGAAGTACGGCTTGCGCCCGAGTCAGTGCCGCGGCCGAATCGCCGAACTCGTAGCAGATCTCGGCCTCGATGTTCTGCAGGAGGACGCCCAGCCACGGCTGGTTCTGGGCCGCCGCGCTGGCGCCCTGTGCGATCTTGAGGAACTCGTAAGCCCGATGTGGGTCCTTGCGGGCAAGGAGTGAGGCGATCGAGGTGGCCGTCACCAGCACCGTGATGTCATCGTTGTCACGCACGGCGCGGTCATGCAGGCGTGTGAGGACTGTCAGGCCGCGGTCCTCATCGAGCGCGCGCACCAGCTCTGCGTATACGAAGGTGGTCGTGAGCTGGAGCGGGGTTCCGTGCGCGGCCCGAACGATCTCGACATCGTAAGGCAGCAGCCGTGCCGCCATGCTCGGCGAGCTGTCGTGGTTGATCGCCTGTTCGCAGGCCTCCGATGCCCGTTCCCACCGGCCCATGCGCATCAGGTACGGGACCGACGACGCGGCGCAGTAGCCGAGCACTTCCTCGCTGGGCGCCGGCTCATCGAGCGCGTCCTGGTAGTAGCGTTTCCACATGAGGTAAAGGCTGCGGACTGTCTGAACGCTAACCTCGCGGTTCAGGCCGCGGCCAGCGTGAACGATCCCCGGGTGCAGCAGATACTCGCCATCGCCGGTGCATTCGGCCAGCCCGGCTGACTCGCAAGGCGCGGCGGCCTCATCCAGCGGGCCGACGTCCACGCCCGTCGTCTCGGCCAGAACTTGCCAGGCCGGGGACACGAGGTCAGATATCCGGTGCGGTTGCTCGATGCAGGCCAGGAAGCACAGAGCACGTTGAGCAGCCGCCGGGAGTTCAGCGACGCGCTCGCACGCCCATGCCGTGATGAGCGACCCTGGATGAGCGCGCCCAAGCGGTCGCAGCGCGCCGGAAGTGCCGGGCGCAAGAGGACTGGTGATCTCCCAGGCCTGGTCTACCCGGACGGTCCGGCGCCGTATCTCTTCGGGGGTACCGGCGCTGCAGTACTCGATGAGCCGCGGGTGCCCCCGGCAGGCGAGCCACGCCAAGCCGACCGGACGGGCACCGGTGGCCGTGACGGCGGCGCCTGCCGCCTCCTGCCTCGTCTCCTGCAGCTCGCGGGCCAGCCACTCCGACTCCGACCGTGACAGCATAGGCACCGTGTAGGGGACCACGCCTGTCGGCAGGCCGGGCAGTTGCCGGTCGCAGATGAGCACTACCCGCGAGCGCGCGCCGGGCTGCAGCAGCATCGCCATCAGGCTTCCCAGGTCACCCCGCCAGACTCCGGTGTCCGCGAGCAGCGAGTGGGCGCTGTCCACGACCAGCAGCGTGCGCCGAGACCGGGCCGATCGGGCGGCCCCGGCGAGATCGGCGAGATCGGCGTCATGCCCCGTGCCCGCCAGAATCCGGGCCAGGGACCTGGCCGAGTCCCGCCGTGTCGCACGATGCCAGGTGACATCCTCGAACGTATCGGCATAGCGGTGGACCGCCTCGGTGATGACCGCTGTCTTGCCGATGCCGGGCATTCCCGTTATGACGATGCCGGTTATTCCGCTGTCTGCCGCGAGCGCTCTTCCGATGCGCGCGAGAAGTGTTGTCCGGCCGACGAACCGGCTGGCTTCTCCAGGCACCCCCGACATGACCGCCCGCCGCCGCCCGCGGGTGCGGACTTGCGCACCTTGCCAGTGCGGATCGGGCAGTCTGACGCTGACGTCCGGCGTACCCAGCAGGATCGGGGTTGAGATCGATAGCGGGGCGCCCGGCGTCGCCCGGACGGCCCTGGGCAGAGCTGTCCGGACTGCCTCATCGGCTGGCTGCCCGTCCCGGAGCACGGCCTCATACCACATCCGCCCGAATGTGACGGAAAACTTGTCGTCGACCGGGTACCGCGTCGCCAGCACGGTGCAACCAAGCGTCTGAGCGATCTCGTAACCGAGGGCACGAAACCGGACGGCCGGCGCCTGCGGCGACCTGCGGCGCGTTCCCAGTATCCGGGCGGCTCTGGCTACCCCGGACTCGCACGCCGACAGGACGACGAGCCTGGTCCTCCCGCAGCATGGCGCCAGCCAGCGCAGGAGCTCTTCGGCCTCGACAGTCTCCTGTCCGCCGTTCTCGTTCTCCAGGTAAAGCCGGCCAGGCCCGCCGTGTCCAGCCAGATGAATCACATCCCAGCCCTCGGGCTCATCGAGGGACCGCCGGACCATGTCCTTGGTCGCGCCGTACTGCAGCACACGCAAGTCCACCGGGCGCTCACCACGGGACAACGGGTCATCGCGGGCAATGCGGGTCAGCGTGCGGCGTTCCTGGACGAGGCCAAGCGCCGAGGAGGTCTCTGGGAGGGCGAAAACGGCGAGCACCCGGACCTCGGCGCCCTGCTCCGCGCGATTTCCGGCGGGCGCGTACGCTTGCGGGACATAGGAGAAAACCGCGCCGTGCAAGGCGAGCGGCCCATCTCCCAAGTCAGCGAGCTCCAGCGGCATCGCCAGGAGCCCGACCGCGGGCGGCGGCAGCGCAACCCGGATCGTTACCGGCACCCGGGCGGCGATGGCTCGGCCCGCGCTGCCGAGCACCTCAGCAGCCAGGTATGCCCCGACCCGGGCCAGCAACTCCCGCTCCGAGCGCCGCAATCGGGTCGGCTCGGCGTCGAGCAGCCACAAGTTCCTGTACAGGTCGGTTGCCAGCCCGAACTCGGCACTGTTCCGGTCAAGCCGCACATCGTGCCGGGCCAGCAGGCTGCCGTCCTGATCCGTGAGCTGCCACCGCCACGCATCCTGACCCGTGAAGTCCAGCACCCTCAGATCGAGCATGGGCGGCCCCCCTCGGCTCGATCAGCGTACTCTTCGTAGACGCCGCCAGGTAGATACCTGTCGGCCGTGCAAGAGAGGCTGCTATGACTGACGGGCAGACGGGCGCCGGACAGATCCCGCCTGGCGCATCGGAGTGGGCTGAGGTAACCGATCCGGCCTGGAACGTGAAATTCGACAGGAGGGAGGCTGGCCTGTCGCTGATATTCAGCGGCCAGTGCCCGCGCTGCCTGCACCAGACCAATTTCACCGTGCCGAGAGTCCGGCCAGACGCGGCCGGCGGAAGACAACGCCCGGGCCCCGAGGTGCTCACCATGTACTGCGAATGCGGCTACCCCCATGAAGGGCACCCCGACAGGGACAACAGCTGCGGCGCCTACTGGTCTTACGAAGCCGAGCTATGAGCCAGCCGCCCAGGCACCCGCCCGGCATTGACGACAAACGCTGGGCGCAACGCGCTGCCGCCGTCCCCTTCGGGGAACTCGCCGCCGTGCGGGCGACCGCGGAACAGTGGCGTAATGGCCTCGCCGGGCTCGTCGCCCTGCTGTCGGCGGCTTCCCTGATCGCTTCCCCCGCCTTGGCCGGCCGCCTCACCGGCCGGTCCCGCCTGGCTGTGGGCGCCCTTGCCCTTTTCGGGCTGCTCGCGCTCCTGTACGGGACCTGGCGCGCCATGGATGCCGCGTTCGGCGCACCCGGCGCGGATGACTACCTGACCGGCGAAAGGCTCAGGGAATATGAGCACGACCAGGCAAATGCCGCCGTCACCGCGCTAAGAGCCGCCCGATGGGCATTCATTCTCGGCCTGCTCCTTACCATCGCGGCCGCCGCCACAGCATTCGGGTTCACCCCCGCTAGCGGGTCCCTAGCACGGGTCGAAACGGTGACCGGCACATTTTGCGGTGGGCTAGGCGCATCGTCAGGTCGCACGGTGTCAATCACAGGAAGCGACGGAACTGTGCACATCATTCCCATCCCCGCGGTTCGCTCGATCCAGCCAGCCGCAAGCTGCTTACAGTAACGTCCACCGCGGGACTCCCGGGTACCCGGAACTGGCGGGGTTCAGGGGCGCTGGAGGTCGTCGAACGTGGCGGTCAGGCGGAACGGCTCGTCCAGGATGAGTGCCCGGCGGCACGGCCTGAAGCCGGCGCCGGCCCTGGGAACGCCTGACGGACGGCAGGTGCGGCCCGCCGCGGACTGTCTCACGCCGTGGCCGACTGCGGCCTGGCTCGCGCCGGATAGAAAGATAGATGCTGCATCACCGCAACGCGGAAATTATAGTAGTGCCTATGCGGGCTTGCGGCGGACAGACGGCATAGGCGGAACGCGATGAGTCAGACAACGGATAATCGCCTGAGATTCCGCAACGCACCAGCGCGCGGGCCGGCTGTCGCGGCGAATGCCATGGCGGCCACGAGCCAGCCAGCCGCGACCTTAGCCGCACTCGACATCCTGAAGTCGGGCGGCAACGCCGTCGATGCGGCGATCGCTGCCGCGGCCGTTTTGTGCGTCGCCGAGCCCATGTCCACTGGCATCGGCGGCGACGTGTTCGCCATCGTCGCGGACCGCCATGGCGTCCACGGCCTGGACGCCGCGGGACCGGCGCCGGCCTCTGCCACTCCCGAGGTCGAGCAATACGGTCCGCGAAGCGCCGATGTGCCAGGCGCCGTCCGCGGCTGGGCAGCCCTCAGCGAACGTTTTGGCCGGCTTGGCCTGGACACTGTCCTGGCGCCGGCGATCGCGCACGCCTCCAACGGAGTCGCCGTCGGTCTCAACTGCGCGGCGATGTGGGAGCACGCGCCCACTAATCCGCTTGGACCGGCGCCGAAGGTCGGGCAGGTCCTCGCGCTGCCGGAGCTGGCAGGCACCTTGTCCCGTATCGCCGAGGAGGGACCTGACGCGTTCTACCAAGGCGATGTGGCCCGAGCCATCTGCGAAGCGAGCTGGCTCGAAGAGGAGGATCTCGCATCCTGTGCGGCACGCTGGGTAGATCCGCTGGTCAGGCGGTACCGGGGCGTGGACGTCCTCGAGATGCCTCCGCCGACCCAGGGTGTGGCGGTCCTCGAAGGGCTGGGTCTGCTCGAAGAGCTCGGCGAGCCTACGATCTGCAACCAGATACTCGCTGTCTCGGCAGCGCTCGACGATGCCTTCGCGGCAGTGCGGGACGGCGCCGACGTTGGGCACCTGATCTCCGACGAGTATCTCCGGCGCCGCGTCCTGGAGAGCCCGCGGCTCGTCGCGGAGCTGCCCGGCGGCACCGTCTACCTGTGCTGCGTCGATGCGGACGGGCTCGCGGTCTCGTTCATCCAGAGCCTCTTCGAGCATTTCGGCTCCGGGGTGGCGGTGCCGGGGACCGGCGTGGTGCTGAACAACCGGGCGGCAGGCTTCTGGCTCGAAGGAAGCGTGGCCCCATCACGTCGGCCCTATCACACCCTCATCCCCGGCATGCTCATGACGGGATCGAAGATCCTCGGACCGTTCGGCGTGATGGGCGGCTATATTCAGGCCCAGGCGCATCTCCAGCTCGTCTCCAGCCTGATCGACGATGCGCTGGATCCGCAGGAGGCACTCGACCGCGGGCGTTTCCGTATCGGCGGCAACTGCGTGGCACTTGAGGAGAGCCTCTGGGACCTAGAGGCAAAAGTCAAGTCGCTGGGTTTTGACGTGATGCTGGACCCAGGACGGGAAGAATTCGGCGGCGGGCAGGCAATCTTCCTCGGCGATGACCGCATTCTCGGCGGCTCAGACACGCGCAAGGACGGTTTCGCAGCCGGGTTCTGAGTCCGCGGGCCGCGCGCGCCCACGGCAAGCGCTAGGGCTTTCCGTGGCTTTCCGGTGGCACGGGTGGATACAGGCCTGCCGTAACAGGCCGTGATTGCCGTCAGATCCAGTACGAATCCCGGGCAATTCCTAGTGCGTCAATGCGGTTGCGCGGAAATAGAGTCGCTGTTCGGAGTGCAGATTTCCGACGAACAGGTGGCCTCGATGCGGACGCTGCGCGACGTCGCAGACCAGATCGCCGCGTCGCTGTCGGTGCGGGCAGGGCAGGGACACGGTGACCTATGAACGCCACTCTGGATTTCACCCGGGATTCCGTCCGGGATTTCGCCCGGCACGCCCGGCCCGAGATGGCTCGGCTGTTGCGCTCGCTCAACCTCGAGGTGAGCTATCGAGCCGGGCAGGGTGATTATCTGCTCGTGGACGCGCCGACCGGGGCAGGCCAGCGCACGACCGGAGACCGGGTGCTCGACCTCGTCGGCGGCGCAGGCGCGTCGCTGTTCGGGCACAACCATCCGGCGCTTGTCGAGGTGGCCCGGCAAAGTCTCGACGATCAGATCCCGTTCAACGCACAGGCCAGCATCCGCCCGTGGGCGGCTCGGCTGGCCGAACGGCTGTCGGCGCTCGTCGGCACCTCAACAGGCTCGAGCTATGTGGTCACTCTCGGCAGCACGGGTGCGGATGCGGTGGAAGCCGCGATGAAACATGCGGCGGTCGAGCGCAGCCGGCGGCTCGCGGTGTTGCAGGAGGATCTCGAGCGAACCCTACGGCAGGTGCGGCGGCTCCGCCTCGCGGGCCTGCCCTGCGCCAGCGGACCCGCCGCGGGGCTTACGTGCGGAGACCTGTTGAGCGAAGCCGTTGACACAGTCTGCGGCGTGCGGATGCTGGAGCCGGTCTTCGTCTCGCTGCGCAACGCCTTCCATGGCAAGACAACTGGCGCCGGCACGCTGACTCACGGCGCCAACGTGCCGCCGGATCTTCATGTACCCGGACCGCGGCACATCCGGATAGACGACTGGACGCCCCGGAAAGTGGTGACCGCGCTCGACCCCGAGCGCATTCCGATCTACCCGGTCAGCCTTGACGCCTCCGGAGTGCCGCACTCCACCGTCCGGTATCTATCGCCGGTGGCCGCCTGCTTTGCCGAGCCCATTCAGGGGGAGGCCGGAGTGCACGTGGTTCCGGCGCAGACACTCGCCGCCCTGCGGGAACTGGCCGACCGGCACGAGGCGGTCCTGGTATTCGACGAGATCCAGTGCGGAATGGGCCGCACCGGCACATTTCTCGCCTCCGAGACCTCCGGTGTGATCGCCGACTACTACCTGCTTTCGAAATCTCTCGGGGGCGGGCTGGCCAAGGTCTCGGCAATGCTGGTCGCCGCCGACCGGTACGTGGCGGACTTCGGCCTCTTCCACACCTCCACTTTCGCCGATGACGACTTGTCGGCGCGGATCGCGGTTGCCGCGCTTGACCTCTACCCCGGCTATCGCGACCGGATCGGCGCGATCGGCGCGAAACTTCGCGACCGGCTGGCGGAGGTGGCGACACGGTGGCCGGACGCCATCGCCGAGGTACGCGGACGGGGACTGCTCCTAGGCGTCGAATTCCGGCTGCCGCGGCCCGATTCTGGCCTGCTGCGAGAGGTTCTCGACTCCGATTCCCTCGGATACCTGATCGCGGGCAGGCTGCTGTACGCGCACGACATCAGGGTCATCCCCACCCTGTCCGCTCCCACCACCATACGTGTCCAGCCATCGGCACTGCTCGAGCCGGCGGATGTGGACCGTATCGCCGCCGCGTTCGAGGACGTGGCGGGCCTGCTTGCCAAGGGCGATTACGCGACGCTGCTCGAGCATCTGACCGTACCGACGGCCAGCGCATGGCAGCCGCGGCAGCATGTCCCGCTGACACGCCGCGAGCGGCCGGTACCCCGCAACCGGCGCCGCGCCGACGTGCCGCGCGTCGCGTTCCTCGCCAATCTCGACGTCCCGCCCACGGTGCGGCGCCTGGCGCCGGCGCTGGCTGCATGGTCCGATGAACAGTGCGCGGCGGTGCTCGACCGGGTGCAGGGCGAGCTGGACCCGTTCGAAGTCGCCCGGCGCCGGATCACGTCCGGGACCCAGAGGTCGGTCGACTGCATCATGGTGGCGGTTCCGTTCACCGCCGCCCAGGCCGTTGCCGGACTGGCGGCAGGTCATGGGGCGTGGCTGCGCCGGACGGTGCTCGAAGCGGTGGACATGGGCGTCTCGCTTGGCGCCGAGGTCATAGGCCTGGGTGGTTATACCTCAATCGTCACCAATGCCGCACGAGATGTGATCGAGGATCACGTGCGGATTACCTCGGGTAATTCGCTGACCGCCGCCTGCGCCTACGATCTGCTGCGGCTCCAGCTGGCCGAATCCGACGCCGACGACCGTCGCGTCGGCCTCGTCGGCGGTCTCGGCAATATCGGAGCGGTGATGGCCGAGCTTGTCGCCCCGCACTGCGATTCCCTGGTGCTGGTCGGCCGGCGCGGTTCGGCCCGGCGGCTCGCGACTGTAGCCGACCGGCTCGCCCACCTGACGGACGTTTCGATAGCCGAAGACCTCCAGGCCCTGCGGGACCGCCCGATCGTGGTTACCGCTACCAACTCGGCCGACCCGGTGATCCTGCCGGACCACCTCGCCGGTGACCGGAAGGTCCTCATCTGTGACCTCGCGGTGCCCGGTGACGTGCATCCGGCGGCGGCACGGCTCTCGAACGTCACCTTGGTGTCCGGGGGCCGGGTTCAGCTTCCTGACGGCCAGGCGCCCGACCTCCCAGGCTTAAGGCTGCCTCCGGGAATCGTGTACTCCTGCATGGCAGAAACGATCCTGCTCGGCTTCGAGCCTGGGGCGCCCACGCCGTCCTACGGAGGCCTCAACGCGGCCGGCGTGCTGGCCGCCAGGGACCTGGCCCTTCGGCACGGCCTGTGCCCGGCCCGGATCGTATCCGACGACGTCTGTGCGCAACCGTGGATCGCCGGTCAGTTCAGTCGCGCTATCGAGGAGCACATCGGATGACCGCACTTCTCCCCCGCTTTCCGACCATTTCGCACGCACTGCTCGCACAGGCGGAACAGGGCCTGGACGGACCGGAGGTGACGCTGATCCCGGAACCGGGCAAAGCCGAATCACGGCGCTACGACGCTCTCCTCGAAACCGCCGCACGCGGCGCGGCAGTCCTCGCGGAACAGGGCGTGGGCCGCGGCGACCGGGTCTTGCTCTGCTTGCCGAAGTGATCGAAGGGGCCGTCGGCCTCACCGGCTCCGTCATGGTAGACGGCGATGCGCTATACGCACGCGCCACCGCGAACGACGCGCCGGCGCAACCGATTCGCGTGCCGGCCGACGACGATCTGGCATTCATTCAATGCACGTCCGGCTCGACAGGCCAGCCCAAGGGCGTCATGATCACGCACGGCAGCCTGGCCGCGCACTGCGAGCAAGGCGCCGATGCCCTCGGCTGGACATCTGCCGACACGTCGGTCAACTGGCTGCCGCTCTACCACGATATGGGCCTGATTCAGGGCCTGCTGTGCCCGATCTACTGCGGCGCGAGCCTGGTCCTGATGCCACCGGCCCGGTTCCTGCGCGCCCCGGCCGAGTGGCTGCGGTACATGGCCACCTATCGCGGCACGCTCGCGGCAGCGCCGAACTTCGCCTACGGCTATGCCGCCGCGCGAGTCCGCGACGATGAACTTGACGGCGCGGACCTGTCGTGCTGGCGAATGATGTTCTGCGGAGCGGAGCCTATCCACCCCGCCACCGTGCAGCGCTTCATCGATCGCTTCGCCCGGTGGGGCCTGTCCGCCGATGCGCTAAGGCCCGGCTACGGCATGGCCGAGGCCTCGCTGGTCATCACCGTCTCACGGCCTAAAGGGCGTTCCGGTTCGATTCCATCGACCGCAAGACCGCCGCCGTCGATGCGCAGGCGGTCGATGTCGACCCGGACAGCCCAGATGCGCTGCAGATCGTCGACTGCGGTGAGCCGCTGACCGGCACACAGGTCCGGATCGTGGACAGTGAGGGTCTGCCTCTTGGGGAGAACCAGATCGGCCATATCCAGTTCCGCGGACCCTCACGCACGGTCGGATACTTCGAGCTTCCTGACGAAACGGCCGCGTCGATCGATCCGCCCGACTGGTGGAAAACCGGCGACATCGGCTATCTGCGCGACGGCGCCCTTCGGATCACCGGGCGCGCCAAGGATCTGATCATCATCCGGGGCGCCAACTACTTCCCATCGGACTTCGAGCAGGCCGCGGAAACCGTGCCAGGTGTCCGCCTCGGCGCGGTGGTCGCGGTCGGATACCGGCCCGACGATGGCGACTGTGAGGAACTCCACCTGGTTGTAGAGACAGAACTCCCGGACGGGCAGCACGAATCACTGCGCCGGGCAGTCTGGACCGCCGTCAGCTCTCGGACCGGGGTCCCCGCTGCCGCGATCCACCTGGTTCCAAAGCGCAGCATTCCCAAGACGAGCAGCGGAAAGGTTCAGCGCTCCAAGACGCGGGAGTTGTTCGTCGAGGGATGGCAGCCACACCCGCTGCTCTCCTAGCCCAGAGGTCAAGCCTGGCAGTAACGGCAGGTGACGGGCGGCCAGCTGCGCCGTGGAAGTCCGGCTCATGACTGCGCGCTCGCGCGCTGTTGGCTGGGCTGTTCGCCGGCCTGCGCCTTGGCGGCTGGCATCGGGGGCAGGGCCAGCGCGGCTAGGGCGGCGACGACCATGAGGGCCGCGTCGACGACGAATGCGACGTGATAGCCGTGAACGATAGCGGCGAGAGGGTTCAGCGGATTGGTATGAAGGGCGTGGGCGGTTGCGGTGGAGGCGATGTTGACCAGCACCGCGAGGCCGATGGCCCCGCCGATCTGGCGGGACGTGTTCAGCAGGCCGGCGGCGGCGCCGGCGTCTTTGGGGTCGATGCCGATGGTGGCGGTTAGGGTGACCGGCGGGAGCATGAAGCTGACGCCCAGGCCGGCGACGACGGTTGGGCCAAGGACATGCGCCAGGAAAGCCGCGTGGTCCGGCGCCCCGACCAGCCAGAAGATGCCGACTGCGGAGATGAGCCCGCCGGCGAGAAGCAGGACGCGGCGGCCGACGACTGGGATGAGCGACCGGGAGAGGAGTCCCCCGAGGATGAGCATGACCGTCATGGGCAGCATGGCCATGCCGGCCCGCAGGGCGCTGTAACCGATGACTTCCTGGAAGTACAGGGAGAGGAAGAACACAGCCCCGGTCATGGTCACGCCCATGGTGAGCATGAGCAGGTTCCCGACCTGCAGGGTGCGCGGGCGGAACAGGGCCAGCGGGATGAGCGGGCGGGAGCTATTGGCCTCGATCACGACGAAACCGACCAGGAGGACCCCGGCGGCGACAAGGCCGGCCAGGACGCCGGTGGACCCCCACCCGTTGGAGGACGCCTGGGAAAGCCCGTAGCTGAGCGCCCCCATCCCGAGGGTGATGCTGAAGGCGCCGGGAAGGTCAAGCCGGGTCCGCTCGATGCTGGCGGTGTCCGGGAGCAGGCTCAAGAACGCTGCGACGAGCAGCACGCCGCCGAGGGGGATGTTCACGAACAGCACCCATCGCCAGTCCAGCTCGGTGGTGAGAGCGCCGCCGAGCACGACCCCGACCGAGCTGGCCGCCCCGCCCGCGATAGCCCAAAGGGACAGGGCCCGCTGCCGCGCCTTCTCGTCGGCGTGGGTGACGGTGATCAGGCTCAGGCTGGTGGGGGCCAGCGCGGCGGCACCGACGCCCTGGACGATCCGGGCCGCAAGCAGCGTGGCCGGATCACCGGCCAGGCCGCCTGCCAGGCTGGCAGCGGTGAATATTACCCCGCCGATGACGAACACCCGTCTGCGGCCGATGAGGTCACCGACCCTGGCGGACAGCATCAGGAAGCCGCCGAGCGTGATCAGGTAGCCGCTGACGACCCACTGTTGCTCGCTGGTCGTCAGGCCCAGACCTGCCCGCATCTGCGGCAGGGCCACGGTGACGATGGTGGAGTCGAGCACGACCATGAACTGCGCCAGGCAAGCCATCGCCACGACTATGCCAAGCGGCAGATTCGGCCGAAGGATACCGGGGCTAGACGACGCGGCCCGGGTCTCAGACATGGAGCCTCCTTGTGGACGACCGCCGCGTCGGCTGACGATCGGCACAGTGAACGTAGTTCACGGTGAACACTGGCAACGGTGAACGTTGTTTACGGTGAACGTTGTTTACGTTACGGTAGGATACAGAGGCTGTCAACCGAGGGAGTGACCAGGATGCTGCTGCGAAGAGCCAACGTCATCGACGGAGCATTGAAGTTCCTCGACGCCGAAGGGCTCGACGGCCTGACGATGCGCAAGCTCGGCGCTGCGCTCAATGTACAGGGCGGCGCCCTGTACCGGCACTTCCCGAACAAGGAAGCGCTGCTCGACGCGATGGCCGACAAGCTCCTCGAAGGCGTCGCGGACCCGTTGCCCGACGGGCACTGGCGCGACCAGGTCCACATCCTGGCCAACCGCATGCGGAAGGCACTGCTCGCTCACCGCGACGGCGCACGCGTGGTGGCCGGGACCTACGCCCCGGGCAGCAACACGATCATCGCCACCGACGTGGCAATCAACGTTCTCTGCAGCGCTGGCCTGCCCCCCGCCCAGGCTGGCTGGCTCACCTTTGCCCTGTTCTACTACGTGCTCGGCCACACCATGGAGGAACAGGCCCAAGCCCAGCTGCCGGCCGACGACGACTGGCAAAGCCGCAACGCCCGGCTCACAACCGGCGTGTCGCCGCAGTACGTGGTGGCCCTCCAGTCTCTGATCACCACCGATCCGGCGCAACGGTTCGCCTACGGTTTGAGCGCCTTCATCGAAGGCGTCGCAAGCCAGCTCGCCCTAGCCGGGCCGGGGGAAAGCGCGGCACCCAAGCCGCCCACGGGCGACCGTTAGGCTGTGGTTCCCGCGGAACTGTGAGGAATTCATTCATAATGATGCAGTTCCCATGTTGCATTAGACCGATTTCTGCCGGTAACCTGGTCAAAAAGGTCGGCGATTTGAAGGTGCCGAAAAGCCGTGAAAGCCACTCGAATATTTCTGCATTTCGAAAGCCGGACCGGTTGCGTTATCCGGCTGCACGCGGCGCACACGACAGATAGGAATTCGCCATGATTGTCCTGGGGTGCAACGGATGGTCCCGCGGTGCCGAAGTTTTCGCCGAGCACTACAGCGCGACCGGTACCGAGAAGCACTACGTCCTCGGCCACGACGCGGGTGCGGCGCTGCTGGTGGACGGTGAACTGGTCGCCGCTGTGGAAGAGGAACGGCTCAACCGGCAGAAGAAGACATCGGGAGGCTAATTCATTCTTCATTGCAGTATTTGGCGAAGAAAAGCAGTCCGGTGACGGCTGCCAGCATGCTCTCGAACTTCTCAATCGGGCAGCGATAGCGACCGCCTTCGCGGCTGAGCATTCGCCAAGTCTTTACCTTCG
>DAHVAN010000159.1 GCA_027314595.1 Actinomycetota bacterium | reverse complement strand
GACGACCCCGCCCCCTACTGCCAGCAGTGCGGCGCCGACATCGGCGTGTTCCTCAAGCTCGGCCTGGACTGGCGGCACTACAAGGCCACCACCCTGGCCGACATCGAACTGTTCGACCCCGGCCACCCCCCCGTCCTGGCCTGGCGCATCCACACCCCCCCAGCCACCTGACCCGCCCGCAGGACACGAACGCGCAACGGCCCGGGATACCCCGGGCCGTTGCGCGCTCCCCGGGTGCTCCCGGGGGGCCCGCCAGGCAGTTCGCGTGGTTCCTGGGCGTGCCGCACCGTCCGGCCACCCGCCTTCAGGCCCGCATGCCCGCGTTCGCGGGCGGCCGTGCCCGCGCGGCTGCCGGCCTGGGTGTCCGGCGCGCACCCGGTCCGGGGGTGCAGGGGGGGCAAAACGGGCGCGGAATTGGTCATTTCATGGAGGAAGTGGACGCGCGGGGCTGGACGGGCGGCTGAGGTGAAGCTGAGGCCCGGCTCCCCGCGGGCGGCGAACGGCTTGCCGGGGACCGGCAGGATGGTCGCGCAACACGAGCGCCGCGGCAGCCGGCCCGGTTCACCGGGGCCCGCGGCCCGCGGCGAACCGGGCCGCGGGGCCCGCCAGCCGGCGGGCAGCGGCCACGGCAGGACAGTGCCCGTCGCATTTGCCGCTAAGAGCTGTGCCGGCCGCGCGTGCGCGGTCGGTCCATCCGGTGGAGGAGCCGTGACCAGCGACGTTGCCGAGCGTGTGCGCCGGGCCATTTACGACGCGTTCGCCGGAGCCGCATCTCGATGATCAGCGGCATCGCGTCACGCCCCCTGCCGCCAGCCGGCGCCGGGTCGACCGAGGCCGACCCGAGGTCCAGGCTGGGCACGACGAGGTCATGCCTGGCGGGCTCGGCGACGATCGGCCACAGGTGCCCGGGCACCATCGCGCGCGGCGTTCGCGCACCACGTCATTAGCTGCCGGCGCGGAGGACGGGTGGGTAGAGCAGGGTAGCGGGGCCCTTGCGGTAGAGCCGGGCGGGCCGGCCGCGGTGCCCGGCTGTGGCCGAGCCTGCCGGGGACAGGAATCCGGGAGTCCGGGTGGCTTTGCGGTGGAAGTTGCGCGGGTCCAGGGCGGTGCCCCAGACGGCCTCGTAGACCCGCCGGAGCTGGGTGATGGTGAACTGCGGGGGGCAGAACGCGGCGGCCAGCGGGGTGTATTCGAGCTTGGCCCGGGCCCGTTCGATGCCGTCGGCGAGGATCTGGTGATGATCGAACGCCATCGCGGCGGCGAGAATGTCGCCGGCCGGCGCCCAGCGCGCCTCGGCGGTGTCGGTCCCGGCCCGGGGCAGCGGCAGGTCGGGGGCGAGGGCCAGGTAGGCGACGGTGACCACCCGCATCCGCGGGTCACGGCCGGGGTCGCCGTAGCTGGCCAGCTGTTCCAGGTGAACCGTCCCGGCGGCCAGCCCGGTTTCCTCTGCCAGCTCGCGGGCCGCGGCGCCGGCGAGGGTTTCCCCCGGCCGGACGGACCCTCCGGGAAGGGCCAGCTGCCCCTGGAAAGGCGGCTCGCCGCGGCGGATGACCAGCACCGCGAGCCGGTCATCGCGGATGGTCAGCAGCACCAGGTCCGCCGTGACCGCGACGGGCGGGTAGGCCCGCGGATCGTAGCCAGGCACGGCACCCACCCTACCTGTTAATCGTCTTCTTGACGATAAACCTGCCGGGAGTTATCGTCAGGATGACGTTTATGAGGAGGCGGCCGGATGGCTGACATCAGGTCCTATCCGCTGGCTCGGCACCTGCGGGGGACCGCCACGGCGCATGTGCGGCACCTGCGCCGCGGGAAGCTGGCGCACGACGGGACCGGGCTGTCGTTTTTCTTCCGGCCGCTGTCCGCGGTGCTGTCGGAGGTGCCGGTCGATGACCGGGAGCTGCCGCTGGTGTTTCACGCCCGTACCGCTGACTTCCAGGACCTGGCCGTGCAGGCGAGCGTGACGTACCGGGTCACCGACCCGGCGACCGCCTGCGCCAGGATCGACTTCTCCATCGACCCTGAGACCGGGCGGTGGCGCGGGACGCCGCTGGAGCAGGTCGCCGGGCTGCTGACCGAGACCGCGCAGCAGCAGGTGCTGGCCATGATCGCGGGCAGCCCGCTGGCCAGCGTCCCTGCCGACGGCATCGGCCAGATCCGGGACAGGATCCTGGACGGCCTGATCGCCGACCCGCGGCTGGCCGAGACCGGAATAAGTGTCATCGGCGCGCGGGTGGCGGCGATCCGGCCCGAGCCGGAGGTGGAGAAGGCGCTGCGCACCCCGGCGCGCGAGCAGGTCCAGCAGGAGGCCGACCGGGCTACCTACGGGCGGCGGGCGCTGGCGGTGGAGCGGGAGCGGGCCATCGCCGAGAACGAGATGGCGAACCAGATCGAGCTGGCCCGCCGTGAGGAGCAGCTGGTCGCCCGGCGGGGGGCCAACGCACGCCGCCAGGCGCAGGAAGCCGCAGCGGCCAGTGCCATCGAGGCTGACGCGCAGGCGGCCCGCGAGCAACGGCTCGCCGAGGCGAGGGCCTGGGGAGCCAGGGCGCCCGGCGAGGCCGGGGCGGCCGGCGAGGCGGCTCGCGTGGCCGCCTACCGGGATCTGCTCCCGGCCAGCCTGCTCGCGCTGGCGGCCAAGGACCTGGCCGGGTCCCTGCCGCAGATCGGCAGCCTTGTGCTGGCTCCCGACCTGCTGACCCCGCTGCTTGCCAGGCTCGCCGGCGGCCCCGCCGCGCAGGCAGGCCGCATTCTTCCTGTCCACCCGAGACCGGGACATCGAAGACGCCGCCGCCCGCCACCACGCGGTCCAGGCCGCGATCGCCGCGGTCACCTCCGCCGTCCCCGCCGGCTGGCGCCGCGGCATGGTCGAACGGGCCGACCTGGCCAGGTTCTTGTTCGAGCCGGGCGACATCATCGCCGCCATCGGCCAGGACGGCCTGGTCGCCAACCTTGCCAAGTACCTCGACGGGCATGGTCCAGGCCATCACCGACGACGGCCAGCAGCCCACCGCGCTCAACGAGATCTACATCGGCCAGGCCAGCCACCAGACCGCCCGCTACACCCTCACCCTCCCTGGCGGGCGCACCGAGCCACAGGCGTCATCGGGGCTCATCGTCTCCACCGGTACCGGCGCCACCGGATGGCGCCGCTCCGCCTGGCTGGAACGCAAGAGCACCCTGGTGCTGCCCGCCGCCGCCGAGCAGCATCTCGCCTGGTTCGTCCGGGAAGCCTGGCCCTCACCCGCCACTGGCACCGCCTGCACCGAAGGCGACCTGGTCACCGGCCAGTCGCTGACCCTCAGCGCCGAATCCGACCAGCTCCTCCTGTTCGGCGACGGCATCGAAACCGACGCCATCCCGCTCGCCTGGGGCCAGGCAGCCAGCATCCACCTCGCCACCCAAACCCTCCACCTGCTGAACTGACCCGCGCAGGCCAACCGTGACCGCCACGAGCAGCGGCAGGCCCTGGCCGCCTACACCGCTCCGAGAGGCAGCTACGGCCTGGAGCGGCCGCTCCCGATGGGCCGAGGCCGCGAGCATCATGAGAATTCCGCGGGCTGTCTGCATGCCGAGCAAATCGGGCGCCCCTCAGGGTAGGAGCGTGATTGTCCGTGGCATTCGCTTGGGAAGAACCTGAGGTGGCCGTGTCTACGACCGGCTTCTACCAGGGTGCCGGAGAACTTGTCGAGCTTCTGCTCGATGAGGGGCAGTGCTTGCGGGTTCCATCCGGCTATCAGCGAAACCTTGGCTTCCGCGGTGCAGTTGTCCGGGTTCTGCATCGCTTTCTGGTATGCGGCGAAAGCGCGAGTGTCGCCCAGCTGGCTCATGTAATCGCGTGCCGCCGAGTCAAGCAGGTTGAGCGTGAACAGCGTCAGTTCGATGCGGTTCCCGTCGTCCTCTGGATTCACGGAAGATGCCTTGATGATCCTATCCCAATACCCGGAGAACCATCGGGCATCAAGACGAGAAGGGATTGGGTTTATTGATCTGTCCTGATCGACTTTTCGTCGCGAAAACATTCCGGCTGCTCCTTCCAGCGGGTTGTCATCGGGGTGAACGTCACTGGCCTACATACACGCATGCGGCCCCATCGTGATGGATTGCCGTGGGACCTGAGCCGCATGCCTCGGACTGTGCGGTGCGGCTGGGGTGTGCTCTGGGGTGCCCTTATCTCCCGGCGCTCCACACCGCTCCGGGTGCTTCGCGGGCAAACCTCGTCGCGAGCCGGCCACGGCGAGTTTAGTAGTCCTTGCCGTGCGTCGGGCACAGCCAGCCGTGCTGGTTGCATGCCTTGCGGCATTGCGACATCTGGCCGCCGCCCCTGCCTTTGCAGACCTCGCATCGAGTCATCCGCACGGTTTTGCGGCACTTCGGGCAGTACCTGTCTTGGGTTACCGCCATGTGAATCCCTCCCTTCGGGTTTTCAGTGACATGCGGGGCGCCAGCAGTGGCCCGCCTAACGCCGGTCCATGTCCGCCCATGCCCCGGCCCGCCCCCTCACCCGGTGCCCGCAGGCGCCGCATTGCTTGCCTGCGGAGGCTTGGTCTTGCTGAGGATTCCCACGCCGTCCCTTCCTCGCTCATGCCCTGCTGGTAACTGACGGACAGCCATGACGCGGAGCCGAGGAATACGGGAGACGCGGTCCGACGGGCTGGTCGGGTTCGGTGTGATCAGCCCGCAGCGAGGGCTGTCCGTCAGAGATTAGCTGTCACGACTCCCTAACACGAGGAGCACTTGCATGCCTTACAAGGTTGTGCCGTTCCAGGCCGGCATCATGCGCGGCGAGAACTCTAGCAAGGCGGCCGCGCAGCTTGAGGCGCTCATTGAATCGCATGCCAGCCAGGGATGGCGATTCCACAGTCTGGAGACCCTGCAGACGACCGTCATAACGCCGGCGGTGCCTGGAACAAGCGGCTGCCTCGGGCTGGGCGCCACCCCGGGGACACCGGAAAAGCGGTCAGACACGGCCACCTACGTCGCGGTGTTCGAACGAGGCTGACCATGACGGCCTGGGGCCTGGTGGCGGCCATCCGCCTTTACCGATGGGTGGCCCGCCGTATCCGGTGGTCGCGATCGTGCCTGTTCGCGGTGTCGTGCTCGCGCCACGCCGAGCAGGTCGCCCGCGAGGAGGGAGCCGGTGTTGCGGTGCGCGCCATCCGGGCCAGGCTCGCGGCCTGCCGCCCGGGATACTCGTTCGAGTTCGCTGCCGCGGGGTGGCAAGTGCGCTGCGCGGACGGTACGGTCATCGCCGATGCGGACGCCTCGACCGCGGTGCATGCGGAGGCAGCGGCCTGCATGAGCGCGCTGCCAGCGGGCTAGCGCGTCCGCGAGGTCGTGCCCTCGCTTCGGTGGCGGCGCGATAACGGCCGCTAGAGCGGGGGCTCGACCTCTTCCTGCGCGGCGACCTTGCCGAGATCGCGTGCGGCCTGCTGCTGGCGCGCCTGCGGGTCCTGCACCACCGGCTGAGTCGCGACCTGTCCAAGAGCCTGGTCCCGCTGCTGCTGGCGCGCCGAACGGAGCTGGGCCTGCCGCGGTTGCTTTCCCTCCTTCTTCATTTGAACCGCGTGCCCCTGTTCGGGGGCGAGCTCGGCCTCGCGCTCGCGGCCGGCTGGCCGCTCGCGGCGACGGCTGCGTGGTCTTTCCATGTGCTTGCCCTCTTCCGGCTACGGCTGCGTCAGGTCGACAAGGAACGGGGGGTCGGCCAGGGGCTTAGCGTGCACCACGGCCGCGTGCGGCCCGAATGGCAGGTTGGAGATCTCGCGCTGGCCGAGGACGGGCGCCATCTGGGTTTGCGTGGAGCGATTGGTGTGAGTGCCCCACCCGGAGGGCGCCGGGCCTACCGACACCGAAGTCGTCTGGACAGGATGCTGGCCGACGCGGTCGGAAAGCAGTTTCGCGCTCAGGCTGGACGCGCCGGGTAGGTAGATCAGTGTCCCGCAGTTGCTGAAGATGACCGAGCGCTGGTTCTCGTCCTTGAACTGCGCGGCGTCCTGAAGCGCGATCAGCCCGGCGACCTGCGCCTCGCGAGCCACGCTCAGGATCGACTCGAAATCCACGAAGTCCGCGAGGCGCGCCGCTTCGTCCAGGACCAGCAGCAGCGGAACGCCGCCCGGGTTGGCGAAGCGGTCATAGGCCCGGAACAGCAGCTGATTAACGAAAATGCCCGCTAGCAGCGTTCCCATCAGGCCGTCTTGTACCGGGGCCACCACCGAGACGAGGGTGCGGGCGCGCAGCACATCCCCGACCCGCAGCCCGACCCGGTTCGTCACCGCCTGGATGGTCGGGTTGGCTAGCGCGTCCAGCTTGGCCGCCAGGCTGGAGATCCGGTCAGCGTAGTCACGCGGATCGAGCGGCTGGAGGTCCTTCAGCCGATCGAAGGCCGGGCTCGCCGGGAAGGACCTGCGGATCCGCATCAGCTTGTCCTGGTCCTTGAGCAGCCCGAGCAGGTCGGTAGCGGTGAGGTTCTGACGTTTCGGGCTCGCCGAGGCCAGCTCCAGCAGGCCACGCAGAAGCTGCGACTCCTGATAGAAGAAGTGCGGGGCAGTGTGCGGCGCGGGCTTGCTCCCGGCTATTGCCTTCACCGTGCTGTCGATAGCCCGGTCGGAGTCCAGCTCAGCGCACCAGTTCCAGCTGACGGACCGCTTCGGGTTCGTATAGTCGAGCACCGCCGGGCGCAGGCCCAGCGGCTGACCAGACCTGCGCACCCCGTCCCGCATGTGGTCGATGAGGTTCGCCTTGATGTCGATGGCGACCACCGACCAGCCCGCGCGCAGCGCCGCGACGATCCAGGGCACGACCACCCCGTGAGTCTTGCCTGAGCCCGCCGGACCGACCACGGTCACATGACGTGCGACCACAGCCCCGGGGAGCGCGATCCGGCCGCGCGGCCCCTTCGCCGGGTGCACGTACCGGCCGAGCGGGAACTCGGCGCGCTGCAGTTCCGCCGGCACCTTGCGCAGGTCGAGCACGCCGCGGTAGTCGTAGTACGAGCCACCGGCCGACGGCGGTGGCGGCGGGTCGCCGGGCGCGAGGATGCCGCGCCGGGCGCCGCGGCCCGCCGAGTAGTCGCTGGCCGCCCCCGAGAGCGCGGCGCCCGCCCTGGCGCCCGCCTTGAAAGCGGCCTTGGCCATGGCCGTGGTCATGTCCGCGGCCATCTTGAACGCGTCAGTCACTGCGCACCCCGCTTCTTCGGCGCCTTGTCGTCCCGAACCCACCCGGTGCCCTCGATGAACCGCCAGTCGCCGATGGCCCGGGTCGCGGGGCTCGCGGTCCCCTGTCCCGCCCCTGACACCGTCGCCGTCGCACCCGCACCGTGCCTCGTCCGGGCCGCGCGCGCGGACTCGCGTGAGGCGGTGTGCGACACCGTGCGGCCGCGCAAGGCGTAATACCAGTCCGCCATCGTCGGCCGCGCCCTCGGGTCAGCCCCGAGCGTGCGGTCGAGATGGCGCGTGGCAGTGCCGCCAAGGTTGGCCAAGAGCACACGGCGGGCCTTGTCCGGATTGCGGTTCTGGCTGCGGTACCTGCCGTAGTCCAGGACCCGCACGACCATGAGCCCGAACTTGTACACGTCGGTCTCTTTCGTCTGGCGCTTCCAGTCGCCGCTGAGCTTGGTCAGCTCTCCGGCGCTAGCGTTGCCGGACCGGACGAGGTGGTCGTGATGGCGCTTGGCGGCGAGCGTCTCGGGCGGCTCCCAGTGCGGGGTGTGCGGCTGCCCGCCGAACGCGCCCTGCGTCCCTTTCTTCCTGGCGCTGTCGGTGTCCACGACCAGCACGCGGGGCTTGCTGCCCGCGCTGAGCACGACATTCTTGGCGTTCACGTCGCCGACGATGATGTCGAGGCGGTGCAGCAGCATGTAGGCTTCGGCGAGCCTGGCGAGCAGCTTCAGCCGGGTCGCGA
>DAHVAN010000124.1 GCA_027314595.1 Actinomycetota bacterium | reverse complement strand
CTATCGCCGGCGCGGAACAGGCCTGCGCATACAATTTCCGACTAGTAACGGACCAGCGAGGAAAGTAGCGCCCATGGCCATCGAGCTTGACAACGAGTTCACCGTTCCCGTGCCTCCCGAGCAGGCCTGGGATGTCCTGCTCGACGTGGAGCGGGTCGCCCCGTGCATGCCTGGGGCCAGCGTAACCTCGGTCGAGGGAGACCAGATCGCGGGCCAGGTCAAGGTCAAGCTGGGGCCGCTGTCGCTGAGCTACAAGGGGACGGCCAAGTTCACCGAGAAGGACCAGGCCAGCCACACGATCGCGATCGAGGCTTCGGGCAAGGAGACGCGCGGCGCGGGCACCGCGTCGGCCACCGTGCACGCCGGGCTCAAGCCCGCCGACGCCGAGGGCCACACGATGGTCTCCATCCATACCTCGCTGAACGTCACCGGGCGTCCCGCCCAGTTCGGCCGCAGCCTGCTGCCCGAGGTGAGCGGCAAGCTCATCGCCCAGTTCGCCGACAACCTCCATGCCCTGATCGCCGGGCCGGCCGAAACCGCGGAGGGCGCCGAGGCAGAGGAGGGCGGATCAGCCGCCGTCCCCGTGGCCGTTCAGGCCTCGGCCTCGGGTCCGAGGCAAGAGGACTCGCTCAACCTGATCAAGCTCGTCGGCGGGCCGATCCTGAAGCGTGTCATCCCGGTCGCGGCGGCAGGCGCCCTGCTCGCCCTGCTGGGCCGCCGGATCCGCGCCATGCTCAGGCGCTCGAAGTCCTAGCGGGCTAGCGGACCAGGACCTCGGTTACCGGAAGGGAGGAATCGGCGGGCAGGCCGAGGGAGGACGGCGGGCGGCCGCTGGCCACGATATCGGCGCCAAGGGCGGCGACCATGGCCCCGTTGTCGGTGCACAGGCCCGGGCGGGGCACGCGCAGCCGGATCCCGGCCAGCTCGCAGCGCCGCTCCGCGAGTGCGCGCAGCCGGGAGTTGGCCGCGACACCGCCGCCTATCACCAGGTCCGGCACATCGCGGCGGCGGCAGGCCTCGATCGCCTTGCGGGTCAGCACGTCGGCGACCGCTTCCTGGAACGAGGCCGCCACGTCGGCGACAGGCACCGGTTCCCCGGCGTCCCGCTTGGCCTCCACCCAGCGGGCCACCGCTGTCTTCAGGCCCGCGAACGAGAAGTCCAGCGTGCCGTCGTGGTACTTGGCCCGCGGGAACCTGATCGCCGCGGCGTCGCCGGAGGCGGCGGCCTTGTCGATCGGCGGGCCGCCGGGGAACGGCATGCCGAGCACCCGGGCCACCTTGTCGTACGCCTCGCCCGCCGCGTCGTCGATGGTCGCGCCGAGCGGCTCCACCGAACCGGTCACGTCGCGCACGAGCAGCAGGGAGGAATGCCCGCCCGACACGAGCAGCGCCACGCACGGCGACGGCAGGGCGCCATGCTCGAGCTGGTCGACCGCGACGTGCGCCGCCAGGTGGTTCACGCCGTACAACGGCTTGCCGAGCCCGTAGGCGTAGGCCTTCGCCGCCGCCACGCCCACCATGAGCGTCCCGGCCAGGCCGGGACCCGCGGTCACCGCCACCGCGTCGATGTCGGCCGGGCGCACGCCCGCCTTGGCGAACGCGCCCTCGAGCACCGGGACCATCGCCTCCAGGTGCGCCCGGCTGGCCACCTCGGGCACCACGCCGCCGAACCGGGCATGCTGGTCCATGCTGGAGGCCACCTCGTTCGCCAGCAGCTCACGGCCGCGCACGATCCCCGCGCCGGTCTCGTCGCAGGACGTCTCGATGCCCAGTACCAACGGTTCGCCGATCAACGCAGCAGGTCCTTCCGCATCACGATCGCGTCCGCCCCCGACGGCTGGTAATACCCGCGGCGCACCCCGATCTCCTCGAACCCGCGCCGCAGGTACAGCCCCCTGGCGCGCGGGTTGTCCTCGCGCACCTCGAGGAAGACCTCGCCGCAGTCATGGTCCCGCGCCGCCTGCACCAGCGCCCCGAGAAGCGCGGACCCGATGCCCCTGCCCCAGCATGGCGGGGCGACCGCGATCGTCAGCACGTCCGCCTGGCCGCCGCCCGGGGTGAACAGCATCCCCGCGTACCCGGCCAGGGCGTGCCCGTCGCCTTCGGGGACGGCAGCCTCCGCGACCAGGTACAGCCGGCTGCCCGGCGGCATGGCGACCTCCTCGGTGAACATCTCCTCCGTCCACGGGTCGTCGGGAAACAGCTCCCGCTCCAGGGCGAGCACGCCGGTCAGGTCGCCGAGCACCATCGGGCGCAGCCGGGTCGCGGTCATCACCGCGACACTCGCTTCGGAGCGCCAGGCTCGCGCGCGTCCGGCCGCCGCAGGTACAGCGGCTCTGCGGACAGCAGCACGCCGGCCCGCGCGGGGTCATCGCCGCCGCGGCCGGGACGCCCATCGCGGTCCTCGCCCCGTGCGGCCAGCGCCGCGATAACCACCCGGCACACAGTCGCGGCCGCCGGGTAGGCCGGCCCGCGGCCGTTCGGAAGAAAACAGGGGTATAGCAGGCAGCCCTCACCGGCAGTCAGCAGATCACGATCGGGCTGCGCGATGCCGGCCGGGGCGCTGACGTGCGGGCCGTCGAGCCGTCGCCCGGCCTGGTCATAGCGGGCCCAGTAGAGCTCGCGGCGGCGGGCGTCGGTGGCCACGAGGAAATCCTCGCGGCTCTCGACGTCGGCGGCGATCACGTCCAGGCTGCAGACACCGTAGACCGGGATGCCGAGCGCGGCGCCGAGAACCTTGGCGGTCATCACCCCGACGCGCAGCCCGGTGTACGGGCCCGGACCGACGCCGACGGCGATGCCGGTGAGGTCGCCGCGCTCGGCTCCCGCGTCGGCGATCACCTTGGCGATCGCGGGCGCGAGCAGCTCCGCGTGGCGGTGCGCGTCGACGGTGACGAGCTGGGCGAGCGGCTGGCCCCCGTCGTGCAGTGCTACCGTGACCGCTGGCGTGGCGGTGTCCATTCCGAGCAGCAACACGACGTAAAAGGGTAGCCGACGCGCGGTGCCCTCAGTGCACGAGCGTGCCGGTCACTTCCTGCGCGACCGTCTGGGCAGCCGGGCTCAGGTCGCCCATCGAGACCGGCCCGTAGTTGCCCTTGCTCGCGTGGCCGAGGCCGTTCAGCACGACGGTGACGATGACGTTGCGGTAGCGGACGACGACGGTCACCACATCGGTCACGGCCCCGTTCACGTTGAACACCTGCGTCGCCTCGAACGCGGACGTCTGGCTGCCGCCGGGCATCCCTGACAGGTCGGTGACCACCGCTTTCGGCTGCCCGCTGCGCGGCCCGGGATGCTGCTTGGCGGTTTCGGCCTCGGCGTAGGCGTACTGCGCGGCGAAGGTGGCGCTGCCGTCGCCGTACGCGACGAGCGCGTTCGGCGAGTACGCCTGCATGTTCACCTCGAGCACCCGGTAGAGTGGCGGCTTGTCGAGCGTCCAGGTGCACTGGCTGTTGGCCCCGGTGTTCAGCGGCGGGGCCGCGACCTTCGGCTGACCGGGCAGGTCCTGGCTGAGCGTGGCGCCGGGCACCGCGGAGCACGCGTTGGGCACCTGCTGGAGCTCGCCTGGCAGGAAGCTCGTGACCAGCGATCCGAGGCCGAGGTTGGCGGGGCCGCTGCTGCCGCCGCTGGTGAGGAAGTAGACCGTGACGGCGATGACGATGGCCGCCGCGCCGCCGCCGATCGCGTAGCGCCGCCTGTGCTTGCGGCGGTCCGCGCGCCTTTCCTCACGAGAGTCGCTGCCGCGCCGGCGCCAGCGCTCGGAGAAGGCCTCCATGGGGCCGGTTCCGGCGGAAGCGTCGGGGCCTGCCCAGTCCGGTGCCTGCTGCGGCGCTCGGTGCCTGGCCGGCCGAGGCTGTGCCTGTGCCTGTGCCTGGCCCTCAGGCTGAGGCTGAGGCTGGCCCTGGTAGGCCTGCCAGGGGGCGCCTTCCTGGTTGCCGCGGATGGGCGGCAGGCCGGGGAACTCACGCTGATCTTGCGGCACGGCGTCATACCCCGCCCTCTCGGGCACGCCGTTGTCGGGACGTGCCCGGCGGCCACGTGGCCGGCCGGGGAATGACTCATGCTGAGTCACGGCGTGCCTCCGGGGGGTTGGCGGTGCGGGTTCGTGACCGACAGGCGAGGAAGAACGTACAAACCGGATCTGTACAGGCGGAACTATAGACGATCGGCGAGGACCGCGGGTGGCAACTGGATGTCCCGCCAGCGCTCGCCGACGCCGGAAACCCGCACCGTGCGCGGTGAGTCGCCGCCCTCCTCCCCCTCCGCGGCGTCCGCGCCGGAAGGGCCCGGCGTGATCGTGATCTCGAGGCGGTCCTCGGCCAGCCCTTCCGCCAGCCCCTCTCCCCATTCCACTACCGTCACCGAGGTGGCGGTATCGGCGTCCAGGTCCAGGTCGTCGAGCTCAACGGCGCTGCCCAGCCGGTACGCGTCGGCATGCACGAGCGCCGGGCCGGGCCGGGCGAGCCCGCGCGCGGCCGCGAGCGGCGGGTGCACCCGCGCGATGACGAAGGTGGGCGACGTCACCGGGCCGCGTACCTCGAGCCCCGTGCCGATGCCCTGCGTCAGCGTGGTCTTGCCCGCGCCCAGCGGGCCGCTCAGGATCACCACGTCGCCCGCCCGCAGCACGGCGGCCAGCCGGCGCCCGAGCGCGCGCATATCCGCCGCCATCGCGACGGTCAGTTCCTCGTTCACGGATACGACCTTGCCACGCGGCCGCCGATCCCGGTGACGATCTCGTAGGAGATGGTGCCAAGGGCCTCGCCCCACTCTTGCGCGGTGGCCTCCCCGTCGTCCCCCGGCCCGAACAGCACGACCTCGTCCCCCGCGGCCACCGGCTCGTCGCCGAAGTCGATGACCAGCTGGTCCATGCAGACCGTCCCGGCGGCCGGCCACCGCCGCCCGCGGGCGAACAGCAGCGGCCTGCCGGCCGCGGACCGCGGCACTCCGTCGGCGTAGCCGACGGGCAGCAGGCCGAGCGTGGTCTCCCGTGCGGTGACGTAGCGGTGGCCATACGACACGCCGGTCCCGGCCGGCACCCGCTTCACCATGGCCAGCCGCGCCCGCAGCGTCATCACCGGCCGAAGCCATGGCGGCGCGCCGCCTGGCAACGTCGACAGGCCGTAGATCCCGCCGCCGATCCGCACCAGGTCATAGCGCGCCTGCGGGACGAGCAAGGCGGCCGCCGTGTTCGCGATGTGCCTGACCTCGGGGGTGACCCCGGCCTTCTCGGCGGCCGCGACAGCCTCGCCGAACGCGCCAAGCTGCTCGGTCACCGACGGGTTGCCGGGCTCGTCGGCGGAGGCGAAATGCGACCACAGCCCGACCACGCTCAGCCGCCCGGCTGCCTGCGCGGTGAGCGCCGCGTCCACCACGGAGGGCCAGTCGGCGGCGGTCGCGCCGCCCCGGCTCAGCCCGGTGTCGGCCTTGAGGTGCAGCCGTGCCGGGCGTCCGGCCGCCGCCGCGGCGGCTGCGACCAGCCGTACCATGGCGACCGAGCCCGCGCTGAGGTCGACACCCGCCCCGATCGCGGCGGCGTGGGCGTCCGAGCCGATCGCCATCAGGCAGAGCAGGGGGCCCTCGACGCCGGCGGCGCGCAGTTCGAGCGCCTCCGCCACGTGCACCACGCCCAGCCATCGCGCACCGCCGCGGATCGCGGCCCTGGCCGCCGCGACGGCGCCGTGCCCGTAGCCGGCGGCCTTCACGACCGCCATCACCGCGCTCGGCGCCACGTGCTCGCGCAGTGCCGCGACGTTGCCCGAGATCGCGTCGAGGTCGACGAGGGCCTGCGCTGGACTATCCATGATCATCTATGTTAAAGCGCGCGGAAAGCCATCGGCAGCGCCCTGATCAAGTCCGACGCGCCGATGGGCGCCTCGCCGGTCCCGTGTGCGACGGGAGCAACCGGGGCAGCCGCCGCGAGCCGGGCGGCGAGCCCGTGTAGGAATGCCGCGGCGACGGCGGCCTGCGGCGGCAGCAGGCCCTGCGCGAGCAGGGCGCCCGCCAGCCCGGACAGGACGTCCCCGCTGCCCGCGGTGGCGAGCCACGGCGTTCCCGTGGTGTTCACGAGCACGGGGTCCGTCGGGTCTGGCGTCGCGATGACGGTCGTTGACCCCTTCAGCAGCACGCAGGCGCCGAAGGCGGCGGCGGCCCGCCTGGCGTGCTCGAGCCGCCGCGCCTGGACGTCGGAGGGGTCGGCGTCGAGCAGGCGCCCCAGTTCGCCCGCGTGCGGGGTAAGCAGCGTGGGCGCCGGGCGCGGCAGCAGGCCGCGCTGCCGGGCGAGCAGCGAGAGCCCGTCCGCGTCCACGAGCACGGGCAGGCTGGTGCGCAGGACGGCCGCGAGCCGCTGCGCGGCGCCGCGCGTCACGCCCATCCCCGGGCCGGCGACCCACGCCTGGACCCGGCCTACGTCGCCGGGGAACCGCTCCTGGCCTTCGGCGCTGGAAAGACCTCTGTTTTCTTCCGAACGATGCGGGGTTCCCGCCTCCAGTTCCGTTATCACCACTTCGGGCCAGACCTGGCGCACGGCCGCCGCCGCGGCGGGGGCGGTGACGAGCCGGACCATGCCGGCGCCGCCGCGCACCGCGCCGCCGGTCGCGAGCAGCGCGGCTCCCGTGAACCGGTCGCTGCCGGCGAGCAGGCCGAGGACGCCGCGGCGGTACTTGTCCGACTCCGGGCCTGGGCGCGGGACGAGCGCCCGTACGTCGCCGCGCTGCGGCGCCGACGCGTCGGGGGGGTCGGGCAGGTACGGCACGAGCCCGATGTCGACGAGTTCGACCACCCCCGCGCGGCTCGCTCCCGGGTCGATCAGCAGGCCCGGCTTGACCACGCCGAATGTCACCGTCACGTCGGCGCGCACCGCGGGTCCGTCTACGGCGCCGGTGTCCGCGTCGATGCCGCTTGGCAGGTCCACCGCGACCGTCGTGCGGGCCGAACCCGCCGCGAGCTGCGCCAGCGTCGCGTAAGGCTCGCGGAGCCCGCCCTTGCCGCCGATGCCGAGCATCCCGTCGATGATGAGGTCGGCGCGGCCGATGGCGCGCCGCACCTCGTGCCCCGCGTCGTAGGGGGCCGTCACGTCGGGCCGGGTCTCGTCCAGGTCGGGCCGGGTCTCGTCGCTGGTCCGCGAGCGCGCGACCGGGACGAGCCG
>DAHVAN010000123.1 GCA_027314595.1 Actinomycetota bacterium | reverse complement strand
CCATCACGGCCCGCTGGTGTTCCCGGCAGCAGAGCGAAAACCTCTCCGACGGCAGGCCCCCGGGTGCCGGGCTCGGACAGCGGCAGGTCCGTCCTGACCTGGTAGCGGTTGCGGCGGCCGTCCTTGTGCTTCACCACATAGCCGGCCTCGGCCAGATCGGCGACGATGGCGTGAACGCTGCGCTCGGTGATGCCCAGGCTCGCCGCGATGTCACGCAGCCGGGCACCCGGATCGCGGGCGATGCACAGCAGTACCCGGGCGTGGTTGGTCAGGAAGCTCCAGCTTGCCACGCCTGTAATCTACATCAGTTTCCTGAAGTAAATTGCTAGTTTTAGCTTTCATGCATAGATCCGGGGCGGGCACCGGGATTAGCTGCCGAGGGCGGCTCTGGTACCCGGGGGCACGGCAGGGACGGCTTACATGAACAGCGGGAACGGAACCAAGATCCTGGTACGCAGCCGGAGCCCAGGCGATCGCGGCTGCCCCGTCTTCCCGATCCCCGGCGGAGGTGATGTTACCGGCCCTCGTCGCGCCGGGGCAGTACGCCGTAGACCGGGGGGCGCGATCGCGTCCGTCCGGCGGCGGGCGAGGTTCGCCCCGGCTTTGGGCTGGCGAATCGACGCGCCGCCGGGTTCGGCCCGAACAGGTGGGCCCGGTTCGCCGCAGCCCGTTGCGCAGGTGCCGGGAGGCGCGCCCGGGTTAGGGCCGCACACGGGATTCCGGCATGGCATCGGCGCCGGCAGCTCCCGGGCGCCATTCGCGTCCGCGAGGACACCGGGCACCCCCGGTCCGCAACCACCGCAAGATAATTCTGGAAATATTTTGCTAATGTCAGAATCACGATATATCTTGAAGATATCGTAGCCGGGAACGTCCGCCGAAGGCGGCCGGGCGCGCCGGTCAATCCAAGGAGCCGACATGACTCTTGTCATCGTCGTCATCATCGTGCTTTTCGCGGGTTACCTGGTAATGCGCAGGCGCGGTCCGCGGTAGCCACCCGGAGCACGAGCCGCCAGCCGACTCAGGCAGCCGTCGGGCAACACCATGACCTCATTCCGCCACGGCTTCGGGTGGGTGCCTGCCGGCGAAGGACGGCGGCCTCGTCCCGGGCACCGAGATCTCCGCGTCCCCAGCGGCACCGCTCCCCCGCGAGGGCCAGCCAGCGTAGTGTGACGTTGGCCTCTGCCGGCGGCAGCGCGCCGGGTGCCATGCGCTGATCACCCAGCACGCCGCAGCTGCTACGGACGCGGACTTCGCGGCGCTGGCCGTTCCTCATGAATCGGATCAGGTGATCGTGGCAGGCGTCAGCGGCGCGCTGGCAGCGGGACTGATGAACCAGACAGCGCCGCTGCCCGGCTCGCTAGCCGGGCAGGCGATCAGTACCGGCAAGCCCGCTCTCGTCACCGGCAGCCGTCTCCAAGCGGCAGCCGCAGCGCTCGGCGCCGACACCGGCCCGCTGGGCGGGTCCGCGAACGTGACCGTCCCGCAGCACGCGCAGGAAAGACCGGGCAGCGCCCACTCGGTCACCGTCCGGGTGAACTCCACGTCGATGACCTGCGCCCACCGCGGATCAACGGACTCCGCGCCGTCCAGCGGCGCCCGGCAGGACCGGCACTCCGCCGGCGGCGGCACGTCCTTCCTCTCGCCCGGGTCCGGATCCCGCTTCAGTCCTTTGCCCTGGTGACCGGGCTGACCGCCCCTTTTGCGGTCCTTGCTGCGCTCCCGCTCGGACTGCTGCCGCGCCCGCCTGGCCTCTTTCGCCCCGGTCCGCAAGGCGTGCCCGAGTCGCTGCTGTCCATGTTCAGGCGGCGTTCCACCTCCGCCAGCCGCAGTCCCGGCTAGCTAAAGGCCCAGGCAGATGCTCTCAACGGCACCATCAAGCCGAAACCCCGTGAATGGACACTGTCCTATGTCATCAGCCTGACGCGCGTCTTCCCTGATCCGGTACAGGCATCATTACCCGGCAGGAGCCGATGCACCCGTCCGGGCACCCGGACCAGGAACCAGTCCTGGAGCCAGTCCGCGTGCTCCTCAGGCGCGGCCGTTGGCGCGGAGGATCCGGAGGGCGTCTACGGTGAGGAAGCCGCGCCAGTCGGCTTCGGCGGCGGGCGACCAGGCCAGCCAGTTGAACATCCAGCCGCCGTCGTCGCGCTGCGCGCCCGCCAGGTGGTCGAGGTGCGCGGCTATCGTCGCGTCGCCGAACAGCGGGCGGGCGATCGAGTCGGGCAGCGGCGCGAAGTCGAGCGGCGAGTGCACCTCGCCCGCCGCCTGCGGGTCGAGCGCGACCAGGCCCCGGTCCAGGATCAGCGGGCCGGCCCGGTCGAAGGCCGCCTGGGCGCGGGACCGGTCGGGTACGTGCTCGAGGAACGCGAGCACGCCGAACATCTCGTACGCGCTGACCTCGGTCAGCGTGCCGATCCGCGCCCACATCAGGTCAGTGGCGCGGTCGAGCCACGGATGCGAGAAGCCTCGCGCGTGCAGCGTGCCCGCGATCTGGCCGGTCTGGATAACCGAGGCGGGATGGCCCTCCGCCGGCACCCACCACGGCGCGTGCGGACCGCCGGACACGGACGGCTCGACGAAGGCGGTGCCGCCCTCGGCCGGGCTGATGGCCGCGAGCCAGTCGATGGCGCCTGCGACGAGCGCGGTGTCCCAGGCCCCTGTCATGTCCATCAGCCGCAGCGCCATCTCGACGGCGGCGGGCTGGCTGGCCGCCGTCCGGACGTCGGGCTCGAGGCCGTGGCCGAAGCCGCCGTCGTCGTTCCGGTACGCCGCCACGGCGTCCCGCACCGGGCCGGGCGATCCGCCTTGGAACAGCCGCTGGAACACCCGCCGGTCGACCACCCGCGCACGCGCGGCCATGAATTCGGCGGCCGCGTCGAAGTCTGGAGTCTTGTTCGTGTTCATGGCACCCATCACACCACCCGCGCGTGCGGCGGTCTTGAACGAAACGGCCTTCCTGGCCGGCGGCCTGCGCGCCCGGCACGCACCCGGCCCCGCTGCCCCGGACGGAATGCCGGACTCGCGTGACATGCTGGCGTCATGAAGTCCTCACCCGGGGAGTGGATACCGCGCGCGGCATGGCTCGCTCCCGGGTATGCGGAATGGCAGGCTCCCCCCAGCCTCAGGGTCGCCGTGTCATGCCTGTGGGCCAGCATCGTCCCCGACGACGCGGATCGCAAGACGCTCGTGCTGCCCGACGGGTGCAGCGACCTGATCTGGGAGCAGGGTGTCGGCTGCTACGTGGCCGGCCCCGATACCGGGGCGTTCCGCAGCACGAGCAAGGCGGGCACGGTGATCGTCGGGGTGCGGTTCCGCCCTGCGGCGGGCGGCCAGGTGCTCGGCCTGCCGCTGAGCGAGCTCCGCGACCGGCGCGTCACCCTCTCCGGCCTGCTGCCCGCCGCCGCGAGAGCGCTCCCCGCGTCGCTCGAGCCGGCCGAAGCCGCCGCGCGGGCGCACGACCTGACCGGCCTGCTCGTCGCCGACGGCACGCCTGACCCCGCGATGACCCGGGCCGCCGCCCTGCTGCGCGACCCGGCCGCCCGCACCGAGGAGGTCGCGCAGGACGTGGGCCTGTCCGCCCGCCAGTTCCGCAGGCGCTGTCACGCCGCGGCGGGCTACGGTCCGAAGACGCTGCAGCGCGTGCTCCGCTTCCAGCGTTTCGTCCGGATGGCCGACGCCCCGGCCGGGCCGCCTGACCTGGCTGACGCCGCCGCGCGGGCCGGCTACGCCGACCAGGCCCACCTCACCCGTGAATGCGCGGACCTGTCCGGCCTGACCCCGGCGGCCCTGGCCAGGACCCGCCGCGGGGGCCGTACCTGAGGGGGGTGAAATGCCGGAGCCGCACCGCGATCGGGTCAGCCGCCGGGGGGCTCGGCGATCATGGCGGTGCCGATCTCGCGGAACCCGAGCCTCGCGTAGACGCGCGCCACCGTCGCGTCCGTCGCGGACAGGAACACGGTGTGCGCGCCGCGGTCGAGCGCGTCGGCGGCGAGCGCGCGGGTGACCGCGGCGCCCAGGCCCCGGCGGCGGCTGGCCGGGAGCACGCCGACACCGGTGATCTCCGCGACCCCGTCCGCGAGCTGGTAGCTCCCGGCGGCGAGCGGCCCGTTCGGGCCTGACGCGGTGGCCAGCACCGATCGTCCCGACTCCAGCCGCTCGCGCAGCAGTTCGATGGTCCCGCCGTCGTGGTCGGCGGCGATTTTGTCCCGCTCGATGACCCCGGCCTCGCCGACGTCCGTCCCCGGGTGGCCGAACGCGACGCCGGGAACCGCCCACACCAGGTCGAGTTCGGGGTCGCCGGGCGTGACCACGCGGATCGAGATCCTCGGCGGGACCGCGGGGGAGGCCGCGAGGTTGCCGAGCACGAGCAGCGGGTGTGCATGCACGACCAGCCCCGCCGCGCCGGCCGCGGCGGCCATGCCGGGCGCTGTCTGCTCGATCCATTCGAACGACTCGGGGATCAGCAGTTCCCGCTGCCGGGCCCGTACCGAACGGACGTCGGCGGCCGCTATCGGCGGCCGTTCGTCCACCCTCGGGCGTGCGTAGTGCGGCCATCCGGCGCCGATTGGGACAAAAAGTACGAGCGGGCCGATAACCTCTGCGCGGGCGCGCTGCCTTGGCACGGCGTCGCAGAAGGCGTCTATCCGCTCAATGACCTCGTAATCGCTCACAGCAGTACTTACCTTAAGGGCGTACGCGCGGGTCGCCAATGGTTTTACTGGCCGGCTACCTGCAGCGGGCCGGAGTCGCGGCGCAGATCGGGAACGCCGCCGCGGTCAGGCGCGTACTGCTGGATCTCCGCAGGCGACAGGCCGAGCATCGTCGCGGCATCCGGGAACGGGTAGCCCTCCAGGGCCAGCGCCTCCAGCGCGGTGCGGGTAGCCTGCGCGGCGGCCTGCGCCGCCTGCCTGGCAGCGTGTCGTGCCAGCAGTGCCTGTGCCACGGGTGCGGGCGCGTCGGGGACGACCTCGACCCTTACCGCCTCCGGCGGGATGCCCAGGGTCCGCGCGATCAGCTGCGTGGTCATCTTCTCGGCCTGATCCAGGCTGCGCACCTGGGTGGTCAGCCCCTCGACCTGCGGAACCCGGATCGTCCACCAGCGGCCAGCCCGCTCGCACAAAGCGGTGAAGGTCGTCGTCTCCATCAGTGCCCCTTTGAACCACCCGGTCAGCGATCTGCCCTGCGGTTCCCCCTACCCGGTAATGCCAGCTTAATCTACCGGCCGGTAGCGCATGGTAACAGCACAATCATATAGGAAGTGACTAATATCGCACCCGGTAACCCGCCGGCCGCCAGATGCCGGTTCGGCCCGGCGGCCCTTGCCGCGAAGCCGGGCAGCTCGGTGACCGTGAGCCCGGCTTGTTCGAGCAGCTCAACGCCCTGGCAGTACGCTACGAACAGGCTGGGTTCCCGGTAGGCGATGACAACCCGCCCGATGCCGGAGGCAATGATCAGCTGGGTGCAGGTGCGCGGCCGTGATTTGCGCTGCGAGCAGGGCTCCAGCGTGCTGTACATGGTCGCGCCCGCCAGCCCCGGGGCGTCCGCCGCCAGCTTGCGCAGCGCCGACTCCTCGGCGTGCACGTGCGGGTCGTTCTCGCGGGAGAAACCGCGGGACAGCTCGGTGCCGTCCGCGGCGACGATGACGGCGCCGACCGAATAGGCCGCGTCTGACGGCGGGCACAGCCAGGCGAGGCCGACGGCCAGGCTCATCAAGCGTTCATCGTCCTGGCTCGTCATGGGCGCCTCCTGGCGGGACGGGTGGGACGGGCCGTGTTCGTCATTGTCCCCCATCCTGTTGCCTCCCAGGCCGCGCCCTCCCCTTCGCGCCGTCAAAGATCGTGGTTCCGTACCGGGCCTCGCGATGCGATGCTGGAACCGTGATGGCACGACTCGCCGCGGTGGCCGCGGTGATCATCTTGGCCGCCGGCTGCACCTCGGCTGCCAGTCATGCTCCGGCGCCGTCCGCGTCGCCGGCCCGGACGACCACGACGCGGTTCATCCAGGGTGGCCTGACGTTCAGCTATCCCGCCGCCTGGCAGGCCGCCACCTGGAACGATGACGTGTCCGATTTCTCCTACGTGATGGTGGCCCTGAGCACGACCGCACAGCACGACCCGTGCGTCACTTCCGTTACCGTCGGGGGTGCCAGGATCATATCGATCTGCCGTGAGCCGGTCGCCGCGCTGCCACCGGGGAAGCTGCTCGTCATGTGGACCGTGCAGGGCTTCCCGAACTGGCATGAGCCCGTGATGACGACCACCGTTGGCGGGCGCCCGGCCAGTGAGACCCGTGTGATGGAGAGCTGGTGCAAGGGGCTCGGCGGCACGCAGACCATCACCGTGGTGATCCCCCGCTCGCTGGCCGACAACTGGTACCAGATGGACGCCTGCCTGCGCGGCCCGGGCCTGACGGGCACTGAAGGGCAGGTATCGGCCATGCTTCGTTCGGTCCGGATCGCCAAGGGCTGGTAACGGCCGTCGGGGCGCCACGGCTGTGGCGGCGTGAGATCCCGCGGAAGTCACGGCGGAGGCTGGGCGCCGCCCCGCGTGTCTGCCTGGTGCCTGTTACCGAGTGCATTCACTGTTGCTAACTTGATCTCGAGGGACGAGTGCCGCTCGGGAGGCGCCACCATGGCCGAGGCGCGGAGCTATGCCGTGCGCGATGCCGGCTCGCCCTCCCGGCTCGGGAAGGTCTACCGCACCTACCCCTACGACCTGGAGTCGCTGCAGGAGGCGATCGAGCAGGCCCGGCTGCGCAGCTACTACGGGCCGCCCCAGGTGGTAACCCGGGTGACGGGACGGCGGTCGACGGTGATCCGCAGGTTCGAGCGCGGCCGGGAAGTGCGTGTCACGGCGGCACATGATTGAGGCGGGCGCGCCCGTATTCGGTGCACGGCAAGCTGGAGTTGCCGAATGGTCGCTCATTATCCGGGCAAGCCGCGCCAGCGTCTTCACCCGGCAGGACCGGTCGGCTACGTGCTGTGAGGGGCTCATGCTGAGCATATTCTGAGCTGGCCGCCCGTATCACCGCCGTAAGCTCGGTACTCGTGCTGTATAGCTCCGCGCGAGCGGCCCCGCGCAGGTGGCACGGCGGCATGTGATGAAAGGTCGCCGCGACCGTCTCTTGGCCGCTCTCGGCGAGAACCGGTCATGAAAACAGGGAGCACGAGTTAAACCATGAACGCGCAGGAGGCATATTACCGTTCAGGCATCGACTACCGGAGAGGAAGCCCGCATCTGGCTCAGCCCGCGTTGCATGACCGCTTGGTTGAAGTGCTGCGCGCGTCCGTACACAGGCTCGCCGAGCAGGGTCTCCCGCTGCGGGTGCTGGAAATCGGCGCGGGACACGGAGGATTCACCATGCAGGCACTCGCGTTGGGCTGCGATGTCACCGCGGTTGACATGTCCAGATCCTCGATCGAGGAGCTGCAACGCCGATTCGGCACGAACCCTAAGCTCCGAGCGCTCTACGTGCCTGACGGCGAACTGAGCCACGTTGACGGAGATTACAGCCTGCTGATTTTCGTATCAGTCCTGCATCATATCCCTGATTACATAGCCTTTCTCAGGGAAGCGTCCCAGCGGATTGTAAGGGGCGGCTCGCTTCTCACGTTGCAGGATCCGATATTGTATTCGCGACATCGAGCAGCTCATCGCGCCGGGCTAGCGGCGTATTTTGCCTGGCGCCTAGCCCAGGGCAGTCTTATAGCGGGACTTCAGACCAGGCTACGTAGAATGCGCGGGGCCTTGGATGAGGCAAACCCCCGCGATATGGTGGAGTACCATGTCGTGCGCAATGGAGTCGATGAGGAAGCGGTGCTCTCCTTCGCGCGCGGCGCGTTCGCCGAAGCTACGCTGATCCCGTATTGGTCAAGCCAGCTCGCAGTAGCGCAGCGCCTTGGCGAGCGGCTCGGCCTGCATAATTCTTTTGGAATGGTCGCGCATGGCTGCGACTCAGCTTTATCCCTGCCCTGGCGAGGGCCTGGCCTCAATGAGTCAGGCTTGCCGGACGCGGTGATCATCCGGTTTATGTGTGTAGTTTGACCCCTGCCGAGGGGTCAAACTACACACATAAATTCGAAGACGGGCCGTCCGCGGTGCTGCTGGCCGGGATGCCGGCGGCCGCCGCGGACCGCGAGGCCGTGACCACCCGCGACAGCACACGTCCGCCGTCAGGCGGACCCCTGAGGCAGCAGGTCAGCAAACGCAAGCCGGTCAGCAGTCGAAGTACAGCTCGAACTCGTGAGGGGTCGGGCGCAGCCGCACCGCGTCGAGCTCCTTGGTCCGCTTGAAGTCGATCCAGGTCTCGATCAGGTCTTCGGTGAACACGCCGCCCTCGGTGAGGTAGGCGTTGTCGGACTCCAGGTTGCTCAGCACGGCCTCGAGCGAGCCGGGAACCTGCGGGATGGCCGCGGCCTCGTCCGGCGGCAGTTCGTACAGGTCCTTGTCCACCGGCTCCGGCGGCTCGATCTTGTTCTTGATCCCGTCCAGGCCCGCCATCAGCATCGCGGCGAACGCCAGGTACGGATTGGCGGACGGGTCGGGCACCCGGAACTCGATCCGCTTGGCCTTCGGGCTCATGCCGGTGATCGGGATGCGGCAGCAGGCCGACCGGTTGCGCTGTGAGTACACCAGGTTGACCGGCGCCTCGAAGCCCGGCACGAGGCGGTGGTAGGAGTTCACCGTCGGGTTGGTGAACGCGAGCAGCGACGGGGCGTGCTTCAGCAGGCCGCCGACGTACCAGCGGCCGACGTCGGACAGGCCGCCGTAGCCGACCTCGTCGTAGAACAGCGGCGAGCCGTCCTTCCACAGCGACTGGTGGCAGTGCATGCCGTTGCCGTTGTCACCGAACAGCGGCTTCGGCATGAACGTCACGGTCTTGCCCGCCGCCCGCGCGGTGGACTTGATCACGTACTTGTACAGCATCAGCTTGTCGGCCATCTGCAGCAGCGGGCTGAACTTGATGTCGATCTCGGCCTGGCCGGCGGTGCCCACCTCGTGGTGCTGCATCTCGGTCTCGATGCCGCACGCGATCAGGTTCTTGACCATCTCCGAGCGCAGGTCCGTGAAGTGGTCCATCGGCGGCACCGGGAAGTAGCCGCCCTTGTAGGCGGGCTTGTACGCGAGGTTGGCGCCGTTCTCGTCGCGGCCGGTGTTCCACGCGCCCTCGACCGAGTCGATGTGGTAGTAGCCCTCGTTGGGGCCGGTGGCGAACCGGGCCGAGTCGAAGATGTAGAACTCCGCCTCGGGGCCGAAGTACGAGGTGTCCGCGATGCCGGAGCCGACCAGGTAGTCCTGCGCCTTGCGCGCGATGTTGCGCGGGTCGCGGGTGTACGGGGCGCCCGTGAGCGGGTCGTGCACGAAGAACGTGAGGTTCAGCGTCTTGTGCCTGCGGAACGGGTCGAGCACCGCCGTGGCCGGGTCGGGCATCAGCAGCATGTCCGACTCGTGGATCTGCTGGAACCCGCGGATGGACGAGCCGTCGAACATCCGGCCTTCGGTGAACACGTCGGCGCCGAAGGACTCGGCGGGAACGGTGAAGTGCTGCATCGTGCCCGGCAGGTCACAGAACCTGACGTCGACGAACTCCACGTTCTCCTTGGCGATGAAGCTGAGGACCTCATCAGCAGTGCTGAACATCAACCCTCCCTGTACAGGGCACGCATAGGTAGCTATATCTCGATCTGCTCATCGGGACGCGCTTCGGACGATAGTTGTCCGCAATTTCCGAGCAGTGTCCGCAATGTTTCACCGATGTTACGTGTCCGGCGCGGGCCCGTCGGACCTGCCCCGATCCGCGCCTGACCGGGGGAGCGGATACCGTAGTCCTGTGTCAGGAAAACGCTCTGCTCCCCCCGGGGGACGTTCCCCCGCGACCCCCCCGAGCACGGGGGGCTCCGCGCCCCCCATACCCCGGAGGGCGGCCGCGCCAGGAGCCGTTGCGGCTGATGATACGCCCGATTACCCGGGTAAGCGCTTCGGCTTGCCCAAGCAGGGGCCGATGTCGGTGGCGCCGATGATCAGGCGCCTGGCGGCGCTCGTCGTGGACTGGGTGGTCTGCGAGCTGATCGCCACGCTCGTCACCGGGCACAACCTCGGCAACGGCGCCAGCGACCCGCGCTATTTCAGCACGCAGTTCCTGACGCTCGCGCTGTTCGCCGTCGAGGTCTGGCTGCTGACCGCGATCAGCGGCCTCACGATCGGCAAGCGGCTGTTCAACATCCGGGTCGTCAGGACCGACGGTGGCGTGCCGGGCTTCGCCTGGGCGGCGCTCCGCACGCTGCTGCTGCTTTTCGTGGTCCCGGCGCTGCTGTCCGACCGCGATCTGCGCGGCCTGCACGACCGCGCGGCCGACACGATCGTCGTGAGGACTTAGTCCGCCCTCACCTGACCTTGGGGCGCGGCATCTTCGGCGGGCGGGTGCCCTTGGGCAGCGGCCCCTTCGGCATCTGCAGCGACGGCTGCAGGGCCTTGAGCCGGTAGTTGAGGTCGCTGACCGCGGCCGGGCGCAGGTTGCGCGGCAGCCGCATGACCTTGCGCTGCAACTGCCTGACCGGGATCTGCCCCTCCTCGCTGCCCACCTGGAACTCGAAGATCGGCACCTCGTGCGCGACCCGCGCGGTCTTCTTCTTCTCGGCGGCCATCAGGCCCGTGAGCCGGGACGGGGCGCCCTCGCCGACCAGGATGACGCCGGGGCGCCCCACGGCGCGGTGCACGACGTCCATGTTCCTGTTCGCGGTGACGGCCGGGGTGACCGTCCAGTTGCCGCGCATGCTCTGCAGCACCGCGGCGGCGGCGCCTGGCTGCCCCTCGATCGCCGAGTACTGCGCTGCCTGCGCGAACCGGCCGAACAAGATCATGGCGGCGAGCAGCCCGAGCAGCACGCCGAGCGGGATCAGGAACGGCAGGGAGCCGGTGAGCAGGCCGAGCAGGACGAACACCGCGATGACGCCGACCACGGTGCCTGCCAGGATCGGCATCGCCTTGCGGTTCTGCTGGTTGACCAGGCTGGCGACCATGCGTATCTGCTTGAGCCGCCCGGCCTTCGCGAGGTCGTCAGCGTTGTACTTGTCAGCCACCGGCTCAGCCTCTTCTCATCAGTGCGTGCCACCACCCCGCAGCATACGGTTTCCGGCGGTGCTGGCCGTAACCGTCGGGCCGCCACAACCAATTATCCCGAACGGGGGCGTGGCGCCTGCTCGCGGCCACCCTTCCCCGTCGCCGGGGGCGTGCCCGCCGCCTCCGTTCCGCCCCCGGTGCCGCGGCCCGCCGCCGCGGCCCGCCGCC
>DAHVAN010000122.1 GCA_027314595.1 Actinomycetota bacterium | reverse complement strand
TTCACGCACGGCGTCGGCCCCATGCGGGAGTATGCCATCGGCGCCATCCTGCTCGACCTGGACGAGCCGGAGCGCCTGATATCCGCGCTCCCTGAGCCGCTTCTCGCGGCCGATGAGTCCGAGCGCGACGGATACGTCCCGGACGTCGTCTACTCCTGCGGCTCGCTGCTGCACGGCGGGACGGTCGTGCTCCCCTACGGGTGCAGTGATTCCTCGGTGCGGATCGCGACCGTCGACCTGGCGCAGCTGCTAGCCGAGCTGACCAGGTGAGGCTCTTGCCCCTGGCGGCCGCGTCCGGTCAGGGCTGGGCGAGCGCCGCGGCTGCCGCGGTGACCGCTCCTGGCCGGGGTCGGCGCCCTCGGTGTCCGGGCGGGCGAGGCGTCGCGTCCCCGGCCGATCACGATGCGTCCCTTCCGGCGGGCGTAGTCGCGGGGATCGAAGGTCCACCACCGGTCACCAAGCCATGCCTCCATCCAGGCCGCGAAGTCCATGGGCACCGGGTCCGACGGGTCCTGCCCGCGGCACGTCACCGGGTAAGCTCGTATGTGAGATAAGCAGCGCGGGGCTGCGGGAAGAAGACTGGCATGTTCGAGGCTGCTGACATCCGGGAATGGCGGGGCCACGACGTTGTTGATGCCCGGGACCACAAGATCGGCGAGCTGGAGGCCGTCTACGTTGACACCGCCACCGACCTGCCGTCGTTTGGCACGGTCAGGGTCGGGATGCCGACTCGCCGCCGGCTCGTGTTCGTGCCCCTTGACCACGCCACCGTGGGCCCTGGGTACCTCAAGGTCACCTACGGCAAGAAGCGGGTGAAGGACGCCCCGTCGATCGGCACCGACGGCGAGCTGCCTGCAAGCGATGAAGAGGCGGTCTTCAAACACTACGACCTGGCGTACGAGCCAGGCGCAGGCGGTGAGCGGCGGCTGGCCCGCCGCTGAGCCGCCCGGCTGATCGGAGGATCAGATGATTGCCCTGTTCCTGCTCCTGGTAATCGTGGCGGTCGCGCTGGGCATCGTGGGCGTGGTCGCGAAGGGCCTGCTGTACCTGCTGATCATCGGCATCGTCGTGTTCCTTGGCACCCTTCTCCTCGGCGCCCTGCGGATGCGGCGGCGCCCTGGCAGGCGGCCGGCGAGGTAGCCCTCGGGTCAGCAGCCGTTCCGGGCGCGGCGCGACATCCGCGCCATGCCGCTTCGCCGGCGCTGCGGAGGATCGTCCAGACGGAAGCCGGGCCGGCCCGTTCCGGCAGGCAGGCAGGCAGGCGTCCTCCTCCGGCGCCCGCATGGCATCCCGGCGGTCATGACGGATGCACGTGTCCGTTGAGATCGCCACTGGCAGTGCGAGGGAAGGGTTAATGATGGGCGGCAACGATGAGGGCGCGGCCGCGGCCGACGCGTTCGTGTTCTTCGGCGCGACGGGTGATCTCGCTCATAAGATGATCTTCCCTGCTCTTTACCAGATGGTGAAGCGGGGAACGCTGGGCGTTCCCGTGGTGGGGGTCGCGGAGGCGGGGTGGGATCTTCCGCGGCTTCGCGACTATGCGCGGGAGAGCATTGCGCAGGCCGGCGTCGGCACCGGCGACGGCGCCGCCCTCGGCCGGCTGCTGTCGCTTATGGAGTACGTCGATGGTGACTACGGCGACACCGGCACGTTCAAGGAACTCCGGCGGGTACTCGGCGGTGCGCGCCATCCGGTGCATTACCTGGCCATTCCGCCCTCGCTGTTCGCGACCGTGATCGAGCGGCTGCGCGGCGAGGGACTGGCCGCCGGTGCGCGCGTCGTCGTCGAGAAGCCGTTCGGGCGTGATCTCGCCTCGGCGCGGCAGCTTAACAGCGTCGTGCGGTCAGCGTTCCCGGAGTCGTCGGTCTTCCGTATCGACCATTTCCTCGGCAGGGAGGAGATCATGAACCTCCTGTACTTCCGTTTCGCCAACTCCTTCCTCGAACCGGTCTGGAACCGGAACTACATCGCCAGCGTCCAGGTCACCCTGGCCGAGCAGTTCGGGGTGCAGGGGCGCGGTGCCTTCTACGAGACCGCCGGCTGCCTGCGGGACGTGGTGGAGAATCACCTGTTCCAGGTCGTCGCGCTGCTCGCGATGGAGCCGCCCGCCTACCAGGGGTTCGGGGCCGTGCAGGGCGAGAAGTTCAGCGTGTTCAAGGCGATGCGGCCCCTTGCCGCCGGTGACGTGGTCCGGGGCCAGTTCACCGGCTACCGGGACGAGCCGGGTGTGGCGGCGGATTCCGACGTGGAGACCTTCTGCGCCCTGCGGCTGTTCATCGACTCCTGGCGCTGGGCCGGAGTCCCGTGGTACGTGCGGTCGGGCAAGTGCCTGGCCGCGACCGCCACGGAGGTGCTCGTCGAGCTGAAGCCGCCGCCGCAGGCGCTGTTCAGCGACTCCGTGGCCGCGGACGGCCGCGCCAACTACCTGCGCTTCCGGATCTCGCCTGACCCGGTAATCGCACTCGCGGCCCGGGTCAAGCGCGCGGGCGAGGAGTTCGCCGGCGACCAGCGTGAGCTCTCGCTGCTCAGCGGGCAGCCGAACGAGGAGCAGCCCTACGAACGCCTCCTCACAGACGCCCTGGCCGGCGAGGGGGCGCTGTTCACCCGCGAGGACGCCGTCGAGGCCGCCTGGGCGGTGGTGGAGCCCGTTCTCGACAACCACAACCGCGCCTTCCCCTACCCGCCGGGCAGCTGGGGGCCGGAGGAAGCCGATACGCTCATCGCGCCCCACGGGCGCTGGCACAACCCCGCACCTGAACCGGCACCGTGACACTGACCTTGCGCCGGGGGCAGGGACCGGCGACTTCCGCCGCCGGGAGCATCACCGGGGAACCGCCCGCCCTGTCGATGAAGTTTCATGGGCGCGACCAGAGTGGCCAGCATCCGTTCGGATGAAAGATTTAAGGACTTTCTTCCGAACGGATGGTTGTCTCACCCGGTAACCGCCATGGCACGCGGGCTTTGGGCTACCTGCTGTCGGCGATGCGTGCCGTGCCGCGGATGACGTCGCCGGACAGTTCGGTGAGCGGGTGGTTGTGGTCGCGGGCGTAGCGGCGCAGGATGACGAATGCCTCGTCGGGGGTGACCCGGAGCCGTTCGGCGAGGACTCCCTTGGCCTGCTCGATGATGACCCGGCTGTTCAGCGCCAGCTGCAGCTGCCCTGCCACGACCTCCTGGTGGCGGACGGCCCGTTCCTGCAAGATGCCGATGGTGGCCACGTCGACCAGGGCGGTGGCCGCCGTCACCACCGCCGGGGCCAGCCCGTCCGGCGCCGTCCTGAACAGGTTCAGCGTCCCGATGACCTGGTCGCGCAGCCGCATCGGGATGGCGTGCACCCCGGCGTACCCCATTTCCCGCGCGGCGGCGGCGAACTGCGGCCACCGGGCCGCGGCGGAGCTCGCGCGGATGTCGCTGACGATGACCGCTTTCCCGGTGCGGTAGCAGTCCAGGCAGGGCCCCTCGTCGTTCTGGATCTGGAACAGCTCCACCACCCGGGCCTGTTCCGTCGAGGCCGCCACCAGCCGCAGCGCGCCCCGGCTGTCGGCCAGCAGCAGCCCGGCCGCGTCCACCTCGAGCAGATCGACGCACCGGTCGGTGAGCGTCTGCAGGAACTCCATCAGGTCATACCCGGCGACGAGCGTGTCCGCCAGCTCCACGAACGCCTGCGCCAGACGCTCGTCCACCGTTGCTGCCATGGCTGCAAGGCTAGCGCCCGCCGCCCGCCGCCGCCCGCCGGCGCTGCGGGATCACGTTTCCGGCCCGGGACCGGGATCGAACCGCAGCACCCGGCTGACCACGTCGCCCGCGACATCGTCCAGCGGCGTGCTCGCGGCGAACGCGTGCGCCCGCAGCCGCACGAATGCCTCCTCCACGCTCACGCCCAGCTGCACCGAGATCATCCCGGTCGCCTGGTACACCTCGGCGCGGCTGTCTGACAGGCCGTCAAGCGGACGGTAGCCGTCCATCCCGCTGATGCCCGACGCTGAGTCGAGCAGCAGCTGCAGCGCGATGTCGGCGAAGACCAGCGCGTCCGCCAGCTGCTGCGGCGTGAGCGGGCCCGGTGCCGCCCGGTACAGCGAGAGCACACCTGCCCGGATCGCCCCGGCCTGCAATGGGAACACGAACAGCGCCTGGGCCCCGGCGTCCACAGCCGCCGGGGCGAAGCCCGGCCACCGCTCCGTCGCCGACTCCAGGTCCGGGACCAGCATCGGCGACCCGAACCTGAGATCCTCCGCGCCCGGCCCCTCTCCGGTCGTGAACAGCAGCTCCTCCAGCCGAGCACTGCGCTCATCGGTGGCGGACAGCGGCTCGCGCACCGTCGGCCCGCTCACCGCGGTCACGCTCGCGCCGTCCACCGCGAGCCGGCCCGCCGCCGCCCGGCACAGCGCGGCCAGCGAAACCGGCGCGTCACCCTCGCGGGCCGCGACGATCCACGCCCACACCTGTGCCGCACGCTCGCTCGCCACGTCACCATCCTCGCCCCCGCCGTCACCGCAGCGGGCGGCTTACCCCCAGTCAGCGCATCTTAGCGGGCCGCCGCCGGATCGGCGCGATCACCTGCCGGAAGGCTTCGCCTCTGCCGCGCTGGCATAAACACCGGTGCCGTCAGCGTCCCAGATGATCGCGAGAACCCGCTGTACCAGCCGCTGCGGCGCGGCCAGCCGCGAAGGACGGGCGTCGCAGAGCAGGCCCGCCCCTGCGGGGCCTGCGTCCGTCACCGCCCGCCCTGTCACGTACCGGATCTCCGCCGGGTCCGGCCTCGGGCGGGTCCGGCCTCGGGCGGGTCAGTGCCCGGAGGTGCTGGCCGGCGGGGAGACGGACTCAGCTAACGGCGTGGTGCGCGATTAGCGGTGGGCCGTGCTGGCCTGGCGGGTTGGCTGGCGTGGAGTTACCGTTCGGCGGCGCGGTCGGAGACCAGGCCGGCGACGGCCAGGAAGGTCTCGTCGAAGTCTTCTCGTCGTCCGAGGTAGCGCTGGAGGGTTCGCCATTGCTTGTGCTCTGCGTTGGCGTGCTCGACGCAGATCCGTTCCGATGACTGCTTGTGGCGTTCGGCCTCGTAGGCTGCGGTTTCTTCTGGGGTGGCGTCCTTCTTCGGCTTGAGCGGCGGGGCCTGGACCTGACCGGGGAATTCCTTGGCCAGCCCGCGGTACCCGGCATCGACCTTGGCCTTGACCTGGGGGAACTGGGTGAACAGGTCGGCGATGCCCTCGGTCCGCACCGCGGTCTGGTCGTGCATCCGCCCTGGGCGGAACGCGCCGGCCCACAGGGTGCGGCCTTCCCCGTCGGTGATGACGGTGGCCTTCTTCGTGTTCTGCTTCTTCTTGCCCGACACGAACGCGCGGCGGCCCGGCTTGCCCGCGCGCGGGCGCCTGACCTGCACTTCGGTGCCGTCCAGGCGCAGTTCGACGCCGCGGGCGGCGGCGTAGGCGAACAGTACGTCCCTCAGCGGGTGACCTCGCGCGTGCCAGGCACGGCGGGCTCGCGGAGGCCAGCTGGCTGCCCGCTGGTGCCGGACATGATCAGCGTCCCGCTGCTGTAAACCGTGGCGGCCGCGGCGCGAAGGGCGGCCTGGCTGGCCCGGTAGTGGTGGCCGCGCAGCAGCAGGCATGGCTGGCCAGGGCAAGCGGACTGCCCGAACCCGGCAGCTCATCGTCTGTCCTGCCCGGAGCTGCGCCGTTGCGGTCCGTGAACCAGCCCTTCATGTGACTAGCGTCGCAATACGGGATGCCGGGCGGCAGGGGCGTGCGCCCGCATGGAATGACGGCGCCGGCCGGTCCGGCGCCGTGTCTTGCCGGACCCGCGTGCAGGCAGGTCTGTCTTGCGGTCATGTCATCCACGGTCACGGGCAGGACTGACGGACTAGGGAAACCACCGTCCGTTCGGGGGAAGTGCTTAGATCTTTTCCCGAACGGACGGTGGTGTCTCTTGCAGGTGAGCGGTCCAGCTCAGCCGGGTGCCGCCGCTGGCGGGGGTGGTGAGCTGGAGGGTCCCGCCGTTGCATTCGGCGCGGCGGCGCATGCTGGCCAGGCCGCTGGACCTGGCGGGCGCGCCGAGGCCGCGGCCGTTGTCGGTGATGTCGAGGGTGATCAGCCCGTCTTGCAGTGCCAGGGAGACGCTGACGGCAGTGGCGCGGGCATGGCGGGCGCAGTTGGACAGCGCCTCGCGGGTAAAGCCCGGTGCGGCCGGCAGCACGCGGGGCAGGCGGGCACCAGCATGACGCGCGTGCGGCGGGCGGGCCGCCGGCGGGCGGGTGATAGGGCAGCATCGGCGGTGCTGCCACATCGCCGATCACCGGCAGTGCCGCCGATGCTGCCATCGGGCAGCCTGCCCGTGCCCGCGGAATGGCGCGGGCTGCTGGAGGAACTCGCGCCCGTGTTCGCGCGCGGTCCGGCGCACCGCCTGTTCATGGCGCTGGCGTGCGGGCTGATCCCTGCCGGCCGGGGCACGGTGACCGGGATGGCCCCGCGGCCGGGATCGGCCGGCAGTGGCGGCGGGCGTGCTGGTTCCTCGCCGCGGCGAGATGGGATCCGGGCGCGCTCGGCCTGGCGGTAGCCCGGCTGATCGTGAAATACCTGCTCAGCCAGGACGGCCCCGCTGATCGTGGCAGTGGACGGCACCTTCTTCCGGCGGCGGGGCCGCAAGGCGGCGGAGGCCAGATGGGCCTATGACGGATCCGCGCAGGGCGGGAAGAAGATCGCGTTCGGTAACACCCGGCTCATCGCGGCCCTATGTGGTGAAGCACAAGGACGGCCGCCGCAACCGCTACCAGGTCAGGACGGACCTGCCGCTGTCCGAGCCCGGCACCCGGGGGCCTGCCGTCGGAGAGGTTTTCGCTCTGCTGCCGGGAACACCAGCGGGCCGTGATGG
>DAHVAN010000111.1 GCA_027314595.1 Actinomycetota bacterium | reverse complement strand
GGACAACAAGAAGGAGTACCTGGACTACGCCGCCGCGCTCGCGAAGGGCTGGCCGATCGCCACCGGAATCGTGGAAGGAGCCTGCAGGTACCTGATAAAAGACAGAATGGACATAACGGGCGCGAGATGGAGTCTCGAAGGCGCCGAGGCCATCCTCAAGCTCCGCGCCCTCATCGCCAGCGGAGACCTCGAAGCCTACTGGCGCTTCCACCTGCGCCGCGAGCATGAACGCATCCACCACGCGAAATACCGCGACAGCCAAATCCTCGCAGCGTAACCAGCTCACCTCAATGGAGCCGCACCCATCTTGAATTTGCTCACCACCCGATCAAGGTGGCACGCGCGCAGCGCGTCCTGGTCGGTCGCCTTATAGGCGCTCACCTCTTCCGGTACTGGCTCTTCACGGGCATTGTCACCAGGCGCGCATACGCGACAACCAGAAAAAGACCATCATCCGCGTCAAGTCACCCGAAGCGATAGCCGACCTGATCGGACCCGGCCTGCGGAGAATAGGAAGCGGAGAACGTTGTTTTTTCTTTCGTCCGTGAGGCTGGCCCATTTCACTTTGGCGACTTCGCGCAGCTCAAGCCCCTGCGCGCTGCCTACATCGACGCCTACAACCACCATGTCACGGTGCTCGCGGCCTCGGGTGACTCCGGCGCCGCGGCGGGCAGCCGGCCGGCTGGTCGCTGGTCTGCGGCACCAGCGAGGCGACGCCGGAGTTCGCCGCCATCGTGGCGCTCGCCGACCAGGTGGCCGGGCACCCGCTCGGGCTGATCAACCCGAGGCTGTACGCGCTTTCCGCGGCGCACGCCCCGGGCATCGTGGACGTCACCTCGGGCAACAACACCGTGTCGTTCTTCCAGGGCCCGGGGAACAAGCTCCGCACGGTGCGGGGGTTCGCCGCCAGGCGCGGGTACGACCTCGCGTCGGGCGTGGGGACGATCGACGCGCCGGCGTTCGTCCGCGAGCTCGCGGGCCGCTAGCCGAGCAGGTCCCTGATCAGGTCCGCGAGCCCTTCTGGCCACACGGCTTCCGCGGTCGCGTCCAGCTCGGCGAGCGTCCACCAGCGCGCGGCACGGATCCCGTCATGGACGTGCATCGCGGCCACGTCGCCGAGCGGTCGGCGCTCGACGGGGACCCTGGCGAGGAAGAACCGCTCGTTCTGACGCACGAGGCGGCCGCCGTATCCCATCGTCAGCCACCGGTCGAGCAGCACCGCGTCCCGCACGGCCACGTCGTCCCACCCGGTCTCCTCGGCGAGCTCGCGCCGCGCGCCGGCGCGGTGGTCCTCGCCGGGCTCGAGCCCGCCGCCGGGGGTGGCCCAGTGCCGCCCGTTGGGCGGCGCGTGGTCATACCGGAACAGCAGTACCCTGTCGCCCGGGTCGAGCACGATCACCCGGCCCGCGTGGCGCACGGGAAGCTCGGTTTCCTCCACATCGCGCATGGTAGCCCCCCGCGGGGACGATCTTCTGGAACCCCGGGAAGATCAGCGGGTCCGGACCGGCAGCCTGTCGCGCGCGCCTGACCGTTGCTGAGCGGGAAAGCCAGCGGCCGGCGGTCGCTGACGCGGTCGCAGGGTCAGCGTGCCGTTCCTCGTCCCGGCCGCTGGCAAGATCGGCCTATGGTCCTGCTATCGCGGCTGCGGGCGCCGCTCGCCGCCTATCCGGAGCTGGCCGCCGTGCTGTGCGCGGCGGTCCTCGGCCTGTCCGCGCGGCGGCCGCTGGGCTGGCTGACCGCCCGGGACGGCATCGACGTGCTGCTCGCGGCGCTCGTCCTGGCCACCGCGGTGACGATCGAGCCGGCGGCGCTGCGCCGCCTGGCGGTCGCGTGGCGCCCGCTGCTGGCCGCCCTCGTCACCGGGATCACCGTGCTCCCCGCGCTGTCCTGGGCGGCCGCCCTGCTGGTGGCGGCCGGGCCGCTGCGCGACGGGGTGATGGCGGCCGGCCTGGCGCCGTGCGAGATCGCCTCCGTCGCCACCACCGCGATGGCGGGCGGCGAGGCAGCGCTGTCGGCCGGCGTGCTGATCGGATCCACCGTGACCACGGTCGCGTTCGCCGGGCCCGTCCTGTCCCTGGAGGCAGGGCGGGCCGGCGTGCGTCCCGGCGGCATCATCGCCAGCCTCGCGCTCGTGGTGCTGCTGCCGCTCGCCGTCGGCATCGCGCTGCGCGCTGGGGTGGGGGCGCCGCGGGCCGCCCGGGTGCTCGGGACCGCCCGCGCGCAGCGGGCCGCCGCGGTCATCGCGGTGTCCGCGGTCGCCGCGCTGGTCGCGCTCATCGCGGCCCAAGCGCGCCTTTCCGCGGCCTATGCCGGCGTCGGGGGAGCGCTGGCCCTGTTCATCGCCGGCGGCGCCGTGGCGGGCCGGCTGCTCGGCGCGCGCACCCGCCCGGCTGCCGCGGCCGCCCTGCTGCTGACCACGTCCATGCGGGATTTCGCCATCGCCGCGGGGCTGGCTGCCGCCGCGTTCGGCTCCGCCGCCGCCGCGCCGCTCGGCCTGTACGGCATCCTCGTCCTGGTATGGGGAACGGCCGCGGCCGGCCTGCTGCGGCAGCGGAACGCACCCGGCCGGGTGTTACGAGCACGGGGCGTGGTAGGGCACGTCGGGGATGTACGCCGACCACTCCTTCGCCGACAGCGGCTGGCCGAGGTTCGCGCAGATCGACGCTTGCGCCGCCGCGAGGTTGGTGTCCCACAGGTGGACGGTGCCGTTGTCGCTCGCGGCCGCGAGCTCGCCGCCGGCCGGCGCGAACGCGATGGAGTAGACGTGGCCGTCCGCGCCCGTGAGGGTGGCGATCGGCGACGGGCTTGCCGGGTTCGCCGCGTTCCAGAGCCAGACCGTGCCGTCGGTGGAGCCGGCCGCGAGCGTCTTGCCGTCAGGGCTGAACGCCACCGCCCAGACGTACCCGGTGGGCCCGGTCAGCGGCGTGCCCATCTGCGCCGGGCTGGCCGGGTTCGAGACATTCCACAGGCGCACGGTCTTGTCCGCGCTGCTGATCGCGAGCGTCTTGCCGTCCGGCGTGAAGGCGAGCCCGATCGCGTAGCTGGTGAACCCGCCGAGCGGCCGGCCGAACGGCACGGGGCTGGACGGGTTGGCCACGTTCCACAGCCGGGTGAGGTTGTCGGTGCTCGCCGCGGCGAGGGTCCTGCCGTCCGGCGAGAACACCACCGTGTACACGTAGGTGCCCGAGTCGTGGACCGTGCTCAGTGACCGCGGCCGGGCCGGATCGGTGACCGACCACAGCCGCACCGTTCCGTCGTCGCCTGCGGTGGCGAGCACCCCGCCGTCCGGGCTGAAGGCGACGCTCTCGGCGGTGCCCGAGGCGGTGACACGGAACGGGGGGCCGAGCGGCGCGAGCGTGCTCGCGTCGAGCAGCCCGGCCGTGCCGTCGCTGTAGGCGGCGGCGATCACGCGGCCGTCAGGAGAGTAGGCCAGCGAGTTGACGAACGTGTTGGCCGCGAGCTGGCGGACCGCGACCTGCTCGCAGGTGGCCGTGTTCCACACCTGCACGTTCAGGCCGCCGACGGCGAGCGTGCCGCCGTCCGGGCTGTAGGCGACGGACGTCGGGTCGTTGGCCGTCGGCAGCACGGGGGTAGGCAGGATCCACAGGTCCACGGTCCCGTCCGCGTCGCTCGACACGATCCGCTTCGGGCCGTCCCAGGTCACCGAGGTGACCGGCTGGCTCTGCGGAAGCGTCGCGGACAGCGCGCGGGCGGACAGGTTCCACACCAGCACGCTGGCGTCGGAGGTGCCCTCGGCGAGGCTTCGCCCGTCCGGGCTGAACGCGACCGCGTTGGCCCAGCTGGTCGCGCCGGTCAGCGTCCCGTCGGGCACGGCGGTGTCAACGCCCGCGACGAGCCGCCACAGCCACACCTTCTTGTCCTGGCTCGAAGCGGCGAGCAGCCCTGTCCGCGGGCTGAACGCGACACCCGAGACCGCCAACGTCGGCCCGGTGAGCGGCATCCGCGGGAACAGCACGGGCCGGTCCGGGCTGGCGACGTCCCACAGGCACACGACGCCGGACGCGGTACCCGCGGCGAGCGTCCTGCCGTCCGGGCTGAACGCGACCGACTGCACCGACGACTTCCCGCCCGGCAGGGTCAGCGGCCCGCCGAGCGGCCGAGCGTGCGACAGGTCGCTCACATCCCACAGCCGGACGGTCTCATCCGCGCTCCCGGCGGCGAGCATCTGCCCGCCGGGGCTGAACGCGACCGAGTAGATCGTGCTGGCGGCCCCGGTCAGCGGCGCGCCGAGCGGGCGGGGCCTGGCCGGGTCCGACACGTCCCACAGCCGGACCACCTGCCCGGCGCCCGCGGCGGCGAGCACCTTGCCGTCCGGGCTGAACGCGGCCGCGTACAGCGGTTCGCTGACATTCGCCCCGACCACGGTGCCGATCAGTGCGGGATGGCCGGGAACGGCCACGTTCCACAGCCGCAGCGTTCCGTTCGCGCCCGCCGCGGCGAGCAGCCTGCGGTCCGGGCTCAGCGCCGCCCACTGGACGATGCCGGTGGAGTCGACGATGCGCGCCGCCGACGGGCTGTCCGAGGACTCGAGCAGGCTGGACGTCGAGAATTCGGTGTGCACCAGGCCGTAGGCCGAGACGCTGAGCTGCGCGGCGAGCGGCGGGTCCTGGCCGCGGATCTGGTCGGCCTCGAGCGCGGCCTCGCCGGCACTGGTCAGGTGCTGCGCGGTCGTCACCGCCTGGCGCTGCTGCACCGCGTAGACCGTCAGCATGGCGACCACGACCACCAGCGTGGTGAGCGCGGCCACGATGCCGCGCAGCCGGTAGGCCCTGTGCCGCTCCGCGCGCCTGCGTGCCGCGTCCTCGGCGATCGACGCGTCCACGAACTCGGCGGCGAGCGCCGGCAGCAGCCCGCGGTCGCCCTCGTCCGCCGCCCAGTCCCTGGCGACCGCGAGCTGGCTGCCGCGCCACAGGGCGGCGTTCTCCCGGCCGGCCTCGTCCCAGGCGCGGGCGCCCTCGGTGATCCGCCTGCGGGTGCGCAGCCCGTCCATGCCCTCCTCGATCCACGACCGCAGCCGCGGCCAGGCGGTCAGCAGGGCGTCGTGCGTGATCCGGGCGCTGCCCGCGTCCACGCTGATCATCCGTTCGCCGACGAACGTGGCGAGCACGCGGTCCGCGTCGCCGCGGGTCTGCCCGCTCCACTGGCGCAGTTCGGCCAGCTCGACGGTCGCGCGGCTGGGCGGCAGGTCATCGGCCACGTGGACAAGCCGCAGGAACAGCCGCCTCGCCAGCTGCTGGCTTTCCGGCGAAAGGCTCCCGTAGGCTCGCTCCGCGGTCTGCGTGAGCGCGTCCTTGATGCCGCCGCTGGCCAGGTAGTCGGCGATCGACAGCGTGCCGCCGCGGCTGTGCTCCCAGGTGGCCAGCATCGCGTGCGAAAGCAGCGGCAGCGCGCCCTGCTCGTAAGCCCCGCCGTTCCCGCCGGAGCCCCCCGCGCCCCCGCCGCCCCCGCCGCCCCCGCCGCCCCCGCCGCCCGGGCCGATCCCGCCCGCGTCCACCGGGGCCAGGTCGGCGAGCAGGAGGCTGACCAGGCCGTCTTCGACGTCCACGCGCGCCAGCCTGGCCGGTTCCATGACGGAGCGCCGGACCTGCCCGGCCGTCATCGGGCCGAGCACCACCTGCCGTGACTGCAGCGCCTTAGCCAGCCCCGGGTACCTGATCGCCTGGTCGTAGAAGTCGGCGCGCAGCGCGAGGATGACCAGCGCGGTGCGCGCAAGCTCGCACAGCGCCGTGACGAATTCGCGCCGCCGCGCCTCGTCGGGGCAGAGCGTGAAGACGGCCTCGAACTGGTCCACGATGACCGCCGGCCGCCCGCGGGACGGCTCAGGCCGTGCGTCCGGCCGCCCGTCCGGCGGCGCGGCGCCGTTCAGGCCGGCCCGCAGCCCCGCCAGGTGCGCGTTGAGGTCCGGCAGCGGCGTGGCGCCCGGCTCGAAGATCGTCACCGGGCCGGCGATACCCGCGGCGGCTTCGGCGAGATCCCTGAGCCGGGGCAGCACGCCCGCGCGCAGCAGCGAGGACTTGCCGGCGCCCGAAGGGCCGACGAGCACCAGCGGCAGCGACGACGACTCGGCCGCCATCGAGACGAGCAGGTCCGTGACATCCTCGCGGCCGAAGAACCAGCGGGCGTCCGCCGCCTCGAACCGGGCAAGGCCCCGGTACGGCGTGTTCGTCCTCCTGCCCGGCGGCCTGCGGGCGCGCTGCAGCGCGGCCTCCCACCGCGATCTGCGCGCCGTGTCGGTCTCGCCGCACACGTCGAGGATCCGCAGCAGTTGCTGGCTGTCCGTCGGCAGGTGCCGTCCCGAGAAGTAGTCGCCCGTGGTGCTGACCGGAACTCCGGCCGACTTCGCGACCTCACGGATCTTCAGCCCGGCGCGATCGCGCAGCGCCTTGAGCTCGCGGCCGAAATCGGCCTGGGTCGCGATCCGCTCCGGATCAGGGGCTGCCTGATCGTCAGCCATGAGAAGTCCCCCAAAGGTGTCACCCGCGCGCCCGCGGAAGATCGCGCGCGCGATGGCCTGGCCCGCGCGAAAGCTCACGCCTTCGGAAGCTCTCTACTGTCAAGACACCCGTGAGGTCGCCGGAGTTCACACGATCGGGACCATCGATGCCGATTCGCGACCCTTCCGGCCGGTGCCGGCCGGTGCCGGCCGGTGCCGGCCGCTTGTCCGACCCTGTCCGGATATAGGCGCGGCACTGCACGGATGCCGGCGAACCAGGGAGAATGACAACCGCAGGGGCTCGGCGCCTGAAGGGGGCGTGCGGTCCCGCGACCCAGGTCTGTCACCGGGCGGCGGGACCGCACGGCAGCCGCGCCGCCCCGCTGCGGGCCCAGCCACGCCGGCAGGCCCGACGGCGCCCATTATCCCGAACGGTTCCCCCCCGTCTGCCCAGCGCCAACCCCCGGCCGGCGAGCCGGCCGGCCGGTAGACGCGGCGGCGGCGCAGGTACCAAGCTAGTGCCGGGAGCCTCAACGGCGAGGGGAGCGGTCATGGCGGAGAAGAGCTACACGTCGGCGGTGTCGCAGGCACCGTTGCTCGGCGACACGATCGGCGAGAATCTCGACCGCGCGGTCGCACGCTACGGCGACAGGCAAGCCCTCGCGGACCTGCCGTCGCGGCGCCGCTGGACCTACGCCGAGCTCGCCGCGGAGGTCGACGCGCTGGCCCTGGGCCTGCTCGGGGCGGGGATCACCAAGGGCGACCGGGTCGGCATCTGGGCGCCGAACTGCGCGGAGTGGGTGTTCACCCAGTACGCGACCGCGAAGATCGGCGCGATCCTGGTCAACATCAACCCGGCGTACCGCACCAGCGAGCTCGAGTTCGTGCTGAACCAGTCGGGGGCGCGGCTGCTGGTCGCCGCGCAGCGGCTGAAGACCTCCGACTACGCCGCGATGATCGCCGAGGTCCGGCCGCGCTGCCAGCGCCTTGAGCAGGTGGTGCTGCTCGGCGGCGATGCCTGGACGGAACTGCTCCAGGCCGGGCGCCGCGCGGACCCGGGCGCCAGGGCGGCGCTGCGCGCGATCGGGCTGAGCGCCGACGACCCGATCAACATCCAGTACACCTCCGGGACGACCGGGTTCCCCAAGGGGGCCACGCTGTCCCACCACAACATCTTGAACAACGGGTACTTCGTCGGCGAACTGTGCAACTACACGCACGAGGACAAGATCTGCATCCCGGTGCCGTTCTATCACTGCTTCGGCATGGTGATGGGGAACCTGGCGGCGACGAGCCACGGCGCGGCGATGGTGATCCCGGCGCCGGTGTTCGACCCGGCGGCCACGCTCGAGGCGGTGCAGGCGGAGCGGTGCACCTCGCTGTACGGCGTGCCGACGATGTTCATCGCCGAGCTCGCCGTGCCCGGCTTCGACAGCTACGACCTGTCCAGCCTGCGCACCGGCATCATGGCAGGCTCGCCCTGTCCGGTCGAGGTGATGAAGCAGGTCATCAACCGGATGGGCATGACCGAGGTGTCGATCTGCTACGGCATGACGGAGACCTCGCCGGTGTCCACGCAGACCCGGCTGGACGACTCGATCGAGCGCCGGGTGGCCACCGTGGGCCGGGCAGGCCCGCACATCGAGATCAAGGTGGTCGACCCCGCGACGGGCCTGACCGTGCCGCGCGGCGCCCCAGGCGAGCTGTGCACCCGCGGGTACTCGGTGATGCTCGGCTACTGGCAGCAGCCCGACAAGACCGCCGAGGCCGTCGACGCCGCCCGCTGGATGCACACCGGCGACCAGGCGGTGATGGACGACGACGGCTACCTGTCGATCACCGGCCGGATCAAGGACCTGGTGATCCGCGGCGGCGAGAACATTGCCCCCGTGGAGGTCGAGGAGTTCCTGCGGGCCCACCCGGACATCCTGGACGTCCAGGTGATCGGCGTGCCGGACGCCAAGTACGGAGAGGAGCTGATGGCCTGGATCCGGATGCGCCCTGGCGCGGCCCCGCTGACCGCCCAGGCGCTGCGCGAATTCTGCCAGGGCAGGCTCGCGCACTTCAAGATCCCGCGCTACGTGCACATCACCGAGGAGTTCCCGATGACCGTCACCGGCAAGGTCCGCAAGGTGGAGATGCGCGGGAAGTCGATAGAAATGCTCGGCCTGGCCAGGTGACGCCCCGGCCCGCGAGACAGTCCTGCCTGGTATCCCGCTGCGCGGCGCGGGGCCGGGCGCTACCCGGCGAGGTTCCGGCGCGGTCCCCAGCTGTTCGCGGCCGGCGCGGCCTCCGTCTCGGCGAGCCGCCGCGCGAGCACCTCGAAGTACGGCTGGGTGGCCCACATTTCGCGGTTGCCGATGACGTACAGCCGGCGCCGGGCACGCCCGATCGCGGAGTTCAGCAGGTGGGGCGTCTGGCCCGCGAAGGCACCCGCGTCCGGGCGGCCCGGGTCGCCGCCCAGCACGAGGACGACCACGTCGCCTTCGCGCACCGTGTGCACGGTGCCCACACGGGCCCGCAGTTCGGCGGCGCTCACCTCGCCGAACACCGCGCTGTACACCCGTGACGCCGCCGCGGCGACCTGCCGGAACGGGCTGATCACGCGGATCGCCCCGGCGGGCACGCCGGCCGCGCGCAGCGAGGTGAGCACGGAAAGCAGGACTTCGCCTTCGGCGGGAATCCAGTGGCCGCCGCCCCGGTGGATGGCCGCCCCCTCGGCGCCTGGCCGCACGTCGTACCAGGCGTCCGCGCCCGGGAAGGCCTCCCGCACGGGTGCGCCGCAGACCAGCAGCCCGTCGTAGGCGATCTCGTTGCGCGCCTCGAGCAGGGGCCGGTCGCTGACACGCTGCACGCGCAGCGGCGTGCCGACCCAGAGCCGGCCCGAGCCGTCCGGCGCCTCGACAGGAAGCCAGGTGCCATAGCGCGCGAGCCGGTCCGCCACCCGCTGCGCGCAGCTCCGGGACGGCGCCCATTCCTCATCGACCTCCAGCGCCTTCAGCAGCGCCTGCTGCCCGCACCACGGCACCGGGCTCTCCGCTCCGGCCTGCAACGGGTCGCCGGCCAGCACGGCGCGCTCGGCCCGCCACAGCGCCCCGAGCACCTGCTGCGGCGGCACCTGCCCGGTCCGGCCGGCGAGCAGCCAGCCGAGCGAGCCGCGGCCCAGGCCGGCGAACAGCGAGCCGAGCGAGCCGAACGAGGCGCAGACCACGGGCACCACAAGGAAGAACGACTGCCACGCCGCGAGCGTCACCTCCGGCGGCGGCGGTCCGTCGCCGGAAAGGATGTCCATCAGCGCGGCGAGGTTGCGCTCGACGGTGCCGGCCTGGGCGGCGATCAGCGCCTTGTGCAGCGCGAGCGCGGCGAGGAAGAGCTCGGTGCGGGCCGCGGCGAACTCCCCGTCCGCCCAGGCGGCGGACTTCTCCCGCCGCTCGATGAGAGCGGCGTCGTCGGTCTCCTCCTGCAGCGGGCCGTCTGGCACATGTTTTCCCCAGCGCCGCCGCACCTGGGCGACGGGCTCCTGCAGCGCCGCCATTTCCGCGGTGAGCGCGTCAACCTCGGCCTCGGCCTCCGCGGCCGCTCGCCGTGCGGCGCCCAGGCTGGCCCGCAGCGACTGGGCTTGCGTCAGCGCGTCGTCCCGGCGCAGCAGCGCTTCGGCGTAGGCGGCCCGGAGCGTGCCGCGCGAGGCGTGCCACTCCCGGCCCGCTCGCAGCCCGGCGCGCAGGCCGGGCCGGTCGTCCAGGTGCGCCTCGAGCCTGGCGAGCGCGGCCCGCCGCGCCTCCTCGGCCCCGGCCAGGCCGCCGTTGACCGCGTCCTCGCGCCCGGCCAGTTCCGCGCACCGCTCTTGCGCGGTCTCCAGCAGGCAGTACGCCCCCTCAAGGGCCTGCTCGACGGCGGACAGGTGGGCTATTGAGGCAGACGCCACGGTCCGTTCCGAGGAAAGGGCATTGACCTTAGCCATCGCCTCGCCGAACGCGGCCACGGCGCCCGGCCAGTCCGGGGCCGTCCGCGCCAGCCGGCGCAGCGCGTCGGGCATGCGCTCGCCGGCTCTGAACAGGGCGTCGGTGCCGCGGACGGTGCCCTGCCAGAAGCGCTCGACGAAATCGCGGCCCTGCGACCGGTCGCCGAGCGGGGCGCCGATCAGCGCCCAGGCGCCGCCTCCGCAGGCCAGCCGGGCCGTCGAGGCGAAGTAGTCGAGCTCGCAGGCCCGGCCGGTCCAGCGGGCGCCGATGTCGCCGATGTCGCCGATGCCCGTGTCGTCCGGGCCGGCCAGCACGACCTCGAAACCGGTCAGCGAGGGTACCGGCATCGTGACCGTGTGTGAGGTGGTGCTGGCCTGCCACGTGCGTGAGCCGCCGAAGGCGGCGCTGGGCGCCGGCAGCTCCGCGAGGCGGCGCGCCCGCTCGACGACGATCGCCGCGATGAGCTCGCTGAACACCGCGGTCGTGCCCGTTCCCGGTGGCGCGTGCACCGCGAACAGGCCAGCGCCAGCCGCCAGCCGCGCCATGATCTCGTTGACCGCGAACTGCTGGCCGCGCACGAGGGCCTGGCCGGCCTCGGCCACCCAGCGGCCGAGGGGGATCCGCTCGGGCGCGCAGCCGTCGCGCACCGCCATGGGCTCGCGCCGCACGTCGATGCGGCTGTCCCAGCCGATCTCCTCGCCGCCGCACAGGAAGTCGGCGAGCGCGGTCCCTGTGCCGCCGCCGCGCCCGGCAAGTGCGCCGGCGGCGAGCGCGAGATCGGCCGTGAACCAGCTGCTGAGCGGGTCATCGCGAAGGTCGCGGTCGTCATCGGCCGAACCCGCCGCGCCGTCCGGCACCTGGTAGCTCCGCACCCGCAGGCCGGCGGGGGACAAGAGCGCGGCGACCCCGAGCCGTTCGGCCAGCCTGGAGGCGAACTGCCGCAGGTCGGCGCCGGTCAGCGGCCGGCCGCGCAGCTCACCCGGGCCGCCGGGGGCGCGGTGCGCGCCCTGGGCGAACCCGGTCAGCCACGCGCCAGGGTCGCCGTCCCCGGCCGCGGCCCGGCCGAGCGCCCACGCGCACCCGGAGACGGCCGCCTCCTCGATGAGCACGCCGTCCGCGTCGACGGTGCAGCGGAAAAGAGCCGACTGCCCCTGGACGGACCCGGCCAGGAAATCGGGATTCCCCCCGAGCTCGCCGCTCGGGTCGTCGCCGTACACCCTGCCGAGGACAGCGCGGACGGCGGTCAGCTCGAACAGCCCGCCGAACACCTGATGCCGCCACACCGTGCCGGCCGCGGGCTCGCGCCCGGTGAGCCTGGAGCCGCGCTCCCATGGCAGCGGATCCGCGCTCCGGACGTCCGTCACGTTCTCGCGGAGGTCTGGCCCGGGCAGCGGCCGGGGGTTGAACGTCTCCACCGCCTGCCAGAACCGTATGATGCGCGCCGCGTCTGTTAACACTCGCTCACCCCCCCGGCTGTCGCGACCCCATCGATGCCGTGATGTACAGACTACGATGGGTTATCGATCGGTGCGCCAGAGTTACCGCATCTTCCCGGTCCGGCTTTCTCGTGTCGCGCTTCCTGACACCGAAATGCCTGCTTAGAACGGGTTTGGCGGGCAGATGGCCAGATTGTCACCCGCAGTAATCGTTTCGCCCCAGAGCCTCCCACGCCGGCGGCCCGGTCAGCCGGCCGTCGTTCCCCCGCCCCAGCCCGCACCGCCCGGATCGTCCCCGGCCGAGTCGGCCGCCGCGTCCGCGCATGCTCCCGTCGCGGCCGGCCCCGGCCGCTGATCTGTTCCGGTTTTCTGCTGTCCTAGGAGCAGGTGCCTGGTTGGCAAACGGGTCCGGGATTGGCTTGACGCTGTCGGTGCGGGGGTCGCTGAGCAGGGCGGTGATGACCTGGGGTGTGCTGTCGGTGATGGTTGCCCAGATGGTGAGCTGGTTCTTGTCTTGCCGGTAGAGGCAGTGGATGCCGAACGCGGCATACAGGGCTTCGCGGATGGTGTCGGAGGCGTCGAGCAGCAGGCCGGCAGCGTAGGGGAGTTCATCGAGCAGGCTGAGGTCGTTGTCACGGGCCGGTGCCGATATCAGGGTGTCTAGTTCTGCCTGGATGGCGGTGCGGTCGGTGTAGGCCTGGCGGTAGCTGTCCCGGATGCGGGCGCGATAGGCGTTGGCGGGCGGGCTGGTGTCGTCGCCGAGCTGGGCCAGTTCGGTCATGAATCCTTTCTCGGCGGTTTCCAGCCGGGCGATCTTGTGCCGGAGCTGGCCTGCTTCGCGGTCGCGGCGTTCGGCTTGTTCAGCGGCGCTGGCCGGGAGCTGGGTGGTGAGCATGGCGGCGCGGTCGTGGCCGAGCACATAGTCGTCCAGGACGGCGGCGATGGCTGCGGTGAGGATCTCCTCGCGGACGGCGGCGCGGACGTGTTCCGGTGCGGCGGCCGCGTTGCGGGGGTTGTCCTTGCGGTGCGGGCAGACGTAGTAGGTGTAGGTCTGGCCGGGGCGGCGGCCGTCGCGTGTGGAGCCGACCATGCGGCGCTGGCACTGGTTGCACACCACCCGCGAGCGCAGCGGGTAGGCGCGGCGCGGGACGCGGGCCGGGGGTACCTCGCTGTCGCGGACCCGCGCGGTGGCGGCACCGACTTCCTGCGCGGCGTCCCACACTTCGCGGGTGATCAGGGCCGGGTGGGCGGGCTCGGCGGACCAGGTCCATTGCTCGCGGGGCACGCCGCGGACTTTGCGTTCGCCGGGGCGCTGGCTTTTGCCGGTGTTGCGGCTGCGGCCGTAGACCATGTACCCCGTGTACTTGGGGTTGGCCAGGATGTGCCCGACGGTCTGCGGGGACCATCCCTGCCCGTCCGGGCTCGGGCCGTCGAGCGGACCGCCCCGTTCGCGTTCCTGATTCAGTCCCTGATGATCTGCTGGTACGCCATCTGCTGCGACCCGGCCGCAGGCCTGGCGCAGCGGCGGCAGCCGAACCCGTGGTACACGGCCAAGGCCACCCCCGCCGCCGCCGGCATGCACGCCGCGCTCCGCGACGCGCTCACCGAAGCCCGAATAAACGCCATCAGCCCAGGTGACGGCGAGGACCGGAAAACCACCGTCATCACGCTGACCAGCGAGCCTCATGCCGCCTAACGCAGAAAGACGAGCAAGCCGTGCTCATACGGGTTCCGCCCGACCCGTAACCCGTCTGCGGGTGCGAGTGAGTCTCCTCGTTCAAGCCTCGCCCGTGTCCCCAGGACCCAGCACTTATTCAAAAACAGATCTGGCTAAGCTTGCTAGTTAGCATAGGACATGTTACTATATTCACAAGCGTTGAACCGCGCGGGTGACGGGAGGGGAGGTGACCGGTGGATGCTGAGCAGGCCGGGATGGCGGAGCCTGGCGACGTGGATGAGCCCGAGGAAGAGGGGCCTGAGTACTGGGAGGACGACGAGCTGACCCCGGAGGAGATGGCTGGCTGGTTCGGCAGGGCAAATGACGGGGAGGCTGCGCGGGCCGCGGGGGAGTGGTCTGTCGTGGATGC
>DAHVAN010000110.1 GCA_027314595.1 Actinomycetota bacterium | reverse complement strand
GCAGCGCGGCGGCCAGGCCGGCCGTCTCCGCGGCGCCGCCGGCCCTGGCCAGGACCGTGATCTGGCGGCCGCCGATGAGGCCGGCCGGCAGCCCGGCGGCCCGCGCGATCGCGGCGAGCCGGACGGGCGTGGCGTGGCCGGCGAAAATGTCCCGCAGGACCTCGCGGATCTGCGTCAGGTCCAGCGGGCGGGCGGCGCGGGCCGCCTCGATCGCGCGCAGCACGTCCCCGGCGCTCGGCGGCCCGGAGCCGAGCGGCCCGGAGCCGAGCGGGCCGATCACCCGCGCGCCGCAGGCGAGTTGCTCCCTGGCCTGGCCCGCGCTCGCGGCGACGAACACGGCGTGCTCGCGGTACAGGGCGGGCAGCGCCCGCCAGCCGCGCGCGCCCTGCGTCCCCGCCAGCCGGACGGGAGCGGACGCGCCGCCGGTCAGGGAGTCGAGCAGCGCGCGGACCGCCGGTGCCTCCCGCGGGTCGCGGTCGCCCGCGTACACCGGCTCGGTCGGCCGCGCGGACGTCACCCCGACCGGGTTGAACCTGGCGAGCTGCACGCCCAGCCCGTCGTCGATGACCGCGTCGCAGCTCGACGCCAGCCACCCGATGCCGGGCATGAGGGACTGGGGCACGTTCCTGATGAGCACCACCGGCTTGCCGAGCGAGCGGGCCATCACGATCATCCGGGCCAGCCGCCTGCCGCGGTCGGCCGCCGCCGGGTCGGTGGCGTACGCCCACGGGGCGCCGGGCAGCAGCGCCGCCGCCTCGATGAGCACCAGGTCCGCGCCGGTGCCCTCGAGCACCACGTCCGCGTCGTGGGGGAGCAGCGGGTGCACCATCGCGTCGGGGGCGAGCGTGGCGCAGCCGAGCGCGCTGAGCGCGCCGGTGACCACCAGGCGGCCTCCGGCCCCCCCGGCGCCCCAGGTGCCCGCCCCCGCCAGGGTCAGCGCGGGGTCGGCGAGGTCGAGCAGGCCGGGAGCGGTCAGCGCGGAGAGGAACCGTTCCCCGGTCCCCGCCAGGTCGGTGAGCTGCGCGGAGGCGAGCGCGGTCGCGGCGTTGCCCGCGCCGCTCTTCGGCACGCCCCGCTCGCGCCACAGCCGGTACAGGTCCCTGGGCAGCTGCGCGCCGCGCGGCCACGGCCGGCGGGCCGCGTTGGCGATGGTGCGGCCGAAGCGCATCGCCGACGACTGCTCGAGCGCGGACAGCCTGGCCTGGGTCATCGCCAGCTGCATCCGGGTGTCGCGGAGCTGGCGGGCGAGCCGCTCGCGCTCGGCGGCCAGTCCCGCGTCCTCGCCGGGACCGCCGGGGGCGTCCAGAGCGCCCTCACCGGATGCCGCGGGCCCCGGCGCAGCGGGCCCCGGCGCAGCGGGCCCGGCCGGCGTCATGCCGGTCATCGTCGCGCCTTCAGCCACGCGGTCATGACGCGGGCGATCCGCGGCCCGGCCTGGCCGTCCCACAGCGGCGGCAGTTCGCCCGCGTACGGGCCGTCGTCGCACGCCTTGAGCACGGCGGCCGGCAGCTCGCTCGCCGTGACGAGCCGGTTGCTGCCGCTGGTGATCGTGATCGGACGTTCGGTGTTCGGTCGCAGCGTGAGGCAGGGCACGCGCAGCAGCGTAGTCTCCTCTTGCACGCCGCCCGAATCGGTGACGATCGCCGCCGCGCCGCGCACCAGCGACATGAACTCGATGTAGCCGAGCGGATCCACCACGCGCACCCCGGGCGCGCCGAACAGCCCGGCCGCCGCCAGCGCGGCCCGGCCGCGCGGATGCAGCGGGATGATCACGTCGAGTTCGGCCGCCACCTGGCGCAGCGCCGCGACGAGCTCGGCGGCCCGCGCGGGCGAGTCGACGTTGGCCTGCCGGTGCAAGGTGGCGACGACGTACCTGCCGTCGAGGCCGAACGAGCGCCGGGCACTGCCGGCGTCGAACTTGGGCAGGCTGGCGAGCAGCGTGTCGATCATCGGGTTGCCGACGAAGTGGATGGACCCGGCCGGGCGTCCCTCGCGCGCGAGGTGCCCGACCGCCTCGGGGGAGGTGGCGAAGAGCAGGTCGCACAGCTGGTCGGTGAGCCGCCTGTTGATCTCCTCGGGCATGGTGTCGTCGAAGCTGCGCAGCCCGGCCTCCACGTGCGCGAGCTTGACGCCCAGCTTGATGCCGGCCAGCGCGGCGCCGATCGTGGAGTTCACGTCCCCGTACACGACGGCGACGGACGGTGAATTCTCGGTGAACTCCTGCTCCATGCCGACCATGACCTCGGCGGTCTGCCTGGCCTGCGTCCCCGACCCCGCCCCCAGGTTCACGTCCGGCACCGGCAGGCCGAGCTGGGCGAAGAAGACGTCGGACAGCCGCTCGTCGTAATGCTGGCCGGTGTGGACTACCCGCTGCTCGTGGCCGAGCGCGGCGAGCGCGCCGATGACCGGCGCCGCCTTGACGAAGTTCGGCCTGGCCCCGAGTACATGCGTGATGGTCGCGCCCAATGTGCCTTCCCTCTGGTCCGCTAGTATCTGCCGGCGTGACTGTACAGCCGACGCCGCGAGCGGTCGTACTCGCCGCATCCGTGATGGGGCGCCATGTCGCCGACGACCCGGTGCGGGCGCTGACGCTCGCCTGGCGGGCGCTGCCGGCCCCGCTGCGCGGCTGGATCAGGTTCGCGGGGCCGTACGGCCGCGCCGCCGCGCTGTGGGGCGCGGGGGACAGGCGTGCCGCGCTGACCGCCCTCGAGGCGTCCCCGGCCCGGCTGGCCGCGTTCAGCCTTGCCGTGGACCAGCCGCAGGTCGCGCGGTCCGCGCTCGCGCGGCTCTCGGACCGCGACAGCGCCAGGGGCAGGCTCGCCGCCAGGCTCGCCTACCGGGAGGGCCGTCTCGGCGACGCGGTGCGCGAACTCGACGGCGCCCGGGGCTGGCGGGCGGCCAGGCTGCGCCGGTCGCTGCGCGCCGAGATCGAGATGCTCCAGCCGGGACGGCTGGGCCGCGGCGGCACGGGTCCAAGGCACGCCCCGGGCCCCGCGTCCCCCCGCGCGGGCACCGTGCTGCACATCGTCACCGACGCGCTGCCGAGCACGAGCGCCGGCTACACGGTCCGCACCCAGGAGATCGCCGTCGCCCAGCGCAACGCCGGAATGGACCCGCACGTCGTCACCCGGATCGGCTTCCCCGTCACGGCCGGGGCGATCGACGGCCGGCGCACCGTCACCGTGGACGGCGTCCCCTATCACCGGCTGCTGCCGTGGGTCATGCCGGGCCGGGCGGACACGCTCGCGCGGACCCACCTGCGCCACGCCGCGCGCCTGGCCGGGACGCTGCGCCCCGCCGTCCTGCACGCGGCGAGCAACTACTCCAACGCGCTCATCGCGCTGGCCCTGCGCGACGCCGCGCGGCTGCCTGTCGTCTACGAGGTGCGGGGCTTCTGGGAGGACACCTGGCTGTCCAGGCACGCGATCGCGGACCTGGACGCCAGCGACAGGTACGTGCGCAGCCGCGCCCTGGAGACGCACTGCATGCGGGCCGCCGACCTGGTGGTGACGCTCGGCGAGGCGATGCGCGCGGAGATCACCGCGCGCGGCATACCCGGGGACAAGGTGCTCATCGTGCCCAACGGGGTCAGCGCCGAGTTCCTGCGGCCGCTGCCCGACGCGACCAGGCTCAGGAACGACCTGGGCATCAGGGACGACGAGCACGTGGTGGGCCTGGTGTCCAGCCTGGTCGCGCACGAGGGCATCGGCACGCTCCTTGAGGCCGTCAAGATCCTCAACGACAGGGGCACCAGGACCAGGGCGCTGATCGTGGGCGACGGACCCGAACGCGGCGCGCTCCAGCGCCAGGCCGCCGGCCTGCGCCTGGACGCCATCTTCACCGGCAGGGTGCCGATGGCCAGAGTCCGTGATTACCACGCCGTCCTCGATGTCTTCGTCGTCCCCCGCACCCCGGACCGGGTATGCCAGCTCGTCACGCCGCTCAAGCCCGTCGAGGCGATGGCGAGCGGCCTGGCCGTCGTGGTCAGCGCGACGGCGGCGCTCGCGGAGATAGTCCACGATAAGGCAACGGGGATGCAGGTGCCCCCGCAAGACGCCGAAGCCCTCGCGCGGACCCTGCAGCTGCTGGTCACCACCCCGGAACTGCGCGGCAGGCTCGGCGAGGCGGCCAGGGAGTGGGTCGCGCGCGACCGCACCTGGGAGCGCAACGCGGCCAGGTACCGCGCCGCCTATGCCCGGCTCGGCGCCGCCTAGAGCCTACGATGGAGGGTCAGCAGGGCCGAAAGTGAGGTCGGTTTAGGTGAACGTCGTGATCATCGGGCTTGGCTACGTGGGCCTGCCGCTGGCCCAGGAGGCCGCGCGGGCGGGGCTGCGCGTCACCGGGCTCGACGTGAAGCAGGCCACGGTCGACGGGCTCAACAGCGGCCGGTCGCACGTCGATGACCTCACCGACGCCGACATCGCGACCATGATCGCGCAAGGCTTCCGCGCCACTACCGACCCGGCCGGCTGCGCGGACCCCGACGTCGTCGTCATCTGCGTGCCCACGCCGCTGTCGGAGTCCGACGGCCCGGACCTGACCGCCGTCCGCGCCGCGACGCACAGCGCCGGCACGCTGCTGCGGCCGGGCACCCTCGTGGTCCTTGAGTCCACCACCTACCCGGGCACCACGGACGAGGTGGTCCGCCCGCTGCTGGAGAAGGCGTCCGGGCTGACCGCCGGGATCGGCTTCAGCCTCGCGTTCTCCCCGGAGCGGATCGACCCGGGCAACAAGCGCTACGGCGTCCGCAACACCCCGAAGGTCGTCGGCGGCCTCACCCCCGCCTGCACGCAGGCCGCCGCGGACTTCTACGCCCGCGTCTGCGACACGGTGGTCCTGGCCAAGTCCGCGCGCGAGGCCGAAATGGCCAAGCTGCTCGAGAACACCTACAGGCACGTGAACATCGCGCTGGTCAACGAGATGGCGATCTTCTGCCACGAGCTCGGCGTGGACCTGTGGGACGCGATCAGGTGCGCGGCGACCAAGCCGTTCGGCTTCGAGGCGTTCTACCCGGGCCCCGGCGTCGGCGGCCACTGCATCCCGATCGACCCGAACTACCTGAGCTACAAGGTCCGCGCCGAGCTCAGCTACCCGTTCCGGTTCGTCGAGCTCGCGCAGGAGATCAACAGCCGGATGCCCGGCTACGTGGTGGACCGCGCCGCGGAGATCCTCAACCGCGACGCCAAGCCGCTCAACGGCGCCCGGGTGCTGCTGCTCGGCGTGACCTACAAGAAGGACATCGCCGACCAGCGCGAGTCCCCGGCCCGGCCGATCGCGCGCAAGCTGCAGCAGCGCGGCGCGGTGCTGAGCTACCACGACCCGTACGTGCAAAGCTGGCAGGTCGACGGCCGCGACATCCCGCGCGCCGGGTCCCCGGCCGCGCAGGCCGACCTGACCATCCTGCTCCAGCCGCACGCCTGCTACGACCTGGACGCCATCGCCGCGGCGGCGCACCTGCTCTTCGACACCCGGGGCACGCTCTCCGGCGACGGCGTGTTCCCGCTCTGATGCACGTCGTGGTGTGCACCGTGGTGCACCACCCGGCCGACGCGCGGATCTACTACCGCCAGATCCGCGCGCTGGTCCAGGCCGGCCACCGGGTCACGTACATCGCGCCGCTGGGGGAGAACGCCGGTCCCGTTCCGGATCAAGATCTTCCTTATCCCGAACGGGCGGTGGCGCCTGTCACCACCGTCGCCATCCCCCGTGCCGCCGGCCGGCGCCGGCTGGGGGCGCTGCGCGCCGCGAAGGCGGCCCTCGCTGCGCACGCCCCGTCCGCGGACCTGCTCCTGGTCCACGACCCCGAGCTTCTCCTCGTGCTGCCGCCGCGCCGCGTCCGGCCCCCGACGGTCTGGGACGTGCACGAGGACACCGCGGCCGCGCTGACCACCAAGGCATGGCTGCCGGCGTTGCTGCGCCCGCTGGCCGCCGGGGGAGTGGTCTTCGCCGAGCGCCTGGCCGAACGCAGGCTGCACCTCATCCTCGCCGAGCACGGCTACAACGCCCGCTTCCGCGGGACGCACCCCGTCGTGCCCAACACCACGTACGTGCCGCGGGCCGCCGCGCCGCCGTCCGGTCCCCGGCGCGTCGTCTACGTCGGCCACATCTCCCCGGACCGGGGCAGCGCCGAGATGGCCGAACTGGCCCGGCTGCTCGCACCGCACGGCATCGCGGTAGAACTGGTCGGCCCCGCCGACGCCGCCGCGCGGGCCCACATCGAGGCCGCAGGCGACCTGCTGCGCTGGCACGGCTTCGTCCCCAACGAGCAGGCGCTGCGGCTGGCCGAGGGCGCGCTCGCGGGCCTGTCCCTGCTGCACGACGAGGCGAACTTCCGCCCGAGCATGCCAACCAAGGTCGTCGAGTACATGGCCCGCGCCGTCCCGGTGATCACCACCCCGCTGCCGCTGGCCGTCGACCTCGTCCGCGGCGCCGGATGCGGCTTCGTGGTCCCCTTCGGCGACGCCGCCGCCGCCGCCGGCGCGGTCCTGAAGCTGGACGCCGACCCGGACCTGCGCGTCACGATGGGGCTGCGCGGCCACGACGCCGCCCTGCGCTCCCTGGGCTGGCCCGCCGACGCCGCCGCCTTCGTGGCCCAGCTTCAGTCCTGGGCCCGCGCCTGAGGAAGAACCGCGCGACCGGTTCAGGCGGCGGACGTGCCGCCGCCGGCCGCGCCGACGCCGGCCGCGGGGTCCGCGCCGTCCGCGCCCGCTCCGGCCGCTCCCGCGC
>DAHVAN010000107.1 GCA_027314595.1 Actinomycetota bacterium | reverse complement strand
TTCCCCGATGCCCCGCGAGCGCCTGGCTATGCTGCTCCGACTCGGCGGGCTCTATACGCCCGCGACGGCGCGCTAGACGATCCATTTCGCTCGCGCATATTTATGCTCACGAAAGCCGTCACGGACGGCTGTCGCAAATGTGATCGCATTGGCAATTTGACGGATTCAGCCGATACGGTACTTTAAGCATGTGATTCGCTACTTTAGGTGGTGACCGATGGGGATCGATCGTCCGGACGATGATGACATTCCCGAGGCCGCCGCGAAGCCGGGCGACGCAGACGGGGGTAGCGTCACCCCGGACGAGATCGGCGCGGACGAGATCGGCGCGGACGAGATCGGCGCGGGCAGGGAGCGTGCGCCCGATGACCCCGGTGAGCCGGCCGCCGTCGGGCGGGAGTTCGCCGATGACGCGAGCCGGTACGACTACCACGCCGAATACCGCGCCAAGGTCGACGCCGTGTACCAGGCCGACGCGCGCGAGCGATGGGAGCAGCAGAAGCCGAGACTGGAGGAGGAGTGGCGCCAGTACGCCGACGACCACCCCGCACCTCCGGACGCGCACGTGGACATCGACCCGGATACGTGCGCCCAGGTCGAGCGGGGCTGCAAGGAGATCCGCGACACCGAGGAGAAAATCGTCACCCCGGCCATGTCGCGCATCGAGGCCGAAGACCCCGCCAGGAAGCTCGTCGGCCTGGAGTTCCGCCGCAAGGGACAGGACCGGATCATGGAGAAGGTCGCTCGACAAATGGAGTCACAGGCGGACCTGTCTGCCGACGCCGCGCTTGCGTCAGTCAAAGATCCCATTAGATACACGTTCCAGTACACCGAGGAGCACTACACCGCGGGGCTGAACGCCGATGTCGACCGACTCAAGGCCGCTGGGTTCGGACTGGTCGAACTTCGGAACTCGTGGGGACGTGAGGAGTACAAAGGGATAAACAGCCGATGGCGGGTCCCAGATGGACCGCTATTTGAAGTTCAGTTCCATACCGAGATCAGCTTCGAGGCCAAGCAACTCACGCATCCGGCCTATGAACGCTTGCGGATTCAGACGACCTCGAAAGCAGAGCGAGATGAGCTGGAAGCCTTCCAACGCCGTGTGAGCGTCTTTGTCCCCGTCCCACAAGGCGCGCCGGGCTACCCGAACTACCCATAGGAGGACAGATGCCGACGAAGATCACCTACTATGCGATCGTCAACGAATTCAGCAGCCGCGACCGTCCTGGTGGCGTCATTCGCCGCGTTCAGGATGATGAGGGTCAAGAGGATCAGGCCTTCACGCGCAACCTGAAGTGGGAGCACAGTCCGTTGCTTTACTCATATGAGCGCGGCAATATGGACAACAAGTTCTACGAGATCAGCGAGGATGAGGCTAACCAGATCGTGGAGCGGATCCGGCGGACTGTCGCTGGTCAGCAGTAGGTCGAGGGTTGCCCAGAGGGGAGAAGCTGGCGGCGCGCGGGAGGACCGGCGCCGCGCTTGTCGCGGCGGACTGTTATTGCTCGAGCTTCAGGTTGTAGACGCGGCAGGCGTTGCCGGCCAGCACCAGGGCTGCGGTGGGCTGGTCCGGGCAGAGAGCGGCGACGGCACGGGCGTTCGCGGCGATGCCGGGGACGCCGGGCCAGTCGGTCGCGAAGATCATCTTGCGGGTGAGCCTTGCCCAGTTGTGCCGCGCGTAGTACTCGCGCAGGCGCGACGGCGGCAGGCCGGAGAGCTCGATCCAGACCCGGTCGCTGGCCAGCGCGAGGAACGCCGCGGCGTCGTACCACCAGCCGCGGCCGCCGTGCGCCAGGACGACGTTCAGCCGGCGGAAGTCGCGCAGCACGTCGTCGAGCAGCACGGGATCGGCGAAATTGTTCGACGAGCCGGGGAACGTGGAGGTGCCGCAGTGCACCACGAGCGGGATCCCGGCGTCCTGGCAGGCCTCATAGGCCGGGTACATCGCGGGGTCGCTGGCCGCGAAACCCGCGTGCACCGGGTGGATCTTGAGCGCGACGGCGCCGAGGGCCAGCTGGCGCCGCACTTCCTCGTCGATCGGGTAGTGCAGGTGCGGGTTCACGCTGGCGACGATCTTGACGCGGCCGGGGCTGGCCTGCGCGAGCGGCAGCAGGTCCTCGATGGCCTGCATGCCGGTGACCTTCGGGCTGTACTCGGCCAGCAGCAGCGCGATGTCCACGCCCTGCGCGGCGAGGTAGGCGCCGAACACGGCCGGCATGATCGTGCCGGTCTCGTCGTACAGCCTGGCCAACGCGTCCGGGTTGCCGAAGCCGTGCGCCCAGGTCTTCCAGGCCGGCTTGAGCGTGGGCAGCCGGGCGGCATGCTGGTGCACGTCGATGAGAGGGAGCCCGTCGATCATCAGCGCGCCTGCTCCTGCCGCAGCGCCGAGGCGGCCATCGCGCGAAGTTCGACGCGGCGCACCTTGCCCGTCGCGGTGGTCGGGAAGCCGTCGGTGAACACGACCGCGCGCGGCCGCTTGAACGACGGCAGCCCCTGGCGGCAGAACTCGATCAGCTCGGCGCCGGTCGCCTGCCGCCCAGGCACGAGAATCACGTACGCCACCGGCTTTTCGAGGCCGTCGGCGTCGGACGCGCCGACGACCACCGCCTGCGCCACGGCCGGATGTTCCAGCAGCCTGGCCTCCACCTCCATCGGCGACACCCACATGCCGCCGGCCTTGAGCATGTCCCCGGTCCGGCCGAGGCAGGCGTAGTACCCGTCGGCGTCGCGGACGTAGGTGTCCCCTGTGCGCAGCCACTCGCCCTGGAACACCAGCCGGGAGGCCTCGTACCGGGACCAGTAGCCGGTCGCCGTGGAGTCGCCGCGGACGAACAGCGTGCCGGGCGTGCCCGGCTCGGTCACGCCGGCGCCGGTGTCCTCGTCGACGATCCGCAGCTGATAGCCGGGCACGGCGACGCCGGTGGTGCCCGGCCTGACCTGGCCGGGCCGGTTGGACAAGAAGATGTGCAGCATCTCGGTCATGCCGATGCCGTCGAGGATGTCGATGCCGAAGTGCGCGGTCCACCGCTGGTACAGCTGCGCGGGCAGCGCCTCGCCCGCCGACGCGGCCAGCCGGACCCCGGCGAGGGCGTCGGACGGCATCCCGGCGCGCAGCATGTTCGCGAAGAACGTGGGCCCGGCGAAGAACAGCGTCGCGCCGTGCTTGGCGGCGGCTTCGGCCATCACGTCCGGCCGCGCGGGCACCGGGTTCAGCACCGCGCAGCCGCCCGCCGACATCGGGAAGAGCAGCGAGTTGCCGAGCCCGTAGGCGAAGAACGCCTTGGCCGCCGACAGGCAGCGGTCGCCGGGCTCGATGCCCAGCACCCGGGCGCCGTAGGTCTCGCACACCACGGGGATGGACCCGTGCCGGTGCATGGCGGCCTTCGGCGTGCCCGTGGTGCCCGAGGTGTACAGCCAGAACGCGGGTGAGTCCGCCGACGTGTCGTACACCGACTCGTCGGGAGCGGCGGCGGCGAGCTCGTCGAGCCCGTGCACCGGGATGCCGGCGCTCAGCGGGCGGTCCGCCAGTATCCCGGTGAGCCCGGACGCCGCCGCGGCGGCCGACTCCGCCGCGGCGGCGAACTCGTGGGTCACCGCGAGGAACCGCGCGCGCGAGTCGCGCAGCAGGCCGGCGATGCCCTCGGCGTGCAGCATCGTCGAAACCGGCACCGGGATCGCGCCTACCCGCATCGCAGCAAGGTAAACCACCGCGAACTCAGGCGAGTCCGCCATGACCATCAGCAGCCGCTGTTCGGGCTGCAGGCCGATCGCGCGGAGCCCGGCGGCGGTGCGGCAGACCCGGTCGCCCAGTTCCGCGTAGCTGATCTCACCCGCCGGGCCGGCCAGCGCGGTCCGCTGCCCGTCGCCCGCGGCGAGCCGGCGGTCGAGCAGGTACTCACATGCGTTGAACAGCTGCGCCATCGGAGCCGCCTTTGCTGCGGAGAGGTACGGGCGCCGGAGCGAGAAATGGTACTGGCGCGCTCATGCGAGGTGAACGTAGTCGTAGTCGAAGGGCCTGCCGTTGATGCCGTTGCGGGGCGGGGCCAGCCAGGCGGCGATCTTGCCGCGCTCGCGCGCCGGCTGCATGAGCGAGCGGACGAACGTCTTGTCGGTATCGGTTGGCAGCCACTGCCCCTTGCCGGCCTGCCAGCGCGCCGCGTCCAGCTTCTCGCCGTCGGGCGAGGCCTCGATGCCGGCGAACGCGCCGACCTTGCGGTTGAACGCCACGTGCGGCAGCGCAAGCCGGTGCGGCAGATTCGCCCCTGACAGGATACGGTTCCACCGCTTGACGCCGCTTTCGCAATCGGCGGTGTACTCGCGGCGCAGGTCGGTGTTCAGCCCGGTCAGGGCGGGCACCTCGGTGACGGCGATCTCGCCGCCGACCAGGGCGTCGACGCGGATCGAGTCGTCGGTGAGCCTGTGGTCGTCCGTGCGCCGCTCCTCAAGCCAGCGGCCCTTCAGGCCGGCGGTGTAGTAGTTGGCGACGTTGGCGGAGGTCTCGCCGCCGAACAGGTCCAGGGACACGCTGTAGTGGAAGTTGAGGTACTTCTGGATGACCGGCAGCGGGACCGCCCCGTACGCCGCCACGTCGTCGGTGTCGTTTTCCACCATGACCTGGGCGGTGCGCTCCACTACCCGGTCCACGCCCGTCGTCCCGACGAACATGTGGTGCGCCTCCTCCTTCAGCATGAACTCGCACGTGCGCGACAGCGGGTCGAACGCGGACTCCTTCAGCGTGCCGAGCTGGTACTTGCCGTCCCGGTCGGTGAAGTAGGTGAACATGAAGAACGACAGCCAGTCCGGTGTCTCCTCGTTGAACGCCCCCAGGATCCTCGGCGCGTCGGCGCTGCCCGAATTACGGTGCAGCAGTTCCCCGGCCTCCTCCCGGCCCTGGCGGCCGAAGTGGGCGTGCAGCAGGTACACCATCGCCCACAGGTGCCGGCCCTCTTCGACGTTGACCTGGAACAGGTTCCGCAGGTCATACAGGGACGGGGCGGTCGCGCCGAGGTTGCGCTGCTGCTCCACGGACGCGGGCTCGGTGTCGCCCTGGATCACGATCAGCCGCTGCAGTTCGGCGCGGTACTCCCCCGGCACCTGCTGCCAGGCCGGCTCGCCCTTGTGCGCGCCGAACGCGATCCGCCTGTCCGGGTCGGCCTGCGCCAGGAAGATCCCCCACCGGTAGTCCCGCATCGGGACGTGCCCGAAGTGCGCCCAGCCCTCCTTGCCGACGTTGACCGCGGTGCGCAGGTACACCTCCCGCGTCGGCAGGGCCGGTCCCATGCTCTCCCACCAGGACAGGAAGTCAGGCTGCCAGGACTCAAGCGCCCGCTGCAGCCTGCGGTCCCCGGCGAGGGCGACGTTGTTCGGGATCTTGTCCGCGTAATCGGGCCTGCTCATCGCGGTCACACTCGCTTCCGGTCGAAATCGGCCCGCTTACCGGTGCCGTAGGCGCGCAGCGCCCCGCCGGGGCCCGCGGCGTTGGGGCGGGCGAAGATCCAGTTCTGCCAGGCGGTCAGCCGGCCGAAGATCTTCGTCTCGGTCGTCTCCGGCCCGGCGAACCGGCAGTTCGCCTCCAGACCCGTCAGCGCGTCCGGGGAGAAGCTCGCCCGCTCCTCGACCGCGATCCGCACCTCCTCGGCCCAGTCGATGTCGTCAGGAGCGAAGGTGACCAGGCCAAGCTGCTCGGCGCCGGCGGCATGCAGGGGCTCCCCCGCCCGCTTTTCCGCCGCCTCGAGCGCTGCCGGGTCCCCCAGGAACCTGGTCTGCAGCCGGGTCAGCCCGTTGCCCATCGGCAGGGGCCCGGTGTTCATGCCGCCGACGGTCACCGCCGCTGGCCCGGCGTCCGGGCCGGCGTCCTGTCTCGCGCCGCTGAGCATGTAGGACCGGTCGGCGGCCAGCGCGAGCTCCAGCAGGGAGCCGGCGAAGCACGAGCCCGGCTCGATCAGCGCGATCAGCGACCTGCTCGTGACGTCCAGCCGCTTGAGCGTCCGCTTGAGGTACAGCACGATCTCGTTGGCCAGCCAGTCGGTGCCGCGGTGCGCGAGCAGCAGGTCGTCATGGGCGAGCACGCGTCCGGCGTCGCCGCGCGCGCGGAGCAGCCAGCTGCCGATCTCGGGCTCGTTGGTCCGCAGGTCCAGGATCAGGTCGTCGAGTTCCCTGGTCATCGCCAGCGTCCAGAACCTGTCGCCGAGCGCGTGCAGGTCGTTGACGGCGGGGACGGCGGGGATCGTCTGCGGGGCGAGCACGGTGATCTCGGCGACGCCGCGGGAGCGGTCGAGTGCGGCGCCCACGTAGGTGTAGGCGACCGCCGTGTCCGTGCGGGTCTTGGCGAGGGGTGTCAGTTCGACCCCGGGCCCGCCGCCGGACAGGCGAGGTGAGGCCCGGGCAGCCGCGACCGCTCGTTCGGACACCCGGTCCTGGAAATGGGCGCGGGGGACGGCCTCATCCACAAGCTTCCATTGCACCGCCCTGGTCCCGCCCACTCCCTCCGGGCGGGTGGCGAAGTAGTCGGCAAGGTCGCGGCGCACGTGCCGCTTGTCCGTCACGCGGGTCAGGCCGCCGGTGCCCGGCAGCACGCCGAGCAGCGGCAGTTCGGGCAGCGACACCGCCGACGACCTGTCGTCGATGAGCATGATGTGACCGCAGGCCAGTGCCAGCTCATAGCCGCCGCCGGACGCGGCGCCGTTCAGCGCCGCGATGTAGGCCTGTCCCGAATGCTCGGTCGCGTCCTCGATCCCGTTGCGGGTCTCGTTGGTGAACTTGCAGAAGTTCACCTTCCACGGGTGGCTCGAGGCGGCCAGCATCCGGATGTTCGCCCCCGCGCAGAAGACCTTGTCCTTGCCGCTCGTGATCACCACGGCCGCGACGCCAGGGTGCTCGAACCGCAGGCGCTGGACGGCGTCGTAGAGCTCGATGTCCACGCCCAGGTCGTAGGAGTTGAGCTTCAGCTCATACCCCGGCACCAGCCCGCCCTGCTCGTCGACGTCCATGGTCAGCGTCGCCACCGGGCCGTCGACCGCCAGCCTCCAGTGCCGGTACCGCGCGGGGCTGGTGCGGAAGTCCACCATGGGCGGCGTGCCCTGGGTCGTCATGGGTCGTCCTCGGCTGGTTCGGCGTTACGGCTTATGTTCTACGCATGAACACCGGTCCGTCAATGCTTCGTAGCATATGACGAGGCGCCGCTCAGCCGCTGTTCAGGCGTTTCCACTCGCCGCGCGAGCCGTCAAGCCACTGCTCGTGCCGCTCGGCGAACAGTCGCGCGGCCGTGGTGCCCGTCCACCTCGCGGGGAGCAACTCGGCCGGCAGCGCGGGGTCGATGGACGGAAACCGGCGCCAGGCGTGCACCAGCCCGAGCTGGCGCGCGAGCACGTCGCCGCCGTCTTCCCGGCCGCCGAACTCCGCGGTGAACTGCTCGTACTGCGCCTCGATCGCCGGCAGGTCCCAGGCCTGGGCCACCATGGCCCTGGTATCGGCCATGCCCGTCCGCCGCGCCACGAACACATGCGCCGCGCCGGCCACGCCAGCCTCACGCAGCACTCGCTCGGCCTCTGTTTCCCTGGCCGGGTGCGGGCTGATCCACAGGCCCGCGCCCAGTGAGCCGAAGCCCGCCCAGGTGAGCCTGGTCCGCACGGCGTGCCTGGCCCGCCGATCAGACTCGGGGATGCGCACCTGCACCAGGACCCAGCGGCCGTCCCACTCCTGCGCGGGGCCGAAGGAGTAGATGCGCTCGGCGCCGTCGGTCAGCAGCTTCCTGGCCGAGTCCGTGAGCTGCCAGCGGGTGCGGCGGCCGGACCTGCGCGGCGTAAGCCAGCCAGCGTTGCTGGTGCGCATCAGCGCCTGCCTGGTCGCCTTCTCCGCGACGCCGAGCCTTTCGAAGACGGTGACGACCGCGCCGGTCCAGGCCATCGCGTCCCCGGGGAGCACGAACTCGCCGAGTAGAGTAAGCAGCATGCCGCGCGCGCTCTGCGCCCCGGCCTCATGACGACGGGACAGCGTCGGCGATGCCTGACGGTCCACTTATACGTTCCATTCCGCCATGAGTAAGTAGCATATAGCAAATCATTGATATATGCCGAACGAGCGGTGGCGGCTCTTGGGGGCGCCGCGCCGGACGCCGGACGCCGGAGGCCGGACGGGCAGTGGCGGCTCGCGCGCGTCCACTGCCCGTCGCCGGTTTCGCGGGGTCCTTTTACCGCCGCCTTCCCCCGGCGGTCCGCGGCTCGGGCCGCATCGGCGTCAGCGCCGGCGTCAGTGCGTGATCGTGCCGAAGGTGACCGTGTCGCCCGCCCAGGCGAACGACTGCCACTGGACGTCGCTGCCGGTGGTGGTCGCGGCGACCATGTACTGGCCGCCCTCGTAGACGCCTACGTGGTACACGTAGCTGTTCGGGTCGCTCGACACGTGGAAGAACACCAGGTCGCCGGCCCAGGCCCGGGCCTGGCTTATCCGCCGGAACTGCAGGAACTGCTCATAGGCCGTGCGCTCGATGCGCTTGCCGAGGTGGCGGTAGACGTACTGGGTCAGGCCCGAGCAGTCGAAGCCGGACTTGGAGGTTCCCCCGTAGACGTACGGGATGCCCTCGAGGGTCTTCACGTACGCCGCTGCCAGCTGATTGAACGACAGATGCCGGTGGTGACGGCGGATAGGCCGGCTGACTGAGGGGCCCTGGCCCTGGCCGCCCACCGAGACCGCCTGTGCGGCACCCGCCAGCGGGACGCTCACGGCTATCGCCGCCGCTGCCGCCAGCGTCGCGCGGGCCAGCGCATTACGCCGCATCCTTAGGCGCCTCCGCCTCGCCAGGCATGGACCTGGACATAGGTATGGGACTCCTTTGCGCGCATACGAGTCGCTATCATTCGGACCTTCTCCCGCGTGTTTGATGTGTTTCGGTGTCTTTCGGTCCCGTGGATTTCGTTCCTGCGGGCCGCGATACCTGATTACCACCAGCGGAGTGCCTTTGTCTCGCCAATCGCTATTGGCGGCCGCGCTTTGCCTTGTAGATCACGAGTGGGTAACTCTCGTTTTCAAGATCGGCAATTCACATTCACCGGATAGCAAAGCCGCAGGTCAGAGCACTAGTCAACGTTGTCACGCGCGGCTGGCGGACACCCAGGCGAGGAGGAAGTCACGTGTGAGGCATGTCACACCAAGACGGGGGCCCAGAGCCGGCCCATTATGCCCGGTACGCCACGGCAGGGGTGTTATCGTCCTGTGATTGACGTTTGCCAGCGCCAATGCCGAGACACTTGGTGCGCGTGTGACCAACTCCGGGCGAACCGGCGAGCGGCCGGCGGCGATGACGCGACGTCGCGCGCCGATCGCGGAGAGTCCGGTTTAGTGGCGCACCGCACGCGCGTTAGAGCTATTCGTGATCGGCGCGATTGGCATCCGCCGCAATCACGTTGATGGCAAATCATTGCGGCAAATGCGGCCGGCATTCATGCGACGGACGGGGCCGCGCCGCGCGGCCGTGGCCCGGCTCGCGCGGTGACGGTACACTCCCCCTTCTGTGACTGCTTCTGAGGGAATCCTGGTTACCGGCGGCGCCGGGTTCGTCGGCGCGACACTGGTGCGGCGGCTGGCGGCCGGCGGCTACCGGGTCCGCGTGCTCGACAACCTCAGCACCGGGGACGCCGCGCATCTGTCCGGCGTGGACGCCGAACTGGTCAAGGGCGACATCCGCGACGCCGCGGCGCTCGACGACGCGCTGGCCGGCCTCGGCTCCGTCATCCACCTGGCCGCCGCGGGCTCGGTGATCGGCTCGGTGCAGGATCCGGGCGCGAACTTCGAGGTCAACGTGCTCGGCACGTTCCGGGTCCTGGACGCCGCGCGGCGGGCTGGCATCGAGCGGGTCGTGCTGGCGTCCACCGGGGGGGCGCTCATCGGCGACGCCACGCCGCCCGTGGACGAGCGGTCGCTGCCCAAGCCGATTTCCCCGTACGGGGCGAGCAAGCTGGCGGGCGAGGGCTACGCGCACGCGTTCGCCAAGGCCTACGGGCTCCGCACGGTCGCGATCAGGTTCGGCAACGTGTACGGGCCATGGAGCGCTCGCAAGCGCGGGGTGATCAACGTCTTCTTCGAGGCGCTGCATTCGGGCGAGCCGATGGTGATCCACGGCGACGGGACGGCGTCCCGCGACTACGTGCACGTGGACGACATCTCCGGCGCCCTGCGGCTGGCGCTGGAGAAGGACGTGCCCGGCGGCACGGTGCTGCACGCCGCGTCCGGCGTCGAGACCACGGTCAGCGAGCTGGCGGACCTGTGCCGCAGGGCGGCGGGCGTCCCCGGCCACCCGATCGAGTACCGCCCCAGGCGGGCCGGCGAGGTGGGCCGCAACTTCGCGTCCTACGACCTGGCGAACAAGCTGCTCGGGTACGCGCCGACGGTGACCCGCGAGGCCGGCCTGCCGCGGACCTGGAAGTGGTTCAAGGACGAGGTCTTCAGGGCCTGACCGCACCGCGCCCGGCGCCTGAGCCAGGCGAAGGCGAATGCCTCGCCGGCCAGGACCGGGCCGGTCGTGACGATATCTCCGGCGAGCGGCGCCGGCGGCGCCGATCCGTCCCAGGGCATCACGGTCACCACAACCGCAGGCAAGCTGAAGAACGTCAGCGTGCGCACCGCCGGCGACCCGGTCACCGGCGCCTATTCCGGCGGCGGCACGGCGTGGCACAGCACGTGGGCGCTTGGCGTGTCGCAGTCCTACACGGTGACCGCGACCGCGGCCGCGGCCAACGGGACGACGACGACGCGGACCAGCACGTTCCGCACGCTCACGCCGCCGTCGACGTTCACCACCGAGATCGTCGAGGGGTCCGGCCAGAGCTACGGCGTCGGCATGCCGATCATCTTGTACTTCAGCCAGAAGATCACGAACAGGGCCGCGGTCGAGCGCGCGCTGCAGGTGAAGACGTCCCGGCCGATCGTCGGCGCCTGGTACTGGGATTACCCCTGCGGCATGGCCGTCACCTGCGCCTACTTCCGGCCGCGCGACTACTGGCCGGCCGGCACGACGGTGAGCTTCACCGGGCACCTGAACGGCGTCGAGGGCGCGCCGGGCGTCTACGGGTATCACACGCTGACCCAGACGTTCGTCATCGGCCAGTCGGTGATCGCGGTGGGGAGCACCCGGACCCACCACACGCAGATCTACGTGGACGGAAAGCTCAGGTACGACTGGCCGATCAGCACCGGCCGGCCGGGCGACGACACGCCGGACGGCAGCTACCTGACGATCGAGAAGGAGAACCCCGTGCTGATGACCGGCCCGGGGTACAGCCTGGAGGTCCCGTGGTCGGTGCGGTTCACCTGGAGCGGCGACTACTATCACGACGCCTATTGGTCGGTCAGCCAGCAGGGCTACGTGAACGTCAGCCACGGCTGCGTGAACCTGCCGCCTGCTGACGCGGAGATCTACTACAAGATGGCGGTCCCCGGCGACCCGATCACGATCGTGGGCAGCCCGCTCGCGGGCACCTGGGACAACGGCTGGACCATGTGGTTCCTGAGCTGGAACCGGTACCTGCGCGGCAGCGCGCTGCACGAGGCGGTGCTGGCCGGGCCGGACGGCAGCACGTTCGTGAACCCGGCGACGCTGGCGCCGAGCACGGCGAAGGCGCCGCTGCAGACCGCGCCGTACGGCAACGCGAACGCCTAGCCGCGCCCGGGCGCCGCGGCTAGGCCGCGCTCGCCTCGCGGGCGCCGCTGCAGAGCCACCGGACGCGCGCGGTGACGAGCGCGGACAGGCCCGCCAGCCAGGGCAGCCGGCCCGCGGGGGCGGCGGCCATGACCAGCCTTGTTTCCTGACCGGAAGGCGCCGGCCTCACGACGGCCTTCCCTTAGTAGGGCGCCGGCACTTCGGCTCTGACGGCAATCATCGATGGCGGGCTCTTCAGGGCGCCGATCACCTGGTCCAGGAACGCGGCGATCGTCGCGATGGCGACCTTGCCCAGGACCAGGCGGTCCAGGCCGGTGCCGAAAGCGCCCAGCGGGGGCCGGTAGCTGCCCGTCAGCACTACCCGGGTGCTCTCGCCATCGGCGGTGAGGGTGATGTCGGCGTCCAGGGCCGGGAAGAGCCCCCCGATCACGCCGACCGCCTCCCAGCGCATCCCGACCCGCATGGTGCCATCACGGTAGGCAGGATCGGTGAACCGGACTCGCACAAGCCGGGAGGCGCCCCACGTATCGCCGAACGGACCGACCCGCATCAGGTCGTCGGCGCTGTGCCTATAGGCCTCGACAGAGGCATCGCTGAGCCAGCCGACACGTATCAGGCTCGCGAGGCGGGACTGCGCCATGCTCAGTGGCACGTCTATAACCTGCTCATGTGAGGCGAACATGATCGCAGTCAACGCGCAGCGCTGGCCGTCAGCTAGGGACCATGGTCCGCGACTGACGGGTGAAAGTCTCTGCACCGCACGCCGGCTGCCGGGCAACTGGGCCACCGGCGCATGGAGCCCGATAGATCCGGGGCATCCGCGCATCTGGCCCACTACGCGGCCGGACCGTGCGGGCTGGCCGGCGGCGGGCCCGCTTTCGCCAGGGACGGCTTGCGCCGTATGGTGGCGCCGTGACCGACTCCTTCAGCGACGAACTCTGGGACAGCATCACCGATATCTACGGCGCGATCCTGGCGCATCCATTCATCAGGGGATTGACCGACGGCACGCTGCCCGCGGAGTCGTTCGCGTTCTTCGTCGTGCAGGACGGGCTTTACCTGAGGCAGTACGCGAGCGCTCTCGCCGCCGTCGGGAGCCGGGCGCCGCGGCCGGCCGCGACGCGGATGTTCGCGCGGCACGCGGCGGACGCCGTGGCGGTCGAGCGGGAATTGCACTCCGCGCTGCTTCCCGAGCTCGGCATTTCCGCGGAGGCGGCGTCCGCCGCCGAGCCCGCGCCGACGAACCTCGCCTACACCAGCTACCTGCTCTCGACCATTCGCGGCGGAACGTACGCCGAAGGCGTCGGGGCAGTGCTGCCGTGCTACTGGATTTACTGGGAAGTGGGCAAGGAACTGCTGCTCCAGGGCTCTCCCGACCCGCGGTACCAGCGATGGATTGACACCTACGGCGGAGATGAGTTCGGTCAGGTCGTACGAGAGGTGATCGCCGAAGCCGACGCGGCCGGGGCTATCCTTTCCGATGCCGAGCGCGCGCTCGTCCGGCGTCACTTCCGGACCACGAGCCGTTACGAGTGGATGTTCTGGGACATGGGGTACCGCAGAGAATCCTGGCCGGTCTAAACCTTTGCGGTAACGAGTATCGCCCTTGCAACGTTGTTCCCGTTAGAGCGTTGCGATCCGCTGCCCATAGCCAACACGGACCGACACACTCGCCCCGATTGTCGTAAATGTCACATAGCCAGAGCTGGGTCAGATAAGATCACCTCGGCTTAGCACGGCACAAAGACTTCGGCGGCCGGGGGCTTGGTCCGGCAATTACCGTCGTTTGCGGATGAGGCGGGTCCGGCGCCGCTAACGCCGCGGTCATCGATTATGATGGCTGTCGAAACAAGGAAAGGCGGAACCCAAGTGGCCCAGAAGATTCAGACTCTCTTCATCGACGACATCGACGGCGGAGCGGCAGAGGGTACCGTGCGCTTTGCGCTGGATGGTACGGATTACGAGATCGACCTGAACGCCAAGCACTCGGAGGAGCTGCGCTCAGCTCTCGGAAGGTACGTCTCTCACGCCCGCAAGGTGGGAGGCAGCGCGCGCCGCGCTGGTCGCGCCGCAGGTAGGGCCAGCCGTGGAGGCGGCAGCGCGCTCAACACCACCGAGATCAGGAACTGGGCGCGCGAGCAGGGATATGACATTAAGGATCGTGGCCGCGTGCCCGCCGACCTGGTGGCCAAGTACCAGGCTGCGACCGGTAAGTAACAGGTATGTAGGAATACGTAGTTTCTACCGAACTTCGTTCCCTAATCAGCGATAACGCCCCCGGCGCCGGCGCCGGGGGCGTTTTTCGCCGGGCGGTACGCCCGCTGCCAGCCCGCGAGGCTGGGCAACCACAGCCAGCGGCACTGGCGGCGTCAGGCGTAACTGGATTCCGCGTCGTCTTCGGCGTCGTCATCGTCACTATCGTGGTCCTGGTCGCCAGCTGCTTGCCCTGGGTGCACGTGCGGGGGCCCTGGCGCGGGCGACTGGGGCACCGCCTGCATTGCCGGATGCCACGGCGCGGTAAGCATCCAGGCGCACGATACGACGAGCGATATGACGAACACGCAGTACACCCAGAATATGGGCGTGACCCCGGAGGCTATGGCCACCCCGGCAGACGACGAGAAACCGAACTGCGCGGGCGCCACGGGCTCGCGCACCTGGATAAGCGCGGAAATCGCCTGCGCGGCCAGCGGGACTGCGACGCCTGCCAGCAGCACCGCGCCATGCCGGACCGGGCGCCAAAGCGCGGCGAGCGCCGCCATCGCGACGACCGCGACCATCACGGCGACATTGCCCGCGATCATCACGCCTGGGTTCGCGAAAGCATCGCCCAAGGTGACCGTCTGGACGGCGCCTGTCGAGGCCTGGGTAATCGTATAGCTGTCCCAGGAGGGCGCGAACGCGATCACCGCGCCGATCGCGGCAAGCACCACGAGCGCGATCGGTCCCGCGTCGGCCGCCCGCGGCCTGGCCGGCCCGCCTGCCCCGGCACGCCGTGGCCGGCCGGCGGCGGGCGGCTGCAGGGCGTACGACGGCCCCGCCGAGTACGGGAACGGGGGTGAGGCCATCGCGGCCGGCTGGGTCGCCGGCTGGGTCGCCGGCGGCGCCTCCG
>DAHVAN010000105.1 GCA_027314595.1 Actinomycetota bacterium | reverse complement strand
CCGCGGGCCGGGCCATGGCGGGCCGGGGCAGTACGCGGGCCAGGGCGGGCCGGGGCAGTACGCGGGCCAGGGCGGGCCGGGGCAGTACGCGGGCCAGGGCGGGCCGGGGCAGTACGCGGGCCAGGGCGGGCCGGGGCAGGGCGGGCCGGGCCGGTTCGGCGAGTACCAGTTCAGCGAGCAGGGCGAGTTCGGCCCGCCAGCCTGGCCAGGGACGCCTGGCGGCGCGGCCGGCGGCGGCGGCGCGGGCACGCTGCCGCACGGGATGCCCGGGATGCCCGGGCCGCCGGGAATGTCCGAGGCCCCCTGGGCGCCGGGAGGGCCGGGAGGGCCGGGGCGCCCCTGGAGGCCGGGACGACCGGGAGGGGCTGGACCCGGCGGCCTGCTGCGGGGCATGCGCAGGCCGTCCCGCCGCCTCGGCACGGTGGTCGCCGGCGGGGCTCTGGCCGTCGTGGTCGTCGTCGCCCTCGTGCTGTCCGCGAGCGGCGGCGGCCCGTCAGGCACCGCGACCCAGGCCGCCGGCACGCCCACGACGTCCGCGTCCGCCTCGGCGGCGACGTCGAAGCAGGCGGAGAAGCGGGCCGCGACGCGGCTAGCCGCCCTGCTGCCGCAAAGCGGCAAGGACCGCACCGGCGTGATCGACTCGGTGCTCAACGTGCAGGCCTGCAAGATGCTGCCCAGTGCCGCCCGGACCTTCAGCACCGCCGCGAAGAACCGGCGGGCCCTGCTGTCCAGGCTCGCCGCCCTGCCCGGCCGTTCGGCGCTGCCCGCCGCGCTGGTCTCGGACCTGAACGGGGCCTGGCTGGCGTCCGCGCAAGCGGACAGCGACCTCGCCAGGTGGGCGGGCGACGCGATCGCCCACGGCTGCAAGAAGGGTAACCCCAAGGACCCCAGCCTGACGGCCTCCTACGGCCCCGACGGTCAGGCGACCGCCAGCAAGACGGCCTTCGTCAGGCTGTGGAACCCGATCGCCACCAGGTTCGGGCTCCACAGCTACTCCGTCGGCCAGCTCTAGGCGGCAAAGACCCATTTCGCGCACAGAAGCGAGCGCTGCTGTCACACGCGTACCACATCACATTAACGTGTGTAGTCTGACCCCTCGCAGGGGGTCAGACTACACACGTTAAATGTTTCGCGGCGCCGGCCGGCCTGCCAGTGCCCGAAATATCCGGTTTTGGGTGCGACGGTAGGCGGCGCGGCCCGGTCGCGCGATCTCTCGCGCTCATCTGGGGTGGAACCGGCCCCCGCGGCGTTTTCGCGGGGGCCGGGGTCTGCGGCGGGCGCCGTTCGGGCGCCGGCTACTCCGGGGCGCTGGTTACGAGGAGTGGGTCGTGGTGCAGACCGTGCCGTTGAGGGTGAAGGAAGCCGGCGAGGGGTAGGCGCCGTCCTGGTTGGCTACGAAGCCGATGCTTACCGTGTTGCCGCTGTTGGCGGCCAGGTTGCCGTCCCAGCTCACCGGCGTGACTACCACGTTGTCGCCGCTTTGCGCGTAGGTCGCGTTCCAGTTGCTGCCCGAGACGGACTCGGTGTCGCTGGGGAAGGCGAACGCCAGGGTCCATCCGGTGATCGGGTTCGGCCCGGTGTCGGTGATGCTGATGTTCGCCACGAAGCCGCTGCCCCAGCCGTTGCTGACGTCGTAGCTCACCGCGCACGTGCTGTTGACGGGCGTCGTGGTGATGAACCCGGCGGGCGGCGACGGCGGGGACAGGTACCCCTTCTGGTCGGTGGCGAGGACGTTGAGCGTGTACGCCGTGCCCGGGACGAGGTTCTGCGCGGTGAACGAGGTCGACGTGGACTCGCCGAGCAGCACGCTGTTGGTGCCGTTCTGCTCGTACACCTCGTAGCGGATGACCTGGCCGCCGGTGGAGGCCGGCCAGGAGATCGTCGCGGTGGTCGCCGAGACCCCGCTGACGGCGGGCTGGCCGGGCGCGGAGAGCACCGAGCTGACCGGGTTGGTCGGCGACGGGGTGAGCTTCACCGTCACGATCGAGTACGGCGGGATGACCTGGGTGCTGCTCGAGCCCTGCTGCGCCGTGGTGATCGAGGTGGCCTCGTCGCCATAGGTGTAGACGGTCGGCGTGGCCGAGCTTGGCTGCCAGCCCTCATAGTTCAGGTTGACCGTGTAGGCGTTGCCCGGGTCCTTGTTGACCAGCTCGACGGACAGGTCGCCGTCCGCGTTGCGCGCGGCGTGCACGGCGACGAGCGGATTGTCCGACGAGGCCCGGACCAGGGTGTCGCCGGGCAGCGCGACCTTGCTCAGCATCGAGAGCGCGTAGTAGACGGGGAAGGGGGTGTTCAGCGGCGGCTCGCATACGCCGGCGCTGTTGCACTGGCCGCTGGAGAAGATGCCCTCGTCGCCGTAGTCGGTGGCCCCGTCCGGCGCGGTGCTGATCGTGGTCTCGCCGTTGCGGGTGTCCCACCAGTCCACGGTGAAGGCGCCGTTCTCGAGCGCCGTGAAGTAGGTGTCGGCGGCGTACAGGGCGCCGGGCTGGGTGTCCATGTCGTAGTTGGAGTCGGTCTCGGTCATCGCGATGCCGATGCTGGGGCCGTTAGGCCCGGCGTACTGGTCTATCTCCTGCCGGAGCTGGGCCAGTTCGCCCGGAAGCTGCTCCGGCGTCTGCAGCGCGGCGGCCGCGTTGGCCGGGCTCGGGTAGTAGTGCACGATCACGAAGTCGATCGCCGAGCCGGCCTGCGAGAGCACGGTCTGATTCCAGTCCATGGAGTCGCCGGAGGCGACGACGCTGTCCGGCCAGTTGCCTGGCAGCGTGAGGACCGCGCCGATCTTGATCGTCGGGTCGACCGCCTTCATGGCGGAGGCGTACTGCAGCAGGTTGCTCGCGTACGTCGCCGGGCTCTTGCTGGCGTGGTTGTCGGTCTCCCAGTGCGCGCCGTAGTACCCGTTGCCGTAGACCTCGTTGCCGATCTCCCAGTACTGGTCGTGGTAGCCCTTGGTGACGTTGGCGTACCGGACCCAGTCCGCCGCCTCCTGCGGCGTGCCCGACCCGTAGTTCGCGATCAGGATCGCCTGCGCGCCCACGGACCGCACCGTGCTCATGAACTGGTCGAAGCCGGTCCCCGGCGCGACGTAGCCGCCCGGGGCCGTGTTGGTCTGCCAGTTGTAGATGTCGCCGTAGGAGCCGCCGGGGTAGCGCATCATCTCGATGCCCGCCTGCCCGAGCAGGTTCACCGACGCCTGGGTGTTCATCTGGGAGTCCCAGACCGCCTGGTTGAGTCCGTAGGCGGTGCTCGGGACGGTGCCGAGCCCTTCGCCGGCGTTGACCGTGACGCTGACGGCGGCGGCCGTCGCCGCGGCCGGGCCGGTGCCCGCCGCGAGGGTGGCGCCGGCCACCAGCGTCGCGGCGGCCGCGACGAGCCACCAGGCCCGCCGGCGTAGGGAAACGAATGGGTGCATGGCGGCTACCTCACTGCGACGCGGGGGGTGCGGAGCAGTGTCATGGTGCGCCAAGCGGTGGCGGCCGCGTCAAGGACCCGCCCTGGCCGCCGTGGCTGACCTCGCGGTCGGCCGTGAACCTTACATTCGCTTGACCGCGACGCCGCCGAGCACGTACGCGGGACCGGGCGGCGTGTCCGGCACCACGGTCATGCCCGCGCGCCAGGCGTGCGCAAGCGCCAGGCCCGGCGGCACCACGTCCAGCCCGTCCAGGAGCGACAGGACCTCGGCCCTGTCGTGGTTGTGCGCCACCCCCGCGGTGTAGGCCTCGCGGAACTGCCGCCACATCTGCGGGTCGTCGATGCGGCCGACGGAGACGACGAACACGCTGCCGGGCGCGGCGGCGGACCTGTAGCCGGCGACCACCCGCCGTGCCCGCTCGATGTCGAGGAAGTGCAGCACGAGCGCGAAGATCAGGCAGACCGGCTCGCCGGGTTCGATCACCGCGCGCACCTGCGGGTCGTCCCACACCACGCCCGGCTCCGTCAGGTCGGCCTGGGCCGCCGCGATCCCCTCGGGCCCGGCCAGCAGCGCGTCGGCGTGCCGGACGACTACCGGGTCGCTGTCCACGTAGCAGACCCGCGCGCCCGGGCTGACCGCGCGGGCGACGTCGTGCACCGCAGGGCTGGTCGGGAGCCCGGCGCCCAGGTCGAGGAACTGGCCGATGCCGTGCCCGGCCGCCCAGGTGACCGCGCGGCCCACGAATGCCCTGTTGTCCTGGCACGCCTGCATCCACGGCGGGTACCACTGCGCCAGCCGGGTGGCCAGTTCCCGGTCGGCGGCGAAGTTGTTCTTCCCGCCGAGCCAGAAGTCGTAGACCCGGGCGATGTTCGGCTTGCTGGCGTCGAGTCCCTGGACCGGTCCGTCTTCTTCTCCCATGCCCCCTATTACATCAGCAGAACGCCGCGGATGTTCCTGCCGTCGCGCAGGTCCTGATAGCCCTGGTTGATGTCCTGGAGCGGGTAGGTCCGGGTGACCATCTGGTCGAGGTCGAGCAGGCCGTCCCGGTACAGGCCGAGCAGCCGCGGGATGTCGGCGCGGGAGTTGACCGAGCCGAAGATGCAGCCCACGATCTGCTTCTCCCACTGGGCGAGGCCGAGCAGGCTCAGCCGGGGCAGGGTGTCGCGCCGCGCGCCCGCCAGTCCGTCCCGCTCTTCCACAGGACGGCCGCCTGCGTGGTCATCATCGCAGGGCGTTCCCCGCATCGACGGGCAGCGTGATCCCGGTGATGTAGCGGGCGGCGTCGCAGGCCAGCCAGACGATCGCGTTGGACACGTCCACCGGGTCTATCCAGGGGATCGGCAGCAGGTTCATGGTCGCGAACCCCGCCTTCACGTCCTCTCTGCCCGGGTTCTCCAGGTCGGGCCGGAAGGACCGGTACAGCGCCTGGTTCTGGATCATCGGGGTGTCCACCGCGGTCGGGCAGATCGCGTTGACCCGGATGGAATGCTCCGCGAGCTCGCAGGCCAGGGTCCGCGTCAGCGACAGCAGCCCCGCCTTGGACGCCTTGTAGTCGGCCAGGCCGGGGCCGGAGATCAGTGCCGCGCCCGAGCTCGTCAGCGCGATCGACCCGCCGTTGCCCGCCGCGATCATGGGCGGGATGGCGGCCTTGACGGTGACGAACACGCCCGTCAGGTTCACGTCGATGAGCTCGCGCCACTGGTCGAGGTCCATCTCCCAGGTCGGCGCGGGCTGGGAGATGATCGCCGCGTTGGCGCACACGATGTCCAGGCGGCCGCCGAGCGCCGCCAGGCCGCCGTCGATCGTGTCCCGCACCGCCGCCAGGTCCCGCACGTCCGCCTGGCTGGCGATGATCCGGCGGCCGAGCGACTCGACCTCCCTGACCGTCTGCGCCAGGTCCGTCCCGGCCGCCAGGTCGTAGCTCAGCCAGCCTTGCGTCGAGCAGGCGTCGATCGCGATGATGTCGGCGCCCTCTTCAGCCAGGCGCCGGGCATGCGACCTGCCCTGGCCGCGTGCCGCGCCGGTGACGAACGCCACCTTCCCGTCGAGTAGTCCCATCGTCGTAGCTCCTGCCTGCTGGCGCTTCTTGCTGTTATCAGGCCGTCAGAACGGCGGCTCGAAGTACGGGAGCGTGACCCCGCCGGCGATCTCGCGAAAGCACGCCCGGACCGCCATGCCGACCCGCACGTCGCCGGGCGCGCAGCCGGTGATGCCGGTCACCAGCCGCGGCCCCTCGGCCAGTTCGACGATCGCGACGACGTAGGGAACCTGGTCAGCGAAGGCGGCATGGGTGGGGTGCGTGACGACCGTGCAGGTGTACACGGTCCCCTCGCCCGACATCTGCCGCCAGCCGATGCCCGCCGCCGAGCGGCAGTGCGGGCAGACGGGCAGCGGCGGATGCCAGATCCGGTCGCAGGCGGCGCAGTGCTGGACGACGAGGCGGCCTTCGCGCGCGTGCTCCCAGTACGGCCTCGTCAGTTCGGAGTAGCCGGGGACGATCGCCATCGGGTCACCTCGCCAGGATCATGGCGCTGCCCGACGGCGCGCCGACCAGTGCCACCTCGGCGCCGGACACCTGGCTGCAGGCGGTGCCGCGCAGCTGCCTGACCGCCTCGGTCATGCCGTTCATGCCGTGCAGGTACCCCTCGGACAGGTGGCCGCCGTGCGTGTTGACGGGCAGCGGGCTCTCCGGCCCGATGCCGGTCTCGGCGACGTAGCGCCAGCCCCGCCCGTCGGGGACGAACCCGTAGGACTCCAGGCCCTTCATCGTCATGAACGAGGTCGCGTCGTACAGTTGCGCGACGTCGATGTCGCCGCGGCTGACGCCCGCCATGGCGAACAGCCGGTCCGCCGCGGCCGGCGGGAACAGCTCGATCAGGTCGCCGGTGTAGATGCCCATCGGCTCGCGGTAGGGGCTGAGCGACTGGGTTGCCGACAGCACGTAGACCGGGTCGGGGCGCAGGCTCGCGGCGACCTCGGCGCTGGTCAGGACGACGGCGCAGGCACCGTCGTTCTCCAGGCACAGGTCGAAGAGCCGCAGCGGCGCGGCGATCATCCGCGCCGCGCGGTAGGTCTGCCAGTCGAGCGTGCGCTCGCGCATCATCGCCGCCGGGTTGGCGTTGGCGTAGCCGCGCTGGGTGATGGCGACCGCGCCGAGCGAGGCGGTGAGGTCCTCGCCGGTCAGGCCGTGCACGGCGGCGTAGCGGGTCGCCCACAGCGCGAAAAGCTGACCGGGCGACATCAGGCCGTACGGCCAGGCGAAGGACCTGTTGTCCTCCTCGGGCACCACGACGTCGGCCCGCGGCCCGCCGGGCCCGGCGCCGGCGGACGGGGCGCCGGAGGGCGCGGCGCGGTCGGCACGGCCGAACCGGCCGCCGCGGCTCTGGCTGATCGCGCGGTAGCACACCACGACCGAGGCGAGCCCGCTGGCGATCGCGGCCGACGCGTGCGCGACCACCGCGCCGAGGGCCTCGCCGCCCAGCGGCGCCTCGGCGAAGAACGCCAGCTCCCTGATGCCCAGCGCGCGGACCAGCATCGGCTCGCTGACCTGCTCGAACGGCGGGGCGAACCGGCACATCCCGTCCACGTCCGCCGGATCGACCCCGGCGTCGGCGAGGGCGGCGGTGACGGCCTCGATGGCCAGTTCCCACGCGGTCCCCGGCAGCGCCTTGGCGAACCCGGTCTGGCCGATCCCGGCGACCGCGACCTGGCGCCTGATCACCGGCCGCTCCCATCCGGGCCAAGCCAGTCGCGCAGCACCTGCGCCGTGTGCTCGCCAGGCTGCGGCGGCGCGGTCACCACGGCGGGCGACCGGGACATCCGCACCGGATAGCCCGGGATCGTCACCGGTCCGCGCACCGGATCCGCCACGGTGACGAAGATCCCCCGCTCGCGCAGGTCGGGGTCGGTGAGCACCTCGGTCGTCGTGCGCACCGCGCCCGCGGGAACCCCGGCGCCGCCGAGCGCCCGCATCGCCGCCATCTTGTCCATCGTCGCGGTCCAGGCGCGCACCGCCTCGTCCACCTCGCCCTTGTGCTCGCCGCGGCCGGCCATCGTGGCCAGCCGCGGGTCCGCGAGCATGTCCTGGCGGCCCATCAGCTTGGCCATCCGCTCCCACTGCCGGTCGCTGCCGCAGTGGATGTGCACGTAGTCGCTGGGCCCGAACGGCGGGCACGGGTAGATGTCGGACGGCGCGGTCGTGACGAGGAACGGCGGCCGGTTCCCGAACCGCGGCGTGTCCATTCCGCGCTCGATCGGCCAGCCGTAGTGGATCCGCATGAACGTCGCCACCTGGTCGCTCATGGCCACCTGCAGCCGCTGGCCGAGCCCGTCCCGCTCCCGCTGGTACAGGGCGGCGAGGATGGCGCCGGCGAGCATCATGCCCGTCCCGGTGTCGCCGACGTCGGGGCCGGGCTTCATCGGCAGCGCGTCCGGCTCGCCGGTGATGCTCGAACCGCCGGAAAAGCCCTGCGCGATGGGGTCGAAGCACGGGAAGTCCCGGTACGGCGAATCCTCGGCGAACCCCTTGACCTGCGCGTAGATCAGCCGCGGGTTCAGCTCGCTCAGCCGGTGCCAGCCCAGGCCGAGCCGGTCGATGACGCCGGGACTGAAGTTCTCCACGAAGATGTCCGCGTGCCCGGCCAGGCGCAGCGCGGCGCGCAGGCCGTCGGCGGACTTCAGGTCCAGCTCGATCGACTTCTTGCTCGCGTTGTTCAGGTAGAACGGGATCGCGTCGTAGCTGTCCCTGCTGCCCGGCGCGATCACCTTGACGACCTCGGCCCCGAGGAACGCGAGCACGAGCGTCGCGGACGGCCCCGCGACCTGGTGGGTGAGGTCGAGAACCCGGACACCGTCCAGCGCGCGTCCATGGTCGGTCATGAGCGCCGGTACCTCCGTTCGGGACAGTACCTCCGTTCGGGAGATAAATCCGCGCCGGGAGGCGGGGCGGCGGCCTGCCTGCTCGCGGGTTCGCTGCCGCGCAGCAGGTATGCCGAGTGCAGCATTTCGGGGTTGTCGCGCAGTTCGCTGGCGGTTCCCGAGTAGCGGATCACGCCGCCTTCCATCACGTAGGCGCTCGTCGCCAGGCCCAGCGCCAGCGTGGCGAACTGCTCGATGAGCAGCACGCCGATCCCGGATTCCGACACCGAGCGGATGGCGGGAACGAGCCGGTTCACCACGACAGGGGCCAGGCCAAGCGACAGCTCGTCGATCAGGATGTATCTCGGCTGGGACACCAGCGCCTGGGCGAGGACGACCATCTGCTGCTCGCCGCCGGACAGCGACCTGGCCGGCAGGTTCAGCCGCGGCCGCAGGGACGGGAAGAGCTCGAACGCGCGGGCCCGGCCCTCGGCGGCCGCCTGCCTGGACATCGCGTACGTGGCCACCCGGATGTTGTCGTCGACCGTCAGGTCGGGCAGCAGCCGCCGCCCTTCAGGCACGATCGCGACGCCCGCGGCGCGGATCTTCTCCGACCGCCGGCCCGCGAGCTCGGTGCCGTCCATCGAGACCGAGCCCGGGCGGGGGCGCAGCACCCCGCCGACGGCCAGGACCATCGAGGACTTGCCCGCGCCGTTCGGGCCGAGCAGGGCGGTCACCTGCCCGGCGGGGACGGTGATGGTCACGTTCTTGACGACCGCCCGGCCGCCGCGCTGGACGGTCAGGCCGCTGAGCACAAGCTCGCTCATGACTGTGCCCCCGCTCGCCCGCAGGCCAGGCTCGCCCGGTCAGGCTCGTTCATCAGACCTCCGCCGTTCCCAGGTAGGCGCGCATCACGTGCTCCTCGCGCAGCACCGCCGCGGTCGGCCCGGACGCGATCAGCTTGCCGAAGTCGAGCACGGCCGTCGTCTGGCAGACCGACGAGACCAGCGACATGTCGTGGTCGACCAGGATCGTCAGCGCCCCGGTGTAGCCGGGGATGCCGCGGATCACCCCGCTCAGGTGCGCGGTCTCCGCTTCGGGCAGCCCGGCCGCCGGCTCGTCGAGCAGGATCAGCCGCGGCTTGCCCGCGACGGCGCGCGCCACCTCCACCAGCCGGCGCTGGCCCGCGCCCAGGGTGCTCACCCGCGTGTGCGGGGAGACGTCCATGCCCACGTACTCGATCGCGGCGAGCACGTCGGCGCGGCGCGCCGAGCCGTGCAGCGGCGATGCCACCATCGCGACGTTGTCGTAGACCGTCAGCTCCTCGATGGCCTGCTCGGTCTGGAAGGTGCGGCGCACCCCCCACCGCGCCCGGCGGTAGTGGGTGAGCCTGAGCAGGTCGGTGCCGAACGCCCGCACCGTTCCCGAGACGGGCCTGACGAACCCGGACAGCACGTTGAAGAAGGTGGTCTTGCCCGCGCCGTTCGGCCCGATCAGGCCGCAGGTGCCCTCGTCGAAGACCAGGCTCATCCCGTCCAGGGACGTGACGCCGCCGTACCTGACGGTCAGGTTCTCGACCTCGATCACGTCGTTCCTCCCGTGGGGGCGCCGGGGGCGCCGGGGGCGGCGCCGGGAGCGCCGGGGGCGCCGGGGGCACCCGTGGGGGCGCCGGGGGCGCCAGGCCGCCGCACGAGCCGCCAGATAAGGCCGCCAAGCTTCTTCATGTCCTTGGGGAACTGATCGGCGAGACCGGTCGGCGCGGTGGTGAGCACCTGCAGGACGCCGACCCCGAACAGGATCGTCAGCCCGGCGTAGGACACGCCCAGGTTCTGCAGGACGGCGGGCAGCAACTGCATCAGCAGTGCCGCGATCACCGCGCCCCACAGGTTGTACACGCCGCCCATCAGCGCCACCGCGAGCAGGATGATCGAGTCCTGGGTGGTGAAGTTGATCGAGTACAGGTAGCGCGCCTGCCCGGCGAGCACGCCGCCGGCGATGCCGGTGATGAACGCCGCGAGCGACCACGCCCAGAGCTTGTAGAACGTGGTGTTGATGCCGGCCGCCAGCGCGGCGGGCTCACTCTGCCTGATCGCCGCCCAGGCGCGGCCCGGCCGCATCCGCATGTGCACGTACACCAGCAGGAACATGAGCGCCGCCACCACGACAGCGAACCTGTAGTACGCGGCGTCGGTGCCGGCGAACGACGGGCGCCGGATCGGCGGGATGGTGCTCAGCTGCCCGTTGTACCCGGTG
>DAHVAN010000100.1 GCA_027314595.1 Actinomycetota bacterium | reverse complement strand
TGGAGCACCTCGACACGCTCGCCGCCAGCGAGGCTGCCGGCAAGTGCTGCCAGTGCGGCGAAAGCACCAGGGGCTGCTACAGCGACTGGATATGCGATGACTGCAGTGCGGGTGACCCTGATCAGTAGCCCGGAACGTCCCGCGGGCCGGGCCCACAGGACCGTACGGCGGCGCCCTCGCGAGTCTGTTACACGACGCGGCGACCCCGCCCGCCACCTTCCGCAGCGGGCAGGGCCGCCCGCAGGAACCGCTCAGTGAGTCACTTGATGCCGAGTTCTGTCAGCGCCTGCTCGTAAAGCCCCGCGGCCTCATCCCGCCCGACCGCCACGAGCTCGTCCCGGAAGTCCTGCATCAGGATCATTCCCTTGTTCTCGAGCTTCATGGCCTCAGGTGTGGACGAAAGCTCCAGGAGCTTGTCGTACTCGCCCTCGACGATGATCATGTTCTCACCGCTGGACGACCAGTACCACTTGGGCTCGGAAAGCCCCCTGGCAGCGTTCTTCCGCACGAACTCGTCGACCTCGCGCCCGTAGGCGATCGCTGCCCTCTCCCTGCCCGGTACCGGATTGGTGAACCTGACCACCAGCGCAGCTCTCATCACATCCCCCTCCTGTTGATGGCTGCTGTGCGAGTTTCCCTCGTGGCTCCTTACGCTTCCCAGGGCTGTTCCAGGTCCCTGGACCCCGGTACGCCGGGAGCCCATCAGTGGATACCCAGGGCGCCGGGCGGCGAATCACAGCGCCGTCCGGCCGTGCTCAGCTGTGGCGGAACTCCACCACGTCGCCGTCTTGCATGACGTAGTCCCTGCCCTCGATGCGGGCCTTGCCGGCGGCGCGCGCCGCCGCTACCGAGCCCGCGGCCATCAGGTCGTCGTAGGACACGATTTCGGCCTTGATGAAGCCCCGCTGGAAGTCGGTGTGGATCACGCCGGCCGCCTCGGGGGCGGTCGCGCCGATCGGGATCTCCCAGGCGCGGGTCTCCTTCGGGCCCGCGGTCAGGAACGTCTGCAGCCCCAGGGCGCGGAACCCGGCGGAGGCGAGCTGAGCCAGCCCGGGCTCGCCCAGGCCGGCCTCGGCGAGCAGCTCGGCCGCCTCGTCCTGCGGCAGTTCCGTCAGGTCGGCCTCGGTCTTCGCGTCGAGGAAGATCGCCTCCGCGGGCCCGACCAGCGACGCCAGCTGCTTGCGCAGCCCCTCGTCGGACAGGTCCGCGACGTCCATGTTGAACACGTACAGGAAAGGCTTCGCCGTCAGCAGGTGCAGCTCCCGCAGCGCCTTCAGCGCGATCCCTGCCCGCGCCGCGCCGGCGGACAGCGTGGTGCCGCTGTTCAGCACGTCAGCAGCCGCCGTGGCCGCGGCAGTCACCTCGGCCCGTTCCGGATCCTTGCTGAATTTCGACTCTTTCACCAGCCGGGGCAGCGCCTTCTCAAGAGTCTGCAGGTCGGCGAGTATCAGCTCGGTGACGACCGTCTCGATGTCGCCTTCCGGGTCGGCGGAGCCGTCCACCCTTGTCACGTCGGGGTCGGCGAAGACGCGGACGACCTGGCAGATCGCGTCTGTCTCGCGGATGTGGCCGAGGAACTGGTTGCCGAGTCCCTGGCCCTGCGACGCGCCGCGGACCAGGCCGGCGATGTCGGTGAACCGGACGGACGCGGGCACGATGCGGACGCTGTCGTACAGCTTGGCCAGCTCGGCGAGCCTGGGATCGGGGACGCCGACGACCCCGACGTTCGGCTCGATCGTGGCGAACGGGTAGTTCGCGGCGAGCGCTCCGGCCCGGGTCAGCGCGTTGAACAGGGTGGACTTGCCCACGTTGGGCAGCCCGACGATTCCGATGGACAGGCTCACGAAGGGCCAGTTTATCGGCGCGCGCCCGCCCGCCGGACCGGCTAGAACTGGGCCGCGTACTGCGAGGTGTCGATCCGGGCCTCGATGACGAGCGGCCGCGTGCGCTGGAAGTCCAGTGCCTTCTCAAGCCCGGTCACGCTGTCGGCCCGCACGCCGTCGCAGCCAAGCGACTCGGCGAGCGCGGGGATATCGGCTCGGTCGACCCCGGTCGCGGTCAGTGGATACCCAAGGGACTTCTGGTGCAGTTCGATTCGGTTGAGGCTTCCGTCGGAGAAGACGACGACCACGAGCCCGAGGCCATGCCGGGACGCCACCGACAGTTCCGTCGCGGTCATCGCGAACCCGCCGTCGCCGGTGAAGCAGACGACCGGCGCGCCCGGGCGCGACAGGCCCGCCGCGATCGCCGCGGGCAGCCCGAAGCCCATCGCGGACAGCCCGTTGGTGATCAGCGTCTCCCTGGGGGCCCTGGCCGCCCACGCCTGACCAGTCATGATCTTGTGCGAGCCCACGTCGGCGGTCGCGATCGCGCCGGCGGGCGCGGCCGCGCGCACGGCCGTGACGACTTCGGAGGGGTTCAGCTTGCCGGGCGCGTACCCGGCCTCCCACGCGGCCCTCAGCCTGGCGCGATGCGCCGCCACCTCGCCGGGCGCCCATCGCGGCTCGCCGTCCCAGCGCGCGTCGATCCAGGTGAGCGCGGCGGCCACGTTCCCGGCGACCTCGGTGGCGGCCGGGTACACCTGGTCGGTGTTCGGCGTGGTGTCCACGTGCAGCACCGGCGTGGCGATCTGCCACGGGTAGATCAGCTCCACCGGGTCGAAGCCGGCCGTGACGATGAGGTCGGCGCTGGCGAGCAGGTCCCGGATCACCCGGTGCCCGGCCATGTCGAGCACGCCCGCGAAATACGGGTGGTCCTCGCTGATCACGCCCTTGGCCATCGCCGCGGTCACGACGGGCATCCCGGCCCGCTCGGCCAGCCGCGTCAGCGCCTGGGTCGCGCCGCAGCGCACCGCGCCGCCGCCGGCCAGCAGCACCGGCCGCCGCGCGCCGCGCAGCCGCCGCAACGGCTCCTCGCCGTAGAAATCAAGGGTGGCGGCGGCCGGGGTGAGCGGCGGGACTGTCGCGCCGCCAGGGCTGTCCGCCACCGTCATCCCGAACGAGTCCGTGGTGACTGTCAGATGGACAGCTCCCGGCCGTTCGGCGGTGGCGGTACGCAGGGCCTTGCGTATCACGGTGTCGGCCGACCGCGGTTCCAGCCGGGCCGTCAGCTTGGTGACCGGGGCGAACAGCCGGTCGTGGTCGATGAGCTGGTGCGTCCAGAACTGCTCGCGCGAGCTGTCCACCTGCCCGGAGATGGCCAGCACGGGAACCCGGTCGAGCGTGGCGCTCGCGACGCCGTTGAGCAGGGCGGTCGACCCGGGGCCGAGCGTGGACAGGCACACGCCGGGCTGCCCGGTGCACAGGGCGGCCCCTTCGGCCATGAACGCGGCGCTGGCCTCGCGCACGGCGGCGACGGTGGCGGGGCCGTTGTCACGGGTCGCCTCCATGAAGTCGACCACGGACTCCCCCGGGTAGCCGAACACGTGCCGCACCCCTGCCTGGCGCAGGTAGCCCGCCAGCAGCGTGGCGATCGTCTCGCTGTTCACGGGTCAATAGCATCACATCCCGTCCCGGCCGCACCTCGCGGCTCCCCGGCCGCCGGCCGGGACCGAGTACGCGCAGACGTCGCTGCTCGCCGGGCAGGTAACCCCCGGGTCACCTGCGCATCTGGCCCGATAGGACCGGGCCGACTGCGCGCCTGGCCCGAACCGCGCCGGCCGGGCCCCGGGCCAACTGCGAGTCTGACCCGAACCGCGGCGCGAGCCTGTGGCTGGTGCGGGCTGGCGGCTCATGGGGCTGGTACGGCTGAGGTTCTGGTTGAGCTTCGCGTCTTGCGCGCGACGACCGCGATGGCGGCGGCGAAGAACGCGACGGTGAAACCGGCCAGGATCAGCCAGTCGACGGCTACCGCGCGGCCGAACGTCGTGCCGTAGGAGGCGAGCAGCGGGGCGCCGAGCGGGGACTTGCCGTCGCCCCACAGTCGCTGCACGCCCAGGCTGTGCCCGAGCCCTTCGAACGCCCAGCGGCTCGTCATGGCATAGCTGATCCAGCGGCCGGCCAGGGCCATCGCGGGCACCGGCAGGATCGCGCCGGCGAACAGCACCTGCGGCAAGCAGGCGACGGGCATCGCGATCGTGGCCTGCGACGGCTGCGAGACGGCGGCCGAGATCAGCAGGCCGAGCCCGAGCGCGGCCACAGAAGACAGCAGCAAGGTCACGAACGTCGCCGGGTAGCCGCCCGCGGCGGGCAGCCGGCCGAGGCCGCGGAGCACCAGGAGGAAAAGAGCGTCGACGACGGCGAGCGACGGGACAAGCACCGCGGCCTTGGCGAGCACGTACGCTCCCGCGCTGAGGCCAGCGAAGCGCTCCCTGCGCAGCACGCCGAATTCGGCGCAGATCTGCAGCAGCCCGTAGGTGAGGCCGAAGAAGAACCCGCCGAACGCCACCCAGAACAAGATCATCGCGGTCGCCGCAGGGCTCGGGTGCGCGGGGTCGAAGGCGCCCGGCCGGAAAAGCACAAGGAGCATCAGCAGGACCGCGACCGGGGATCCCGCCAGGATCGCCAGGGTAGGCCGGGCGCGGACAAGCAGGTCGGCGTTCCGCTTGGTGAGCACGGACCACTGCCGCAGCGCCCGGGAGGCTCGGGGAGCCTCGGGCGCCCGGGAGGCTCGGGGAGCCTCGGGCGCTCGGGGCGCGTCCCCTGGCCCGCCCGCTGTGCCTGCCGCCCAGGCGTCCGGCGGCCCGGCCTCCCCCGGGCCGGCGGCCGTCTTGGCCGCGATGTCCGGGCGGGCGCCGTCCAGGCCGGTATCCGGGCCGGCGCCGTCCAGGCCGGTATCCGGGCCGGCGCCGTCCAGGCCGGTATCCGGGCCGGCGCCGTCCAGGCCGGTTTCGTCCAGGCCGGTTTCGTCCAGGCCGGTTTCGTCCAGGCCGGCGGCCAGGCCGGTGCTGACCGGGCCGGCGGAAAGCGGTCCGGCGGCGTCGGGGAGCAGGACGGCCGGGCCCGGTTGCGGCGGGATGGCTGGCGTTGGGCAGACACCATGCATCGTTCGGGAAAAAGGAAAGAAGCGGCGTGACCAAGCTCTAGCCGGATCACCCAGCCCAGCCAGCCGCTCGTAGATTTCGCCCAGGCTGTCCGCGCCGAAGTAGTCGCGGGCGCCCGGCGGAGTGCCGAAGAAGGCGAGGTGGCCTCCGTTAGCAAGCACCGCGATCTTGTCGCACCGGTCGGCGTCCAGCGGGTTGTGGGTGGTAAGCACCACGGTCGTTCCGTCTTCACACAGGCGCCTCAGGACCCGCATCAGTTCCGAGCCGCGTGCCGGGTCGAGCCCGGAAGTCGGCTCGTCGAGGAAGAACAGCCCCGGCCCGGCCAGGAGTTCGGCCGCGATCGAGGCGCGTTTGCGCTCGCCGCCCGACAGATCGCCGACGGGCGCCACCGACCTTCCGGACAGATCGAGCACGCGCAGCACGTCGTCGACGGCGGCGTCCCGGGCGCCCGGCCCGCCGACCTCCCGCAGCGACGCGGCGTACCGCAGCGTGCGGGCGAGCGGAAGCGCGTTGTGGATCGCGTCGCCTTGCGGGACGTACCCGATGTTCCCGGGGGCCCGCAGCACCGATCCGTCCGACGGCGAGCGCAGCCCCGACATCGCATCGAGCAGCGTCGTCTTCCCCGGACCGCTGACGCCGATGATCGCGACGAGCTCACCGTGGCCGACGGCCAGTGACACGTCGCGGAGGATCACTTCTCCGGACCGGGCGCGCTGCCCGATCGCGTGCACCTCGATGGCCACCGCTGGCACGAGTACTATTGTCGCCGGTTCCCGCGCGTGTCGCCGGGCGGGGTGAGCTCGGGCGATCCGATACTGGACACATGACCGTGTTCGCCTTGCTGGCCGGGATCGCGATCGGCGTGGTGATCGGATACCTGCTCACGCGCGGCCGCCTTGCCGCCGCCACCGAACGCGCCCGCGCTGCCGAGGAGGCGGCCGCGCTGATCGAGCGCACCGCGCGCGAGCGGACGGCGCTCGCCGACGGCCAGCTGGCGCAGCGGTTCGACGTCGAGCAGCTGGTGGGGCCGATGCGGGAGACGCTGGCCCGCCTCGAGCAGCAGCTACGCGAATCCGACCTGGCGCGCGCCCGCTCGCACGCCGAGCTCTCGCAGCAGGTCGAGTTCACCCGCCGCGGCGCCGAGCAGCTCCGCGAGCAGACCCGCGCCCTGGTCACCGCGCTGCGCCGGCCCGAGGCGCGCGGGCGATGGGGCGAGCTGCAGCTGCGCCGGGTCGTGGAGCTGGCGGGGATGGCGGACCGGTGCGACTTCGACGAGCAGGTCGTGATCGGCGGCGGCCTGCGCCCGGACATGGTGGTGCGGCTGGCCGGCGGAAAGAACGTCGTGGTCGACTCCAAGGTCTCGCTCGCCGCCTATCTCGAAGCCGCCGAGACCGCCGACGACGAGGTGCGCGAGGACCGCCTCGACGCGCACGCGCGGCATCTGCGCTCGCACGTCGATCAGCTCGGCGCCAAGGCCTACTGGAACGCGCTGCCGCAGACACCGGAATTCGTGATCTTGTTCATCCCGGGCGAGGCGTTCCTCGCGCCGGCCCTCGAGCGCGATCCAGGGCTGCTTGAACACGCGATCGCACGCAGGGTGCACATCGCCACGCCGACGACGCTGGTATCGATGCTCCGGACCGCGCAGTACGCCTGGCAGCAGCAGGCGCTTTCCGAGAACGCGCGGGCGGTCTTCGAGCTCGGCAGGGAACTGCACGAGCGGCTTTCCGGGCTCGGGCGGCACGTCGAGCGGGTCGGCAAGTCGCTGACCGCCGCTGTGGGCGCTTACAACCAGGCGGTCGGGTCGCTGGAGAGCCGGGTGCTCGTCAGCGCCAGGCGGCTTTCCCAGCTCGGCATCGTCGAGGCGGAACTGCCCGCCCCGGCCGCCGTCGTGGACACCGCGCGGCCGCTGTCCGCGCCGGAACTGCTGGCCAACGGGCACGACCCCGGTCCCGGTCCTGGCTCCGGTCCCGGTCCTGGCTCCGGCGCTGAGCCGGCTGAGCTGCTGGGCTCGGCGCCATGACCGGGCGCCTTGCGCGGTCCTAGCGTTTGCGGAGCTCGCGCGGAAGCTGGAACGCCATGCGCTCCTTGACCGCCTCGACCTCTTCCACGTCGCCGAATCCGAGCTTGGCGAGCTTGGCGAGCACGCCGTCGACCAGTTCCTCGGGGACCGAGGCGCCGCTGGTGACTCCGACGGTGGACGCCGCCGCCAGCCAGCGCGCGTCGACCTCGCCCGCGTCGTCCACCAGGTAGGCGGCGCCCGCGCCGCAGTCCCTGGCCACCTCGACGAGGCGGACGGAATTGGAGGAGTTCGGCGAGCCGACGACGATGACCACGTCCGATTCACGAGCGATCACCTTGACCGCGGCCTGCCGGTTCTGGGTCGCGTAGCAGATGTCGTCGCTGGGCGGGTCGATCATCTGCGGGAAGCGCTCCCTGAGCGTCGCGACCGTCTGCACGGTCTCGTCCACCGACAGGGTCGTCTGGGAGAGCCACACCACCTTCGAAGGGTCGCGAACGGCGACCCCGGCCGCGCCATCCGGGCCGTCCACCAGGCGCACCCGAGAGGGGGCCTCGCCCATCGTGCCGACCACCTCCTCGTGGCCCTGGTGGCCGATCAGCAGGATGTCGTAATCGCTGGCGGCGAAACGCCTCGCCTCGTTGTGCACTTTGGTCACGAGCGGGCAGGTCGCGTCGATGGCCCGCAGACCGCGCTCTCCCGCGGCGGCGCGCACCTCGGGCGGGATGCCGTGAGCGGAGAAGACGACGACGCCGCCTTCGGGCACCTCGTCGGTCTCCTCGACGAAGACAGCGCCGCGCTTTTCGAGTTCGTTGACCACGTGCGTGTTGTGCACGATCTGCTTGCGCACGTATACCGGCGCACCGAACCGGACAAGCGCGATCTCCACGGCTTGCACGGCCCGATCGACCCCTGCGCAGTAGCCTCGTGGCTTCGCTAGCAGGACCCGGCGGTGGGTCTCAGACATGCCTCCCATGGTAGGCGAGAGACTCAGGCTGTCTGCCATAAGGCCTCCCGTATCGGTAGCGGTCCACGACACCGCGCGTCCGCCTGCCCACATTTGCGCATCTCATGTGGGACGCGCGAAGATACCGCCTTAATCAAGACACAACGGCCGCGCCCTGCGCGCGGCACACTGGTTGTATCCGTCTGGCGAGGAGAGTGTGTTATGCGCGTGCCGCAGGTCAACGAACGCATGAAGGAAGCCCCGGCGCATGCGCTCCGGGCAATGTTCGCGGGAATCGGCCAGCTGCTGTCCGTAACGGACAAGCTCCGCGGCAAGGCCACCGCGGAGCCCGAGCCGAAGAACGAAGCTGCGGAGACCGCCGCTCCTTCGGCAACGGCACCGGAGGCAGCCGAGGCGCAAACGCCCGCCGCCGGGCCGGCGCCGGAGAGCGTCGCCGCGCAGCCCGCGGCCCCGGAGACCATAGCTACCGAGAGCGCGGCGGCGCAGCCCGCGGCCCCGGAGACCGCGGCCTCCGAGAGCGCGGCGGCGGAGCCCACAGCCCCCGAGACGGCCGGAGCAGGCGGCGCATCGGACGGCAAGCCGAAGGCGGCCGCCAAGCCGGCGGTCGCGAAGCCGAAGGCGGCCGCCAAGCCGGCCGCGGTCACGCCCGACGCGTCCGCGGCGGCCGGCGGCCATGTCAAGCTCCTGCCCCCGGGCGCGGTCCCCGCCGAGGAGACTGTCACGGCGCCGGCCGCGGCTACGGCCGGGGAGCCCGCGGCGACCGCCGAAGCGGCGCCGGCCGCCCCGGTGATGCCCGCCGCCGCCACGGCCGGAGGGGCCCCCGCCGCGGACCTGCCGCTGGCGAATTACGACGACCTGACGGTCGCGTCGCTGCGCGCCCGGCTCCGCAACCTGTCCGCGGACCAGCTCACCCAGCTCATCGACTACGAGAAGGGCCACGCGGCCCGCACCGACGTGATCACCATGTTCGAGCGCCGCATAGCCAAGCTCGCCGAGGGCTAGCCACGCGTAAGGCATCGACGAGGCGGCCGTCCGGATCCGGCGGCCTCGCGGCGGACATCATCCGCCACATCCGCCTCTGGTGCTAACTTCGCGCATGAAATGACCACTTTGATCGTTTTACCCTGGGTTTGGGGTACCGCTGATCCTGGTGGCCTGGTCAGCCGCCCGGTCGTGACGCAGGAGCCAGATAGCCGCATAGACGAAGACTTTCCGAGGCGCGGAAGGCGGCCGGGGGGCGGGTCACCAGCCGGCCGCTGCCGGCCGGCACCGGCGCCGCGGTCCGCAAGGCCTGCGCCCGGATGGCGGAACTGGCGGCGCAAGCCGTCCCTGGTGCCGCGGCGCAACGTCACCGGCCGGACTCCCGGCTGCTGGCGGTGCTCGGCGGCGGGTTCATCCAGGGCCGCAACGGCCAGGACGCCGCCGCCGATGACCGGCTGATGCCCGGCGGGCACGCCTGCCAGGACACCGGCGAGGTGCTGTAGGCCGGGGAACTGGCCGGATCGCGGCCCAGGGCGCCGCCGCCGCCCGCGC
>DAHVAN010000098.1 GCA_027314595.1 Actinomycetota bacterium | reverse complement strand
GACGCACGCGATCTCCGGGGCATGGCCGGCCAGCCAGCAGGCGAACTCGCGCAGCACGCCCTCGACGCGCACCATGGTCGAGGCCCGCAGCGACAGGCTCACCTGAGCGATGTAGCCGGCCAGGGTGGACGCCAGCTGCGGGGACGCCGATGCCCACTGCGCGGCCCGCTCGACCGAGCGGTCAGGGCTGGTCTTGCGGGGAGCGGCATCGAGCACGCCGAGGTGGAACAAGGTGGTCTGCAATCCGAACAGCGCCGCGCTCAGCGCCCCGGGGCCGTGGCTGCCGGGCCGGTGACGGCCGATGGCGGCGGTCAGCGCCTGCCGCCCCTCGTCGATGACAGCCTGGGTCACCTGCCCGGGGCCCAGCCCGGCCAGCGCCGTCACCTTGGCCAGCGCCGACCATTGCAGGCGGGTCACGACCGGGCCGAAGCCGAGCCCGGCGGAGGCGGCGGCGAAACGCTGGTAGAACGCCCGGTGATGGCGGGCGGCGACCTCACCGAGGTAGGGGCGGCAGGCCACCAGGTAGTCGGCGCTGGGACGCAGCCGCCCCGTCACGATCAGCCAGCCGACCACCCGCCGGTCCTTCAGCGGCAGGGCGCACTGGGCTGCCAGCGGCAGGCGGGCCCATCCCTCGGGCCCGACCCGGGTGAAGAACATGCGGGCCACCGAGGTGACCGGGTGGCCAGCGAACATGCCGGCGGCCTGCAGGTCGTTGCGGTAGGCCTCGGCCAGGTCCTCGATGGCGGGACGCCGGGCCGGTGACCCGCTCACCGGCCAGCATCCCCGGCAGCCGGGGCGGCCTGGGCCTCGATCGCCTCAGCCGCCCGCAGGTACTCTTTTCCCAGCCAGTCGTTCGCCAGGTGCACGTAGAGGCGGGTCGACTCGATCGAGGCGTGGCCGGCCTGGGCCTGGATGGCCTCCAGCGCCATACCCGCTTCCCGCAGCCGGGTGAAGCACGTGTGGCGCAGCTGGTGGCAGGTTGCCCGCTCCAGCCCGGCACGGCTCCGTGCCCCGTCGAGGATCTCATCCAGCCCGGCCGCCGACAGCGGCTCGCCGCGGCGGGCGCCTTTCAGCACCACGAACACCTGCCTAGTCGCAGCCGCTGCGGGCCGTTCAGACTCCAGGTAGGCGCCCACGGCGGCGAAGAACCGCGCCGAGACCGGGACCACCCGCTGCCGGCCGCCCTTGCCCTCGGCTATGAACAGCCGCCGCTCACCGGCGCTGAGGTCCTCCAGGCGCAAGCCGAGCACTTCGCAGCGGCGCAGCCCGCCCAGCACCATCGCATCCACCATGGCCCGGTCGCGGTGGGTCCGCAGCGCCGACCGCAGCGCGTCGACCTCGCCAGGCGCGAGGATCCGCGGCAGCGTGCGGGGCGTGCGGATCAGCGGCACCCCGCCCCGGCCACGCCGCGCGCCCGGCCGCCGGGCAGCCAGGCTGGCCGGCACCGGGTTGCGGCGCACGCCGGTGTCCTCCCGCGCGCACAGGTACCCATACAGGCCCCGCACGCTCGACAGCCGCCGGGCGATCGTCCGTGCCGCCAGGCCCGCCTCGCCGTCCTCCAGCCGCACGACCCGCTCCCCGCGACGAGGGGCACGCTGCGCGGACAAGAAAGCGAACACGTCCGCAGTGGTCACCGCCGCCGGCTCCTTGCCAGCGACCTCGAAGAACACCTTCAAGTCATAGGCCACGGCCAGCCAGGTGTTGACCCGCGCCCGCGCCGCCACGAACACCAGGTAATCGTCCAGCAGCGGATGCCCGAGCGTGATCTTCTCGATCTCGCCGTCTGCCGCCGAGCGGGCCAGGCATGGCATGAACCCCAATGGGTGACTCCCCTTCCAGCTGGTGACAGATCGCGCCACGCGATCATGTCAGTGCCTCTGGATCACCCGCATATAAAACA
>DAHVAN010000087.1 GCA_027314595.1 Actinomycetota bacterium | reverse complement strand
GCATCCTGGCGTTCGGCGTCGGCATGGTGGCCCAGATGCTGTCCGCGACCAGGGAGCAGCGGGTCTTCATCATGGCTGGCATCATCGCCGCTGGGGTCGGCGCGGGCCTCGGCCTGGCGCACGGCGGATTCGGCTGACACCATCGATAGGCGGGCCGCACGCCGTCGCGGTACTGCACTCGATACGCTCGCCAGATGGTTCTGATCGGCGCCCATCTGCACGACGGTGACCCGGTAGCCCAGGCTAAGGCGATCGGCGCCGATGCTGTCCAGTTCTTCCTCGGCGACCCGCAGGGCTGGAAGGCGCCGGCGTTCCCGGGTGAGCCGGACGAGGTTCGCGCGGCAATTGCGGCGGCGGGCATCGACGCTTATGTTCACTCGCCTTATGTCATCAACGTGGCCTCGCCGAACAACCGGATCAGGATCCCTAGCCGCAAGCTGCTCGAGCAGCAACTGGCCGCCGCTGCTGCCATCGGCGCGAAAGGCCTGATCGTGCACGGCGGATACGTGACCGCGGACACCGATCCGCAGGATGGCTACGACAGCTGGCGCAAGGCCATCGAGCGGATCAACCGGCCACTACCCATGCTGATCGAGAACACCGCGGGCGGAGACGGCGCAATGGCGCGCGGACTCGACGGCATAGCCAGGCTGTGGGACGCCATCGCGACCGCCGCTGACGGTACCGGGGACGTGGGCTTCTGCCTGGACACCTGTCACGCCTTCGCCTCGGGTGAGGACCTGGCCACCATCGTGCCGCGGGTCAAGGCGATCACCGGCAGGATCGACCTGGTTCACTGCAACAACTCGCGGGACGACTTCGGGTCCGGCCGGGACCGCCATGCCGGGATCGAGTCGGGCACGATCGACCCTGCGCTGCTGGCGGACGTAGTGCGATCCGCCGGGGCAACCGCCATCTGCGAGACGCCGGATCCCGCCGCCGACGTTCACTGGCTGCGGGCCCGGCTGAGCGCTGACAGTGCCCGACTGAGGGGGCACGACTCGGCCGACACGCATCAGCCGAGCGGTCCGCCCCCGCCTGGATAGTCCTGCCTTAGACAATCAGGCCGAGCACCATCGCGAGCCGGGTATCCGCAGCCTCGGCAGCGGTCAGCGCCATGCTCGGTGCCGGGGCCGCTGCCCTCCCCGGCGAACTGCGGGCAGTTGCCGGACCGAAAAGGTAACTTGCCGTAGTCGCACCCTGGCCGCACGGCGGGCCGGGCGGCGCTGATGACGTACAGCTCGCGCTCGGCGACGGCGACGGCGACGGCGGCGGCGAGCCGCACGACGGGCCGCCGGATCCCGGGCACGTGGTGCTCGGCGACGGCGAGCCAGTGCACTGGCCGAAGCCCTGGCAGGACGGCGATGGATGCGGGTGCCCGCACTGCTGGCCTTGCCCGGGCGGGCAGTTCTTGCACTTCTGCCCGAACGGGCCGGGTCCCTGCTGGCATGCCTGCTTGTGATGAGTCTGGGTACTGACCTGGACCCACTTGGTGAAGCCGGCGTAGTTCGGCGTCGCGAAGTGCTGAACCGGCAGGCTGCCGAACTCGGTTGTCATGAACTGATCCCAGGTTGCGGCCGGCCATGCGCCACCAAACGCTCCGCCCATCCCGAGGGTGGATGCCAGGTTGTTCAGGTTCTCGCTGGAACTGTTCGTGAACAGGCCGACGGCCAGCGAGTACTGCGGGATCGCGCCGATGAACCACGCATCCTGGACTGTGTTGCCGATGCCCAGGGTTCCGGTCTTACCGATCACCGGCCGGTTCCAGGCGGCGTTCGGCCAGGCGGTGGCGCCAGGGTAAGTCGGCTGGTTGTCGAAAGACAGCGCGTAGTCCTCATCGGCCGCTGCGGCCGGGCTCAGTACCCGCCGGGTGGTGACCTTCAGCGGGATCGTCGTCGAACCTTGGGTGAGGCGGGCGATCACGTGCGGGGTGTGGAAGACGCCATCGTC
>DAHVAN010000084.1 GCA_027314595.1 Actinomycetota bacterium | reverse complement strand
CGGCTGCTGGGCCGCGGCGGCGCGCGCCTGGCCCCCGCCAATGCCGGCCGGGCCGGCGCTCGCGCTCCGCGGCGCTTCGCCAATGCCGCCACCGCGGGCGGCGTCGCCAACGCCTGACCGGACGGATGTGTCTGCTTCCATAGCATCCTGATTCAGGGGGCGAGGCGCGCCTGCTCCCGCGGACGCGACCCGCGTGGCTGATTCGTCGGGGGTCTGAGCGGCTCGTTCTCCCGGGCCCGTCCTGCGGGCGGAAGCAGAGCGACCGGTGGAGCGACCGCCAGACTGCCGCTCGTTGATCGCCGCGACAAGCTCCCCTTTCCGCATCCGGCCCGTCCCTGAGATGCCCATCTGCTGCGCGATGCGCTGCAGATCGGGGACGAGCAGCTTGGAGAGGTCGCCGCCGCCGTCACGGCCCTGTGACCGCGACGCGGCCGCGCCCGCGGAGCCGGCGGCAGAATGGCCGATGGGGGAGTCCCCGGACGCGGGGGCCGCGCCGCTGAGGAGTTCGGTGGTGTCGCTCACTAATGGTCCTTCCATTATGATCCTCGGCCGCCTGGGTGTCTTTCTCGACCCGGTACCGTAGCCAGACCCGATTCGCATCGCCCGCGAGACCCGCTCATTGTGCATGATTCCGCTCGCATCTACGCTCGGCACCTACCTCGCCACCTCGCGTTGGTCCGTGTCGCTTCCCGTAACCGGGAGCCGCCGGCGTGAAGATGTGACCGGGGTAGCACTCAGAGGAGCGAGACGCTCTCCTGGGGTGTAGCCGAAAACCCACTTCCTGGGCGGGTATACGTTACCCCCCAGGCGACGTGTGGATGACCAGCATCCGCCTCGTGATGAGACAGTCGATGCTGCACCTAGCCTAACACCGACAGCGCCCATGGCATTCCTTCGCAGCCATCAATGTCTCGGAAAGAGGGGTTAACCGGCCAGCCGAGGACCGTCCAGCATCACCAGGCGCTCGGAACACCCGGTGCTACACTGCCGCCCTGTCGCTCGATGTCTAGCGGGCTTACGCGCCATTGAATACCCGTTTCCTCCACGATTGAATCCACTGTTTGCAGGCCATGTCGGGAGGTCAGGAGGACGAGCACCGACGGGCCCGCCCCTGAGACCACCGCAGGCAGCCCCGCCTCGCGCAGGCGGCCGACCAGGTCGTGCGTCGCGGGCATCGCGGGCGCCCGGTAATCCTGGTGCAGCAGGTCCTCCGTGGCGTCAAGCAGCGCTTCCGGCCTGCCCGTGAGCGCGGCCACGAGCAGTGCCGCGCGGCCGGCGTTCCGCGCCGCGTCCGAGTGCGGCACCTGTCCGGGCAGCAGCCCCCGCGCGACCTCGGTGGAGACCGGAGCCGGGGCGATGACCGCCACCGGCGTGATCCGCTCATCCGGCTCGAGCCGCACGGCTCTGGCGGCGCCGCCCCGGGGGAACGGATTCCCCCGCGGCAGCCAGGCGATCGTCAGGCCGCCGTACAGGCACGGCGCCACGTTGTCCGGGTGGCCTTCGAGCTCGTTCGCGAGCGGCAGGGCGTCGCCGGGCACGGGGCCCGCGCCCGCCAGCGCGCGCGCGGCGAGAACGCCCGCCACGATCGCGGCCGCCGAGGACCCCAGGCCGCGCGCGTGCGGTATCCGGTTCACGCAGCGCACCGCGATGCCCGGCGGCTGGCCGCCGCCCAGCGAGTCGAACGCCGCGCGCATCGCCCGCACCACGAGATGCTTTTCCCCGGCGTCCGCGACGTCGGCCGCGCCCTCCCCGGAAACCTCGATCGACAGGCCGGTCGGCGTCACCCGCGCCGCGACGTCGTCGTGCAGGCTCAGCGCGAGCCCCAGCGCGTCGAACCCCGGCCCGAGGTTCGCGCTCGTCGCCGGCACCCGGACGAACACCGGCGCCTCGTCCCACCGCATCGCCACCTACCAGCGAACCCGAAATCGGACGATGATGGATCGGTTGTGACCCTGGAGGGTCACAACCGATCCACTATGATTCCCGCGCCCTGGGGAGCGTCCGCTTTGTCCGGGTTCCGGCCGCAGTCCGCGGCGCCGCGGCGAGCGGGGCGCCACGCTAGCCAAGGCCGAGGGCCGCGGCGGCCGCGGCGGCGTCCGCCTGGATCGTCGTCGGCGCCGGCGCGCCGGACAGCGCCCAGTCCGGGTCCTTCAGGCCGTTGCCGGTGATCGTGCACACCACGCGCGACCCCGCGGGGAGCGCCCCGCTTGCCGACGTGGCAAGCAGCCCGGCCACGCTGGCCGCCGAGCCAAGCTCGCCGACCACGGCCTCCTCGCGCGCGAGGATCCGGTAGGCGGCCAGGATCTCCCTGTCGGTGACCTTGTCGATCAGGCCGCCTGAGGAGTCCCTGGCCGCCTCGGCCAGGGACCAGGAGGCGGGATTGCCGATCCGGATCGCGGTCGCGATCGTCTGCGGGTGGCTGACCGGCGCGCGGTTGACGATCGGCGCCGCGCCGCTGGCCTGGAAGCCGAACATCCGGGGCCGCTTCGACGTCACCCCGGCGGCGTAGTACTGGCTGTACCCCATCCAGTACGCGGAGATGTTGCCCGCGTTGCCGACCGGCAGGCAGTGCACGTCGGGCGCGTCACCGAGCGCGTCCACGATCTCGAAGGCCGCGGTCTTCTGCCCCTCGAGCCGGTCCGGGTTCACCGAGTTGACCAGCGCCACGGGGTAGTCGACGGCAAGCTTGCGGGCCAGTTCGAGGCAGTCGTCGAACGACCCGTCGACCTGAAGCAGCCTCGCCCCGTGCACCAGCGCCTGGGCCAGCTTCCCGATCGCGATCTTGCCCTTGGGCACGAGGACCGCGCAGGTCAGGCCCGCCCGCGCCGCGTAGGCGGCCGCGCTGGCGCTGGTGTTGCCCGTCGAGGCGCAGATCACCGCCTTCGCGCCCGCCGCGGCGGCCGTTGTGATCGCGACCGTCATGCCGCGGTCCTTGAACGAGCCCGTCGGATTCATTCCCTCGACCTTGAGGTACACCTCGCACCCGGTGCGGGCGGAAAGCACCGGCGCGGGCAGCAGCGGCGTGCCGCCCTCGTGCAGGGTGATCACCGGCATGTCCGCCGTCACCGGCAGCCGGTCGCGGTACTCGTTGATGACGCCGCGCCACGGCACGTGCGCGCGAATGCCGGCCACTGCCCGCGGTCCAGTCATGACGGGTCTTCCTCCCCTTCCACGCGCATGACGCTCGCCACCGCCCGCACGACGGGGAACGCCTGCAACTCGGAGACCGTCGCGGCGAGCGCGGCGTCCCGCGCCACGTGCGTGACGATGATGAGCAGTGCCTCCTCGCCCCGGCTCGTCTGCCTCACGGCCTGGATGGAGACGCCGTGCCTGGCGAACGCCTCGGCGACCGGGGCGAGCACGCCGGGACGGTCATCCACGTCCAGGGATACGTGATACCTGGTCAGCGTATCGCCCATGGGCAGGACCGGCAGCTCGGCGTAGGTGGAAAGGTCCGGCCCGCGGGTGCCCGCCAGCCTGTTCCTCGCGACCGCGACCACGTCGCCGAGCACGGCGCTCGCGGTCGGCGTGCCGCCGGCCCCGGCGCCGTAGAACATCAGCCTGCCCGCCGACTGGGCCTCGACGAACACCGCGTTGTACGCGCCGCCAACGGCGGCGAGCGGGTGGCTGCGCGGGATCATCGCCGGGTGCACCCGGACCGCCACCCCGTCGCCGGACCGCTCGCAGATGGCCAGCAGCTTGACGATCCGGCCGAGAACCTTGGCCGACGCGATATCGGCGGCGGTCACCTCGGTGATGCCCTCGCGATGCACGTCAGCGGCGGTGACCCGGGTGTGGAAGGCAAGGCCGGCCAGGATGGCCGCCTTCGCCGCCGCGTCGAAGCCCTCCACGTCGGCCGTGGGGTCGGGCTCGGCGTACCCGAGCGCCTGCGCCTCCTCGAGCGACTCGCCGAAGTCGGCGCCCGAGGTGTCCATCCGGTCCAGGATGAAGTTCGTCGTCCCGTTGACGATGCCGAGCACCCGGCGCACGGTGTCGCCGGCCAGCGACTCGCGCAGCGGGCGCAGCAGCGGGATCGCCCCGGCCACCGAGGCCTCGTAGTACAGGTCCGTGCCGAAGGCGCGGGAAACCGCGTGGATCTCCTCGCCCTGCTCGGCGAGCAGGGCCTTGTTGGCGGTGACGACGGACTTGCCGGTCTTCATCGCGGCGAGCAGCAGCGACCTGGCCGGCTCGATGCCGCCGATCACCTCCACCACGATGTCGACGTCCGGGCGCGTCGCCAGCGACATGGCGTCGGCCGTCAGCAGCGAGGGATCGACGCCAGGCCGCGGATGAGACGGCCGCCGCACCGCGATCCCGGCCAGTTCCAGCCGGGCGCCGGCCCGCAGCGACAGGTCCGTGGCCTGTTCCTGCAGCAGCCTCGCCACCTGGGTGCCGACCGACCCGCAGCCGAGCAGGGCGATCCGCAGCACCCTGGGCTTACCGTCGGGCCCGCTCATCCGAGGTCCAGCGAGAGCAGGTCATCCAGGGTCTCACGGCGCACGATCTCGCGCGCGGCGCCGTCGCGCACCGCGACCACGCCCGGGCGCGTCAGGTGGTTGTAGTTCGAGGCGAGCGACCGGCAGTACGCGCCGGTGCCCGCCACGGCGAGCAGGTCCCCCGGGGCCAGGTCCGAAGGCAGGTAGCAGTGCCGCACCACGATGTCACCGCTCTCGCAGTGCCTGCCGACGACCCGGGACAGCATCGGCGGGGCGTCCGACGAGCGGGAGGCGAGCACGCAGGTGTATTCCGCGTCGTAGAGCGCGGTCCTGATGTTGTCGCTCATGCCGCCGTCCACGCTGACGTAGGTGCGCAGCCCGTCCACGTCCTTGATCGTGCCGACCTCGTAGAGCGTCACGGTCGACGGCCCGATGATCGACCGCCCCGGCTCGACGGTCAGCCGCGGCACGGGCAGGCCGAACGCGGCGCACTGCGCGGACACGATCGAGCGCAGCCCCGAGGCCAGCGACTTCACGTCAGGCGGGTCGTCCTCCTGCGTGTACGCCACGCCGAACCCGCCGCCCAGGTCGAGCTCTTCGATGGCGACCCCATGCTCGGCGCTGATCCGGGCGGCGAGTTCGATCACCCGGTGCGCCGCCACCTCGAAGCCCGCGGTGTCGAATATCTGCGAGCCGATGTGCGAGTGCAGCCCGGCGAACTCCAGCGACGGCAGCGCGAGCACCCGCCGCACCGCCTCGTCCGCGGCGCCCGACGCGAGCGAGAAGCCGAACTTCTGGTCGTCGTGCGCGGTGGCCATGAACTCGTGGGTGTGCGCCTCGACACCGGTCGTGACGCGGACGAGCACCCGCGGCCGGCGGCCGGCCGCCTCGGCGTAGTAGGCCAGCCGGGCGATCTCCTCGAACGAGTCGGCGACGATATGCCCGACGCCGGCCGAGACCGCCTGGGACAGCTCGGCCGGGACCTTGTTGTTGCCGTGCAGGGTGATCAGCGCCGGGTCGATACCCGCGGACAGCGCGACGGCGAGCTCGCCGCCGGTGCACACGTCGACCCCGAGTCCTTCCTCGGTGACCCAGCGCAGCACCGCGCGCGAGCAGAACGCCTTGGCCGCGTAGCAGACCTGCGCGTCAGGCCCGAAGGCGTCGAGGTACTCACGGCAGCGGCCGCGCACGTCCTCTTCGTCGGCCACGAACGCCGGCGTGCCGAACTCCGCCGCCAGGTCGCGGACGTCGGCGCCGGCGAGCGTCAGCACGCCCGCGCTGCGCGCGGCGCCGCGCGGCCAGACCGCCGGATGCAGCGCGTTCAGGTCGGCGGGCGGCGCGGGCGGATGGTCGGCGGGCAGCACGTCCGCGTGACGCGGCCCCGCCGGGTGGGCGACACGGCTCATCGGGTTTCCCCATTCTCAGCTCTACAAGCGGTCAGGCGCGCCAACCCCGAGCAGCCCCAGTCCGGCGGCGAGGCCGGCCTGCGCCGCGCCGGCCAGGGCCAGTCTGTCACTTCCGGGAGCACCGGCGCTTCCGGGGTGGCTGGCGGAACTCAGGGTGGCGATGGTTACGCTGGCCAGCTCCTCTAGGTACCGGGCGAATTCGTCGGGCCGGCCACGGCGCGCGGCCACGGCGACCCGTTCTGGGAGCCACGACAGCGCGTCGAGCAACGCCAGCTCCCCCGGATCGGCGGACGGGCGCCGCGGGACCGCCTCCGTTGCGGGGATGGCTGCCCAGCGCACCCCGGACGCGGCGCGGGCGTGCGCATACCTCACAGCATAGGCGGGGTTGGCGGGCACATGCCTCGCCATTATCTCCGCGTCCAGCCGCACAGGCCGCCCCGGCATGGTCCTGGCCAGCCAGAACCGCACCGAGTCCGCCCCCGCGAAGGCAATCGCCGCCGCCACGTCCGGGTGAGGGTCCGCGCCGGCGCCCCCCGCACCCGCCGCCGCCACGTCCGGGTGAGGGTCCGCGCCGGCGCCCCCCGCACCCGCCGCCGCCAGTTCCGTCTTTCGTCCTGCCGAACGATGCGGGCTTACTCCACCAGGCACAGGAAGATCGCGGCGGGGAGACGGCGAGGCTCGTTCGGGATGACGGGGAGCGGCAACCGTCGCGCCCGCCGCGGCGGCGAGCCGGGCGGTCAGCTCGGCGGCCAGTGCCTTCCGCGCCTCCTCCCAGCCGGGGGCGGCGAGCAGGTCCGCGGGCGGCGGCGCCTCGAGCGCGACACCGCGCAGCGCGCCGGACCTGACGCACCCGGGGCCGGCGGCGGCGATCCGCCCGGGCAGCGCGGCGAGGGTCCCGGCGGTGACGGTGAGGGCGAGGAAGCCGGGGCCGCGGACTTCGGCCCGGTCGAGCCACGGGTGTCCGGCCAGGCGGGACGCGAGCAGCCGGGCGACCTCACCCGGCGGGGCGCCGGCCGCGAGCCCGAACGCGACGCTTGAGGAGTAGCAGCCCGGACGCCCGCCGGGCCGCAGCCCCGGATCGGCGGGCGCGAGGCCCTCGGCGGCGGCCGCCCGCGCGATCGCGTGCCGCAGGTCGCCGGTGATCACCGGGCCAGGCTACGCGGGATGGACGCCGGCCAGCTCGCGGACGACGCGGATCATCTCGCCCGGGTCGAACGGCTTGGTGAGGTAGGCGTCCGCGCCGACGTTGGCGCCGCGGGCGATGTCGTCCTCCTGGGCGCGGGCGGTGATCATGACGACCTTGATGTACGCGGTCTCCGGCGTCTTGCGCAGCTGGATGGTGGTCTCCCAGCCGTCGAGCCGCGGCATCATGACGTCGAGCGTGATGACGTCGGGCGCGATCGCGCGCACCTTGTCCAGGCAGTCCTGGCCGTCGACGGCCGTCGCCACGTCGAACCCCTCCAGGGTGAGGTTCACGGCGATAAGCTGCCTTATCACCTCGTCGTCGTCCACCACGAGCACGCGGCCCAGACCATGCGTCACGCGGGCGAGGCTACCTCTTCTTGAGGCGCCGTGGGTACGGGAACGGTCAGGTGGCACAACCCGCGCCGGGGACTGGTACCCTTTCGGAGTCAAATGAGCCCCCATAGCTCAGGGGATAGAGCACCGGCCTCCGGAGCCGGGTGCGTAGGTTCGAATCCTACTGGGGGCACCCGAGGCACCGGTGTACCCTGCATGGCGTCTGATCTGCGGAAACGTCAGCTCAGGAGGGTTCCGGCCGCCTTTACCGACGGGGTTACCGGCACCCCTTCCCGCCAAGGAACCACTACCGTGAGGAATCCGGTACCCGCGAGGACCCCGCAAGGGCAGCAAGCCAGGTCGGCCGGCCCCGCTCGGGGTCATGCCGACAAGCACCACGCCGACGAGGCAGCTAGCCCCTCCCCCGCACCGCGGCACCCCCATACACAGTCCCAGCCCGTCACCGCCACGCGAGAAGCACAGAACGACCGCATCTGTGTTCGTGACTACGGCCCGAAGTCGTTTTGGCTTGTGACCTTGCGCCTATGTTTTCTCAACTTCCGGCACGTGACTGCCACCAGGAGACCGGTTAGATAAGTCAGTTAGGGACCTACTGAGATCTGGATACCGTCACAGCCGGGGCAGCCTTGATCGCACGAACATCGTGCGCGCACCACCAGCGTCAAGAGATGGAAGTGGGCCAGCTGGTTGCAGACATCGACAGCCAGCAGCCGGCCCGCCGGATCGGAGCCATCTGCAGGGACAAGCCGCAGCCGGGCCGTGCCGCCATCACCCGTCATGGCCGGCCCGCCATCCCGACATGTACGTCTTCCAGTTTGCCGCCGCCTTCAGGGCCTCGTCTTCCCGGACCCAGCCGTAAAGGTCGATCGTGGTCGGCGTCCCGGCTTCTTCTCCGGAATTGTCCCGGCGGCGGCATCGCGGGCACGGCGCCATTCCGACAGCGTCGCGGTGTAGAGCCCCTCGCGGCACCCTCGCGGCCCTCGCGGCGCAGCAGACACGGCCAGCCTCCCGCAGCGTCCGCGCGGCGACCCTGTACATCGCGTCGCGATGCTGCTGATACAGAGCCGCCCAATCTGGTGGCGGGTTTGCGGTCACGGCTACCTCCAGTCTTCTGAACCTACTGACGATCTCTTCGGTACCACGACCTACCGACAATCCCTCCGGTATCGCGTAGTCGATGCAGCCACGCCGCGAGTTAGCGGTGGACAACTGGGCAACGGGGGACACTCGTCCCGACCGCCGACCGTGCTCTGACGAAGACGCAGGTGCCGCCTTCGGCGGACCCCGGCGCCCGAGCGGAGGCCGGTCGGGATTTGATGGGTTGCGTAAAACTCGGCACAGAACCGCCCCGAGCATCCGCCTAGTCGCCGGGGTTGAGTCCACAGTGACTGGGGAAGCCGACCAGGAGAGCCTGCGCGATGCCCGAGACACACACCGCGAAGCTATTGGCCACTTCAGCGCTCAGAAAGTCGGCTCCGCGCACGAGACGCCTTGCGCGCCACCGCCACGCTGCGCGCGCTCCGCTTATGCTGACAGCTCGGATTGCCAGGTGGCGTAAAAGGCCCGGACCTCGGCTGGCGTGGTGCCGTCGGGGAGGGGAATCTCGGCGTCGGCGAGCCGGTCGAGGGTGGCGAGCATGGCAGCGAGGACCGTGCAGTCGAAGCCTGCGTCGATCTGGGCGGCGCGGATCAGGAGGGTGTCCTTGCCCAACCGGCGGGCCAGGACGTAGACGTCGGCGAAGTCGCGGGCGGCTGCCCTGTCGAACAAAGCTAGGAGTTTGTGCCCGGCGAGCTCCTCTGGCGCGAGTGTTGGCCCGGCCTCGGTGACGGACGGCGGGAAGTCCGGCGGGGCGTTCACGGCCAGGTCGACTAGGACTGTCTCGTGGTCACCGCGAATGACCAGCCGACAGAACGTACTGCTGTCATGGATCCGCTCGATGCTCCAGCCGCGCTTCCGGGTCGCTTCCTCCAGGGCGTCGCGGGCGGCGGGAACGTGGCCGCGCTCGGGTGCGGTGAAGAAGTCCAGGTCATCGGTGGGGCGGGCGGTCAGGTGCTGGGCCAGCAGTGCCGCTCCCCCGGCTAGCAAGAAGCCACTGCTTTCAGGCAGCCCAAAGAACAGCCGGGCAACCTCCGTCTGGAAGGCAGCTAGCCCTGGTCCGCCCTCCACGTTGGCACCGCCGGCGGGCGCGCCCGGCGTCATGACGCCGCAGCGATCACCGGCGACCACGCAGATCGGACAGCCCTGGGAAGCACTAGGTCATCCCACAGCTCGGCCAGAAGAACGCCATCGACGTAAGTGAGGATGTCGGCAGGCCGACCCTCCTGCAAAACGACCTCATAGACCCGCGCGCGGTCCCCACGCTGCGCCAGGTTGAACACCCGATCCGGAGCCGACCAGTTCAGGTGCACCGGAAGCGCCACCCTCGCCAGGGCGCTGTCCGCGTCTAGCCGCGGCAGCCGGTCCGGCACCCAGATAGGCTTCCCCCGGACCACGTGCTCGGTGAATGACAGGTGCGGCTCGGCCGCCAGTTCCCACCCCGCCTCGGCCAGCAGCCGGGCGAACGTCGCGACCGTCGGCGACTTGCGGCCGTGCTCATACGCCGACAGCGTCGGCCGAGAGGTACCGGCCCGGCGCGCCAGCTCTTCCTGCGTGAGGCCAGCCTTGTCCCTGACCTGCTCCAGCAGCGCCCCAGGCTCCACCTTCACTCCTAGGTATCCAACTAGATACTGTATCTGATCGAATACACGCTACCACCTGCGTCAGTATCCCGCCACCCTTCGCGCACTCTCCGCTATCGGCGCTCCGGCAGCAGGAGGAGACAGATCGCCGCCAGCGGCGCGTGCACTGCAGAACTGTGGGTAAGGCAAGTCCATGACCAGCAGCGACGCGGACCCGCCAGCTCGCGATGCACGGAGCAGGGAACGACAGCGGGACGGTGATGTGATCAAGCTCGGCAGGCACTTGTTCTCCGGCGTGAACGGAGGCCAGCCGCTGGTGGTGGAGTTCGAGGCCCGGATAGCCACGAGGCCCGGCGCAGAACCGCTCGCCCGGGAGCAGGCTGCGGCCATCCGCGAAGTTCTCGCCTGGATCGCCTCCAGGCAGCAGTCACCAGACGACGAGTCCGGGAACGACAACGCCGACAGCTGAGGCCCTCACCGCCCTCCCACCCGGAAACCGCCACCTATCGTCAGCCGCCCGAGATGCAAAACCGCAGGTGGGACCAGCGATGGTTTGTGTGGAGCCCCGCTGGGGGCGCCAGTTTGCGCAGGTCACGGCTCGATCTGACAGATTTTGCCAGGTTCGAGCCTGCCCAGGCCTTTATGCCGAAAGCCAGTTTGGCTCGGTTTCAGTGCAGGTAAGCGTCACTGGAGTCCCGGAGGGCGGTCAGGTCTTCTGGCAGCAAGTCTCTCGGGGAGGGGCTCTGGGTGCCGGAAGTCGGCTGCGGGACGGAAATGTTGAGCGACCAGAAGATCCACCAGGGGGCGGCGAGCTTGCCAGCGTCGAAATCTGCTGGCGCGAGGCTCTGGTGCCGCCTGTCCCGGAACCGAGGATCGGCGCCAAGCCGGTCCACAGCCTGCTGTGCGGTAAAGCCCGTCAGCAAGTCAGCAATCCCGGGGAACGGCTCAAGGCGGTTGTATCCGTATATACGTAGCCCGCTACCGCGTGTGCCTGATCGGCGGTGTGCGTATCGTCGCAGGAGCCGTCGTCCGCCACGATTACCTCGTACTCGGCGGGAGGAACGGCCTGCATTGCCAGCGATTCAAGCGTGCGGCGCAGCAGCGCTGCGGTTATAGGTGGGGATGATCACTGAGAGGGCAGGCCTCCCCATCGCCGGCGACATCCCCGCTCAGACCGGAGGCTGCGGGTCGTACTGGATGCCATCGCGCACGTCACGCGCCCGCTCGGGCGAGGCGAGGCGGCTGACCAGGTACAACGCCATGTCGATACCCGCCGAGATACCTGCCGAAGTGATCATATCGCCGTCATCGACATACCTTTCACCCGCACGCACGTCGATCGTCGAGTCGAGTTCGGCGAGCTTGCCCAGCGACGCCCGATGGGTAGTGGCAGGGCGGCCCGTGAGCAGCCCCGCCGCGGCGTAGACGAGTGAGCCAGTGCACACGCTCGCCAGCAGCGGGATGCTCTTGCGCAGCGAGCGGATCCAGTCGAGATACTCACCGTCCTGCAGCTTCGCGCGGGTTCCCCAACCGCCGGGATGGAGGAAGACCTCGACATCCGGCAGGTCGGCGGCGGCGAAGTGGGCCCCGAGCGTCATCCCCTTCGCGCAGCGGACCGGGCCGCCGTCCGGCGAGACGCAGAACACCGCCCAGCCGTCCTCGGGGAAGCGTCGCGTCCAGTAGGACAGCACCTCCCACGGCCCGATCGCGTCGAGTTCCTCCACCTCGGGGAAGAGCATGATGGCGATCTGACGGGCCGACGGATGGCCCATCCGCCGGTCAAGACAGGCGCAGGACGATGTCGGATGGCAGGGGATCTCGGCGCACCACGCCCTCGCGTCGGCCGGGCGACCCGGCTCAGGGTTTCGCGTCATCGTCATCTCCGGTCTGGCCGCCGCCGATCCAGCCCTGCTGGGGCGTAGCGTTCGAATAGCACGTGCTCAGCCTCGGCGTCGAGCGCGGAGGTCGGCTCGTCCAGCACTACCAGCAGCGGCTCACGCCGCATGAAGGCGCGGCCGAGCGCGAGCTTGTGCCACTGGCCGCCGGACAGGTCGGCGCCGCCGACGTTGCTGCTGCCGAGGTCGGTGTGCAGGCCGCGGGGCAGCGAGGCGAGCACGTCCAGGCCGTGCGCCCGCTCCAGCGCACCGCGGACCGCATCCTCGTCGCCGAGCCTGGGCAGGTCGCCGACACCGACCGCTTCGAGCGCGCTAAACTCGTGGCGCGCGAAATCCTGGAATCCGGCCGTGATCCGTTCCCGCCATTCCTGCGTCGACAGGTCCCGGGCGCCCGCCCCCAGGCCGCCCCCCGCCCGCGCGTGGAATGGCACGTGTAGAACGTCGTAGTCCATGTATTCCCTTTCTCATGGATCGCAAATTGCGCCAAAACCGTGAGAGAATTCTTGCCCCGATAAGAAGTACTGACTACAGCGATGCCGAACTAGTCAAGCTGCGCACCGAGTGTACCAAGATAGGATCGCGATTTGAAAGGCCCCGTACATAACCAGAATACCGCAGGCGGCGTGGCATCGCCGGATATTGTGGTCTGTCAAGGACTCTTGATACTCTTCGTGACCCCACTAGGGCGGCGCTGAGGGTTTAGCGGATGGCCCGGCTTTGCTGCTGGGACTGGACTGGTTCGTGGTAACGGCAGTGACCCATGGCAAAAACGGGTGGACGGTGCTGGCCGGTTGGCCTGCCCGAGGTCTGAAGGGCTGGCACCCAGCCATTGAACCTCCGGCATTCAACAGCCCGGGGTTTAGCGTTCGGAAGCCCTTTCCAGGGCTGTGACCTGGTGTTTCGCGTATTTCGGGTGCGGAGGAGGCTGCACCTTCCGGGTGCGGAGCGGTCCAGCAGGCAGAAGCGATGCCTCCACGAGGCCGTGACCTGCGGTT
>DAHVAN010000083.1 GCA_027314595.1 Actinomycetota bacterium | reverse complement strand
GTATTCCCGCCAGCTGGAAGCCGGTGCCGGCCCGGGCACGCCGGGCAGCACCGCACGCCACCAGCCGAAAACGAAACGGACATGAAGCTCAAAAACCGGCCCCAGAACGAACAGTAACCAAGGACGGGCAGCCTGACTCATTGAGGTTGAAGTAGAGCCGGTCGAACCCCTCGATCTCCAGGCTGACGTGCCCGCGGACGATATCAGTCAATGTGACCGGACGCTGTGCCATGACTGCCCTCCCGGCCATGCCTACGATCAAGAGGATGAACCCGCCCGCACGATCACGCCCGCAGAACCGCCAACCTCGATGGTCTGAGGCGGAGCCTCGCTAGCCGTTCACTAGGGACGCCCAACTGAAAACTACTCGGCTCGCTTGACTGCCAATCGCGGCACGGGGACAATCATGAAGCGGAGGAAAATGGTCATGGGCGAGCCTGCGATTTCCGTCATTATCCCCACCTACAACAGGCGCAATGAGCTGCGGCAGACTCTCGAAGCGCTCGCCGCGCAGGAATTCCCGGCGGCGGAGTTCGAGGTGATAGTGGCGGACGACGGCTCGTCCGACGATTCCGCCGAGGTGGCCGCGTCGTTCGACGGGCCGCTGCGGTTGAAGTACGCACGGCAGGAGGACCTCGGGTACCGGGCCGCCGCCGCGCGCAACTTCGGGGCCCGGCACGCGGCCGCGCCGATCTTCGCGTTCCTCGACTGCGGCACGCTGGCCGGACCCGGGTTCATCGGCGGGCACCTGGCCGCGCATTCGGCGCCGGGCAGGCGCGCCGTCCTCGGCTACTGCTACGGGTATGACGGCCTTCGCAAGGATAAGTGGGTGCCCGACTCGTTCGGCACGGTCAGCCTGCCGGAAGTCGTCCGGCGGAACGCCGGTGACCCGCTATTCCAGGACATCCGGCACAGTGAATTCGAGCGGGTCGGCTTCGACTTCATGAAGTTCACCGTCCCGTGGACGTACTTCACCACGATGAACTGCTCGATGCGGGCCGCGGAGTTCTGGGCAGTCGGCGGGTTCGACGAGATGTTCAAGTCGTGGGGAATGGAGGACACCGAGCTCGGCTACCGGCTTTGCCGCAACGGCGTGGCGTTCACGCTGTCCCTCGACGCGTGGACCATCGAGGCGCCCATCGATCGCGCGGTGAAGCGGCGCCTTGGCAGCCTGACCCGAAACGCGCGCTTGTTCCACGACAAGTTCCGCGAGCCGTTCGTGGAACTGCTGATCGACGGGCTGCGCCACTTCGAGCTGACCACGATGGAAGCCGACGCCACGATGCTCGCCCACTGGACCGAGCAGGCCAGACAGCTGGACGTGGCGGCCGAGATCGAGTCGGCAGTGCGTGAGCTGCCGGCCGGGGCGAGCGTCGCGGTCTTCGGCTGCGGCGGGTCGGTCCCGGCGTCGCTGCCGCCCGCCGCGCTGGTGGACTTCGACGCTGCCCTGCTCGCGAAGGCCACCGCGGACGGCCGGCACGCCGGCTACCACGCGATCGGGCTGCGCACCCAGCTGGCGCCAAATTCGGCGGACGCGGTGATCGTCACCTCGCGGCTGCGCGGGCTGTGGCCCAGGTACAGCGAGCGGATCACCACCGAGGCGCAGCGCGTCGGCCGGCGTGTCCTGGTTGCCAGCGCTGCCAGCAGCCCTTGATCGTCGCCCCTTGATCGTGGCCAGGGCGCCGGTCGGCTTCCGGTAGTCACCGCGGCCAGCGCGACCACGACAACCGCGTCCCAGTGTTATCGGCCACATGAGAGACGGGTGAAGCGCCATGGCGGACAGGGTCCTGGTTCCGTTCGAGGGCGAGGGTGCCGGGCTCGCGGAGCTCAGCTGGGGCCAGCAGCAGATCTGGGCTGTCATCCAGGAGAAGGACAGCTCCCTGCCGATGGGCGGCGCCCGGGCGCTGCCGCCCGGCCGGACCGTGGCGGACGTCGCGGCCGGACTGAGCTTTATCATGAGCCGCCACCAGGCACTGCGCACCAGGTTGCGCTTCAGCCCCGACGGGCGGACCCAGCAGGTGGTGCACGCCTGCGGCGCGATCACGCTCGAGGTCGTGGACGCAGCCGACAGCGATCCGGGCGAGGTGGCGACCGCCGTCGCCGCCGGGTACAAGGCCAGGAAATTCGACTATGAAAACGAATGGCCGCTGCGGATGGCCGTGATCACCCGCCATGGCATCGGCACGCACGTCGCGCAGGTGATCTGCCATATCGCGCTGGACGCGTTCGGCCTGGCCGTGCTGTACGACGACTTCGACCACCACGATGAACGGACCGGGCCGGTGACGGCGATGCAGCCGATGGAGCAGGCCAGCCGGCAGCGCGGTCTGAGCGGGCGCCGTGCGCACGAGGCGTCGATGCGCTATTTCGAGCGACTGGCCGCGAGCGTCCCCGACCTCCAGCTCAAGGAGTCGGGCGACCCGCGGCAGCCGCGTTTCTGGCAGGTCACCCTCGACTCGCCGGCGGGTTACCGGGCAGCGGGGATAGTCGCGGCCCGGCTCGGCCTCGGCACGTCCCCGGTGCTGCTCGCAGCGTTCGCCGTCGCCCTTGCCTCCGTTTCCGTCAGCCGACGCGTCGCGTCGCACCTAGTGGCGAGCAACCGGTTCCGGCCGGGGTTCGCCGACTCGGTCAGCCCGGTGATGCAGTCAGCCATTGTCGTGATCGAGACCGACGGCCCGTTCGAGGAGGTGGTCAGGCGGGCCTGGCAGGCCGGGCTCGGCGCGTACAAGCACGCCTATTACGATCCGGCGGCCGCGAGCGAGGTGTGGAAGCGGCTAGTGGCCGAGCGCGGCGCGGAGCCGGACTGGAGCGTGGTGTTCAACGACCGCCGGGTGCTCGACCGCGAGCTCGCTGCCACTGTCCCCGCAGCGGACGGGGCGCCATCGCTGCGCGACGAGCTGACCCGGTCCACGCTGACCTGGGGCGACCGCAACGACGTGCCCCAGCAGAAAGTCTTCCTGTACATCACTGACGCGCCGGACACGCTGTGCTGCGAATTGTGGGCGGATACTCACTTCGTGACCCCGGCGGACATGGAGAAACTGCTCAAGCGCATGGAGACGGTGATCGTCAACGCCGCGGCGGTTCGCGAAGGCCGCTGACTGCGCCGGACTTAAGTTCGGCCAAGTGCTACCTATCGCTTACCTTGAGATCGCACCTCTGTGCGATACAATAGACCCCGACGCCTGCCCCGCCCCGGGCGCAGGCGGGCCGCCGCAGTGCGGGAACACGGCGGCGGCCCTAGACCACTCCCTCCTGACAGCGGAAGGAATGACCATGGGACACAGTCTCACCCCTTCAGCGCGCCCCGCGCGCATCACCGCCGAGGACCGCATGGAACTCCTCGGCCAGCTCACCCCCCGCCAGCAGGCCGACGCCCTGCTGTGGCTGGCCGGATACGCCCCCGACGTCTTCGACGCCGTCACCGACGCCGTCCAGCCCTTCTGCGGCGACGGCAGCGACGACCCCGCCCCCTACTGCCAGCAGTGCGGCGCCGACATCGGCGTGTTCCTC
>DAHVAN010000073.1 GCA_027314595.1 Actinomycetota bacterium | reverse complement strand
GCGCGTCCTGTTCGTCACAAGCGCCAACCTCACCCAATCCGGCGTCGGCAAGAACATCGAGGCAGGCCTGCTCGTCCGCGGCGGCACCGCGCCGCTCCGCGCTGCCGAACACGTCGACGCCCTCCGCGCCGCCGGAGCCCTTTCCCGCCTCAGCTGACAAGAGCGCTCCCTCTGGTCGCATCCTGCGGATGGCGCAAGCGCCACCAGCACCATCCGGCTCCTGACGACCCTGCTCGGCCATAAGGAGCTCCCGGCCAGTGAGATCGCCGTCCTGTATGCCGAGCGCTGGCAAACCGAAAACGCGTTCCTGCACCTGAAGAAGACCCTCCGCGGTGCCCGCCGCGTCCTGCGCGGCAAGTCCGAGGCCCTCGCACGGCAGGAAGCCCGGGCATTCCTGCTCGCGCACAACATGATCGCCTCCGCCGCGGCCCGCGCCGCCGCCCTGGCCGGCATCGACCCCGGCCTGATCCCGTTCACCGCGGTCCTCGGCCTCGTCCGCGCCGGCATCCACGCCGGCACCCCCTGCGGGCACTGCGGCAAGCTCCCCGCCAACCCGTTTTCCCAGCTCATAGAAGCCGTCACCGGCGTCCCCCGGCACCGTCCCGGACGGGAACGGACGTCAGGCAGGACCGCAGCCGAACGACGGTCCAGGCTGTCCTGTCTCGTTGATCATGAGGCACGGCCAGGGTCCTGAGCTGCGATGCCTCAAGTACGTGAGACAGCTGGCGACCGTCGATCGTCTCGTGATCATGAGGCAACTCCGCAAGCCCTCGGTCTTGTTCTTCCAGCTCAGCGGCATGGTTGCCTCACTTCGGCGAGACACCGTGGTGGATGCCTCACTTCTGCGCGACATGCCTCAGGCCGGATGAGACAGGACACAGGCCCACCGAAGAAGCGACCTGCACCATCACGATCGTCCCGTCAAATCTCGCACAATGGCAGGAAACACCCTGAAGTTAAGGGCAGTGGAGTATGAGCCCTGTGGCTACCGGGGAACCGAAGAAACACCGACGTGACCGCGGCAATGGCACGATCGCATGGGACAAGGTCAACAAGTGCTATGTCGGCAGGATCTCGCTCGGCTACAACCGCGACGGGACGCGGAACCGGCCTACTGTTTGGGGCCGGACCAAGGCCCGAGGTCAAGAAAAAGCTCGACCTGTTGCGCGAGGAGATCAACGTCGGCGTCCGCACTCCGGCCACTTACACCGTTGAGCTGTGCGTCAGGGACTGGCTCGACTCGATCGAGCGAGACCCGCACACGATGGAAACGCTCACCGGCCAGGCAAAAAACTGGATCTACCCCAAGATCGGCGCAACGAAGCTCAGGGACTTCACGGCGACCGACGCGGACAACTTCTTCAGGGAACTCGGCCAGGTGCTCTCCAAGCGGACGCTCGTGATGATCAAGAGCACGCTTCGCCGGTCAATCCGCCGGGCGCAGGTCCACAACCTCATCGCGCGGAACGTCGTTGAGCTGATCGACCTGCCAAGCGGCCAGCCCGGCCGCCCGTCACGCGCCATGACGCAAGCTCAGGCGGGCAAGGTGCTCAAGGTCGCGGGCGGCCAGGCAACTGGTTACGTCAAGGTAGTCAGGGCGAGCAAGGGCCGGCACGGCGCGGCGCACGCGGCGACGGCGACCGGCGAGCTTGCGTGCGGGAACAAGCCGCACCCGAACGCGACCGTCACCGATGTGTCCGCCGAACTCAAGGACACGACATGCCGTTCGTGCCGGTCGCAACTCGGCCTGGACGACAGCGACGAAACCAACGGCAGGCTCCAAGCGCTCTTCGTCGTCTCGATAATGCTCGGCTTGCGCCCCGGAGAACTCCGCAAGCTCACCTGGGACCACGTGGACCTCAACACGGGAGTGGTTCACGTGTGGAGGTCGGCGAGCAAGAGCGGCGACACCAAGACGCCCAAGTCGAAGCGCTCGCTGGAACTCCCGAACCGCGCGATTGTCGCGCTGACGGCGCACAAGGCCAGGCAGGCGAAAGAACGCCGGGCAGCCGGTTACGCCTGGCAGGACCACGACCTCGTCTTCTGCCACGAGAACGGTGCCCCCTACACGTCCGACCAACTCAACTGGCGGTTCAGCAAGATGACCCGCCGCGCCGGAATCGGCCGCTGGCACGCCCACGAGGGCCGTCACACGGCCGTGTCGATCATGAGCAGCAACGGCGTTCCGATCCAGGACATCAGCGACACCGTAGGCCACAAATCCACCCACGTCACCGAGACCGTCTACCGCCACGTGATCGTGCCCGAGATCCGCGGGGGAGCGACCGTAATGGACGGCGTCTTCGACGACGACGAAGACGACACGGACGAGGGCAACACCAACGCCAAGAACACTTAGGTTCTGGGTTTGGTTCTAAACAGTCGAACAGAAGTCCGAAAAATTGTGGAGCTACGGGGATTCGAACCCCGGACCTTCTGCATGCCATGCAGACGCGCTACCAGCTGCGCCATAGCCCCGCACCCCCGCGGCGAGCACACGAGGCGCCCCGCAGGTGGAACGCAGACAGCATACCGGTTCTTGGCGCATGTGTCGTACTCGACCAAGACTCAGGCCGCTCGCCTGCCCTGTGAGGCGGATGGCGACCAGCAGGCGGCGTACCGAGCTGCGCCGGAAGGCAGGGGCCCGCGGGCCCGCGACGGGAACTGGCGTCCCGTGCAGGCGCTCCACGGCCAGGAACCCGTCACGTAACCGGGGCATCTGCGCAGATGCCCCGGTTCAATTGGGCCAGATGCGCGGATAGCCCAGAACGCGGTACGAGCCAGTGGTTCGTGCGGGATGCACGGGACGCAGGTTAGAGGCGGTCATCGTTTACCAGCCAGAGATGTGCGCCCCCAGCACGGAAGATCCTGCGCGCTTGTCCGGCCCGCCCCGCCCGTTCAAGCTTCAAGGGCCATAAGCGCGAAGGCGCGTCAGCGCGGGCCCGAAAGACCGGCCGGTGGATCGAGGCCGGGCACCGCCCGGCGCCGGGACGCCGGCACCGCCCCCGCGCCGGGACGCCGGCAACACGCTTAGTCATCTGTCCTTTGACATCTGTAGATATCGTCGTTTACCGTCGTTCATCCGGCGTCAATCTCTGGCGGATCGTCATGCCGAACGGGGGAGCGACCATGCGGAGCATTCCGGCGGTGTCCCGTCCCGCCTGGGTCAGCGCCATCTCCGGCGCAGGCGCGAACCGCAAGTCCCCCGTGGAGGTCTTCGCGACCGCCGCGTCCGCGGTCACCCGCAGCCCCTATGCCGAAGGGCTTCGGGCCGGCAAGTTCGGCCGCTGGACCGACGGCGTGACCGCGATGCGCGCGGATTGCGTCGCGTTCGCCGAATACTGGCGGGCCCACAACGAGCGGGTCCTGCTCCAGACACAGACACAGGCAGTGGCGCGGCCCGGCCCGCTGTGGGCGGTGCTCGGCGACTCCACCGCGCAGGGCCTCGGCGCGCCCGGGCCGGACGGCGGCTACGTCGGCCAGGCGCTGCAGCAGTTGCGGCGCAAGACCGGCCAGCACTGGCGGGTCCTCAACCTGTCCGTCTCCGGCGCGCTGATCCGCGACGTGCTCACCGACCAGATCCCGCGACTCCCGCCCGATCCCGGCCTGGTGACCTGCGGCATCGGCGTCAACGACATCCTCTACAGCGCCCCGGCGAGGCTGCTGCGCGACATGCGGTCGGTGCTCGCCGCGCTGCCGGAGCAAACCGTCGTGCTCGACCTGCCGCTGCCCGCCGGCTACTGGTGGATCGTCGGCCGGATGAGCGTGCCGTACATCACCCGGATCAACCGGGTCATCCACCAGGTCGCCGCCGACCGCGAGCTGCCGGTCGCCGAGGTGTCCGCGCACTTCACGCCGCCGTGGGCCGGCAAGTTCTCCTGCGACAGCTTCCACCCGAGCCAGGACGGCTACCGCGACTGGACCCGCGCCCTGCTCGGCGCGATCCCGCTGACCGCCCCGGACGCCGCCGCCGCCTAAAGTTATCCCGAACGGTGCCGTGGCGTCTCCCTCGGCTCATGCAAGCTCGAGGAGCATCCATCCGCCGGCCAATCCCAGGCGCGTAACGCGGACCCCACGGAACCCTCTGGTCGCAGACCGGCGTGCTGCGTATTGGGCCAGATGCGCGTCTACCCCGGATGTATTGGGCCAGACGCGCAGATGGCCCAGCGGCGGCCCCAGCGGCGGCCCAGCGGCGGCCCGGCGGCGGCCCGGCGGCGGCCCGGCGG
>DAHVAN010000056.1 GCA_027314595.1 Actinomycetota bacterium | reverse complement strand
CGGCACCGGGCCCCGTCCGGCGCAGCAGGCCCCGGCCTTCGGCACCGGGCCCCGTCCGGCGCAGCGGGGCAGCGGTGCGCAGCAGGCCCCCGCCTTCGGCACCGGGCCCCGTCCGGCGCCGCGCGGGACGGATCCCGCGCGGCAGGCGCCGCGCGGATACGAGCCCCGCGCCGCCGATCCCCGCCGCGCCGCCGACGGCCATCCGGGCGAGCGCTATACGGGTGACGGCTACCCGGGTGAGGGATATCCGGGTGAGGGATATCCGGGGGGGAGCTACCAAGGCCGCGGCGACGCCCGGTTCGGCCAGGAGGGCTACGAGGGCTGGGATCCCGCCGGCCGGGACGACTCGTTCGTGCCGGGCTTCGGGCGCCGCGAGGAGTTCCCCGGCGGGCGTGACCCCGGCCGGGGTCGCGGCGGCCGCTACGCGGGTGAGCCGGACGGCTACGACGACGACGGCCGCCGCGGACAGCCCGGTGCGGGCGGCGGACAGCGCGGTGACGGCGGCGGCCGCCGCGGGCCGCGCGGACGGGGCGACCGTGACGGGCGCCGCCCGCGCCGCCGCGGTCCGGTCCGCCTCCTCGCGCCGTGGATAGCGCTGCTGGTGATCCTCACCCCGCTGTGCATCGGCGCGTACTACGTGTACAGCCTGTACGAAAACCATGTGCACCCGCCCGACTACTCAGGCCCGGGTGTCGGGCCCGCGGTAACGGTCCAGGTCAAGAGCGGGGACACCGCGTTCAGCCTGGCCCCCGAGCTGCAAACCCTTGGCGTGGTCGCCAGCGCCCGCGCCTTCGAGAACGCGGCCGAGGCCAGTTCGGACCCCACGGGCCTCGAGGCGGGCTACTACAAGCTGAACCACCACATGCAGGCCAGCCTCGTGTGGGCCGCGCTGCTCAACCCGAAGGACCGGGTGCAGCTGACGGTCACCATCCCGGAGGGCAAGCGCGTCTCGCAGGTCATCGTGCTGCTCGCCAAGGCCACCAACATGCCCGTGGCCGACTTCCAGCAGGTGGTGAACAACCCTGCCGGGCTCGGGCTGCCCTCTTACGCCAAGGGCAAGGTCGAGGGCTACCTGTTCCCCGCGACCTACACCATCGAGCCGAACGAGAGCGCGCTGCAGATCCTGCAGGCCATGGTCCAGCGGTACGACGTCGAGGCTCAGCAGGACAACCTGGCGAGCGCGGCCAGGGCGGTTGGCCTGACGGCGGAGCAAGTGATCATCGAGGCCAGCATGGCCCAGGCGGAGGGCGGCTCCGTCACCGACTACCCGAAGATCGCCCGGGTGATCATCAACCGCCTGCACGCCGGGATGAAGCTCCAGTTCGACAGCGTCCTGCTCTACGGCCTCAACGCCTACGCGATCAACGTCACCCAGCAGCAGATCGACACGCCCGGGCCGTACAACGACTTCCAGCACTACGGGCTGCCGCCCGGACCGATCTGCAACCCCGGCCACCTGGCGATCGAGGCCATCCTGCACCCGGCTTCGGGCAACTGGCTCTACTTCCTGACCGTCAGCGGCGGCAGGTCGGAGTTCTCCGCGACACCGCTGGCGGGTCAGTGAGCGGACACCCCCGCCGCGCATGAAAGCCGCCGTCCTCGGGTCGCCCATCGCCCACTCGCTGTCGCCCGCGCTGCACCGCGCGGCCTACCAGGCGCTGGGCCTTGACGGCTGGACGTACCAGGCCATCGAATGCGGTGAGGATGGCCTGGCGGACCTCCTGCGGTCGCTCGGCCCGGATTGGGCGGGGCTGTCGCTGACCATGCCGCTGAAGCGGACGGTGCTGCCGCTGCTCGACCACGCCGACCCGCTGGTGACGGTGACCGGCGGGGCGAACACGGTGCTATTGCGCCAGGACGGCCGGCACGGCTACAACACCGACGTGCGGGGCATCGTCGACGCGCTGGCCGAGTCGGGCGCCCCGCCCCCTGAGAGCGTCACCATCCTCGGCGCGGGCGCGACGGCCTGCTCGGCGCTCGCCGCGCTGCCAGGACTCGGCGCGAGCGGCGCCGACGTGGTGGTCAGGGACCCCGCCCGCGCGGCCGGCCTGCTCGCCGTCGCGGACCGGCTGCGCCTGCGGGTCCGGCTGTGCTCCTTCCCGGGGGCCGGCCCACCGGGGTCCGCCCGTACGGCGGGACTGCCCGTCCCCCCATTCCCCCCTGGCCCTGGCGCGCTGCTCATCTCCACGGTCCCCGCCGGGGTCGCGGACACGGTCGCGGACCGCATCCTGGCGACCGGCCGCGCGCCCGCGGCCGTGCTCGACGTCGTGTACGCCCCGTGGCCGACCAGGCTCGCGCAGGCCGCCTCCGCCGCCGGGGCGATGGTCACCAGCGGCTTCGCGATGCTGCTCCATCAGGCGGCCGCGCAGGTGGAGCTGATGACGGGCAGGCCCGCACCGCTGGAGGCGATGCGCGCCGCGGGGGAGGCGGAGATAGCCCGCCGCTCCGCCACCGGCTAGGCCCGGCCGCGTGCCCGCTCTACCGCGTCGGCGCTGGCGGCGTCGCCGCGGGCCCGCAGGCCGCTGATCACGCCGTCCACGTCGGCGGCGGGACGGTTCTGGCTCAGCTTGGCCTTGGCTTCTATCCGGCTGATCAGCAGTTCGACGCCGACGATCGCGCGAAGCTGCCCCGCGATGAACTCCGGCGGCGCGTCGTCCACCGACCATGGGCGCGCGCCGCGCGCCTCGTGCTTGGCGGTGAGCCGGCGGACGAGATCGGTGGTCCAGGCGGCGTCGTCGTGCACGGCAAGCCGGCCGTACACGTGCGCGGTCACGTAGTTCCAGGTCGGCACGACCCGGCCGTGCTCGGCCTTGGATGCGTACCAGTTCGGGCTTATGTACGCGTCCGGTCCGCGGACGATGACCAGCGCCTCCCCCTGGACGGCAAGCTTCCACTGGGGGTTGTTCCGCGCCAGGTGCCCGTGCAGCGCCCCGCGGGCGCCGGCGCCGGGCACGTAGACGAACGGCGCCAGGGTCGCCACCAGCCCGTCCGCCGTCATCGTGATGAGGTCGGCGGCGCCGTGCTGGTGCAAAAGCTCGCGGACGGTCGCCTCGTCGGGCGCGAAATGGGCCGGAATGTACATGTCCCACGTCCTCTCCCGGCAATAGTAGACGCGAGCATCCGCCGGCGCCGGCCGGGCAGGCGCGCTGGCCTCATCCGTCCAGGCGGCGCCCGCGCGAACAGGCGCGGCACAGCTGGGTGGCTACGCTGGACGTCGTGGCGGACATTGTCGATGGCTGCCGGCTGAGCGTGGGCTGGCGGCTGCGGATCGAGCACACCACGCGGGTCACGTACCCGGCTCCGGTGCTTGCCTCGTTCAACGAGGCCAGGATGACCCCCATGACGCTGCCCACGCAGATCACGCTTCAGGCGCGGGTCACGGCGGGGCCTGGAATGCCGGTGTGGACCTACAACGACTACTGGGGCACCTGCGTCAGCGTCTTCGACCTCCCCGGCCCGCACGACCACCTGCTGATCCGCGCGAGCGCGACCGTGCAGACCCAGGCCGCGCCCGGCATCCCCGCGCGAAGGCCGGGCTGGGAGCGGGTGCGGGCCGCGGCCACCGAGGGGCGGCTGCCCGAGCTCCTGCTGCCAACCCCGCTGACCACGGTGACGCCGGATGTCTCGGCCGCGGTCCTGGCCGGCATCGGCGGGCTGTCGCCGGACGAGGCCGCCAACGCGATCTCCTCGCGGGTGCGCTCGCGCATCGGGTACCTGCCGGGCGCGACCGGCGTCCACACCGGCGCCCAGGAGGCGTGGGACAAGGGCCAGGGGGTGTGCCAGGACATGGCGCACGTCAGCGTGTCGCTGCTGCGGGCCGCCGGCCTGCCTGCCCGTTACGTGTCCGGCTACCTGCATCCGGACCCCAAGGCCGGGCCGGGCACGACCGCCATCGGGCAGAGCCACGCCTGGGTGGAGTACTGGGCCGGGTCGTGGTCGGCCCTCGACCCGACCACCGGCGCGCCGGTGGGCGAGCGGCACGTGGTGGTCGCCCGCGGCCGCGATTACGCCGACGTCCCTCCGCTCAAGGGCATCTACCACGGCCCGCCGGACAGCGCCATGGAGGTCACCGTAGAGGTGACCCGCCTCGCCTGACGCCGTGACCCTCGCGTGCCGCACTCCGGCCGCCAGCCAGCAGATATGTCCCGCTGCCCGAAACCAGGCCCGGCCAGTGCGAACAGGGTTTTGATCATCGTGGAGGCTCGGGCCTCCTGTAGAGCCGTCGCGCGACTTCCCAGCCGGCCTGCCTGCCGCGTTCTGGGCCAGATGCGCACGTGCCCCGCTCTTATTGGGCTAGATGCGCAGGTGCCCCCGGTCACGTGACGCAGATGAGGAGGACCACCAGCAGTCCAGGCAGGTCAGCGGGCTGGACGGCGGCCAGGTCGGCACCTGGACCTGCTCCTGGCACCCGCCTGACCGCGATCAGCCTGCTCGCCTGCGCCTTCCTCGCCCAGGCCGCCGCCTGCCAGCGCGCCCGCGATGCAGTCGACGGGCCTTACCGGACTGATTCCCGTCACCATTCCTGAACTGCTCAGACAGCTCCGCGGCACCGTCATCCCCGAGGCCCGCCGCGACCTGGCCCACCGCGGCACCCGCACTGTGGCGCCGTCGCCCCAGTACATGACCGAAACGCCGGGGAATAACACATCTCCCGGAAGGAGCAACAGATAGCCCGCGAACTCTTCCCGGCGTATGCCCTTCGCGGTTGCCGACGAGGCGAATACGCACGCAAGCGCGGCGTGCAGGGTAATGGTCATCGTATTCATCGGAATCGCTCACCCGTATCCAGGTGACGTAGGCCTGGTCCGACGTTGGGTTTACATGCCGGACAGCGTGGAAAGGGCAGTGCGGAGCTCGCGCGCCGCCACGCTGTAGATGTTGCTTCGCATTTCCGGCGTTACGTCTTTTCCTATGTAGCTGTGCCAACCGCGTTCGGTCATGGCTGGTCTCCTCAAAGTTGACTTGAGCTCGCGGAAGATGTGCGGCTGACCTGCGGGTCCGCCTGCGGTGTTGAGGGTGCGGCTGGCAGCATCGCGGGATTGTGGTCCTACAAATGATCTTTTGTGCACCGGAAGTGCTGCTATAATGACAGTTCCGATGGGCATTTAACCGTGCACTTGCCCGGCGTGAACCATTGCGCCACTGCCGCCTCACGTGCCCGCCGCGTGCCGCAGGCGGGCCGAAGTTCCCTTCATGCGGGACCATCGGCCCGAACGCCTGAGAAGCCAGCGGTCCTAACATTCTACTGAGACAACAGTTGACTATGTTCCGGCGGCGCCGCGGCAGGTGATACGAGCTTCGCGGCCGGTGGCTGCGGCAGGTGGCACCGCGGCTGGTGGGATCGCGGCAGGTGACACGAGCCGGGGGGAGGGGGCGTCGATGGATAGGCTGGCGCCGCTTGACGCTGTGTTCGTCGATGCGGAGGACGAGGATCCGCACACCTCGATGGCGATCGCGTCGATCGCCGTGTTCGAGGGCCCGGTGCCGTCCCACGAGGAGTTCCTGGCCTACCTTGCCGGGCGGCTGCCGCGGGTGCCGCTCTACCGCCGCAAGCTCCGCACGGTGCCGTTCCGTCTGGGGCGGCCGGTCTGGGTGGACGATCCGCGCTTTGACCTGGGCTATGACCCTGGTGGTTTATTCGCTCAGGCCGCGAGGCTGTGTTCGAGGCGGGCGAGGTGGCTGGTGCGCTGCCGGTCGAGCGGGTGCCCGTTCCAGTAGGCGTTCAGCCGCAGGAGGTTGAGGGCGACGGCCATGAAGGCGTG
>DAHVAN010000050.1 GCA_027314595.1 Actinomycetota bacterium | reverse complement strand
TCTTCGCCGGACTGAACGTATGCATCCACGCGACCAGCCCGATCACCGAGTCGTCGCCGTTGGCCGCCAGCACCGCCCGCCGGATCGCGTCCGGCTCGGTCAGCACCGGCTGCCACACCACCCGCACCGGCATCCCCGGGTACTCCGCCAGCGTCCGCGCGATGCACAGCGACTGCTCGGCTACCTGGCGCAGCGTCTCCTCGCCGTAAAGCTGCTGGCTTCCGGTGAGGAACCAGACCTCGAGGTCGCCGGTAGCGGTGGGTGCGGGCATCAGGCGGCGCTCCTTAAGCGGGGGGATCAAGCGGGACTGAGCTGGATGAGTGGGGCGAATCGATGTGACCGGTAACATCGGGGACCATGGTGGCACTGTCCGGTGTCATCGTCAACGGCTGGCGGTGCGCGGCCCGCCGCCGCCCGGCGCGGCGACGGACGCCCGGACGATGAGCCGCGGCTCCACGACGGGAGAGACGCCGGCGGTGACGCCCCTGCCGCCGGGGGCACCCGGGTCGGCGGACCGGCTGATCGCGTCCACCAGCATGGTCACGCACCGGACGCCGAGCTCGCTGAAGTCCTGGCGCACGGTCGTCAGCGGCGGCCAGAAGTGCGCGGACTCCGGGATGTCGTCGAACCCCACGACGCTGACGTCGCGCGGCACGTCGAGACCGGCCTCGCGGAAGGCGTGGATCAGCCCGAGCGCCATCTGGTCGTTGGAGGAGAACACCGCGGTGAACGGCAGCCGCGGGCGGCCGTCCCGCCCGGCGTCGCGGACCAGGGCGCGGCCGATCTCGTACCCCGAATTCGCGGTCCAGTCCCCGTACAGCGGCGGCGACCACGCGAGCCCGGCCGCCTGCAGTTCCGCCTTGCAGGCGCGGAGCCTGGACTGCGCGTCGTTCCAGTCCGGCGGGCCGGCCACGTGCAGGATGCGCTCGTGCCCCTGCCCGGTCAGGTGGCCGAGCAGCATCCGCACGCCCGCCTCCTGGTCGACGGAGACGACCGGGATGCCGCCCGCGCCGCGCTGCTCGCCCTGGGCGGCCACGATGGGCACGTTCATCGGGAAGGCGGCCAGCCGGGACAGCACGGAGGTGCGCGGCGCGACGATGACGATTCCCTCGACATCCTGCTGCAGCAGATCCTCGATCGCCGCGGAGATCGCACTGGGGGCGACGGACGCCAGGTGGGCGACGGTCGCGTAGTAGCCGCGCTCGCGTGCCGCGTCCTCGACCGCGCTGACGCTGCTGGCCGGGCCGTAGTGCGACCCGACCGCGGCGGCGAGCACCCCGATGGTCTGCGACCGGCGCAGGGACAGCATCCGGGCCGCCCTGCTCGGCCGGAACTGCAGCTCGTCCATGGCGGCCTGGACCCGGGACTTCGTGACGTCGCGGATGCTGGGATGCCCGTTGAGCACGCGCGAGACCGTCTGGTGCGACACGCCGGCCAGCCGCGCGACGTCCCGGATGCTCGCCGGGCGGGGTCTGGGCGCCAGCGATGATCCGGGTCCGCCGTCGCGTCTGCCGCTCGCCTCCTGCACACACCGAGGATCGCACATCCTCGCTGGTACTCGCGCGGAACCGGCAGTCCGGCCGGCGGCGCGCCGGCCAGGGGGTGCAGTGGCGGTAGCAAACCGTGATGATGTTGTGATCCCTGGATGTTGACGGAGTGGCGGGAATCCGGCCACTATCGGCGTCATGTTAGCGGTCACATTTTGTCCGGCTTGATTTTTCCGCCCGGATGTTACCGGTAACAACTACCGGTGGACCATCGGTGAAACAGGAGGCCAACGGTGGCTGACGACGCTGACGACGACGCCGAGGGCGTGGACGCCGGCATTGCGCGCGGATCGCGGCCGCGCACCGGGACGGGCGTCGCCTTCGAGGCCCGCGGCGTCACGAAGAGCTTCGCCGGCGTCACCGTGCTTCGCGATGTGACCGCTAACTTCCGGCCGGGGGAGGTCCATTCGCTGATCGGCGAGAACGGCGCCGGCAAGTCGACCCTGCTCAAGATCATGGCCGGGATGTACCCGAGCGACTCCGGGACTCTCGTCCTTGACGGCAAGACCCTCCCGGCGCTGTCCCCGAGGGACGCGCAGCGGCACGGCATCTACCTCGTGCCGCAGGAACCGCGCCTGATGCCCGACCTGTCCGTCGCGGAGAACCTCTACCTCGGCGCGCTGCCCACCCGGCGGCTGCGCGGGGTGGCCTGGCGGCAGATGAACGACACGACCGGGGCGCTGATCTCCGCCGTCGGCCTGCACGCCGATCCCCGCCTTCCCGCCGGGCGGCTGTCCCTGGCGCAGCAGCAGCTCCTGGAATGCGCGCGGGCGCTGTCGCGCGGCTGCGGGATCATCTTCTTCGACGAGCCGACCTCGCCGCTGACGGCGCACGACGCCGAGCGGCTGTTCGCGCTCATGAACCGGATGCGGGCGCGCGAGCTGACCCTGGGGTTCATCAGCCACCGGCTGGAGGAGATCGAGGCGATCAGCGACCGGATCACGGTGCTCCGCGACGGCGCGGTCGTCGCGCGCCACGAGCGCGGCGGCTGGACCAGGGAAGGGCTCGTCACCGCGATGATCGGCCGTGAGCTCACGATCGACCGGCGCAGGCAGGCGCCAGGCGCGCCCGGGGCGCCAGGCGCGCCCGGCGCGCCCGAGCCGGGGGCGGTCATGCTCGAGGTCGCGGACCTCATCTCCCCTCCCGAGGTCAACGGGATGTCGCTGCGCGTGCGGGCCGGGGAGATCGTCGGCCTGGCCGGGCTCGTCGGCAGCGGGCGCACCGAGTTCGCCGAGGCCGTGTTCGGCATCCGCGCGGCGGCCGGCGGCTCGGTCCGGATCGGCGGCCGGGACACCACCGGCGCCAGCCCGCGCAAGTGCATCGACTCCGGCCTGATCTACCTGGCCGAAGACCGCGGCCGCAACGGGATATTCGCCGAGGTCGACATCGCGCGCAACGCCACCTCGGCCATCGTGGGCCGGCTGCCGCGGCTGGCCGGAGTGTTCATCAGGTCAGGCAAGGAGCAGGCGCTCGCCCAGGCCGCCGCGCGGCGGATGGACGTGCGCGCGAGCTCGATCGCCGCCGCGATGAAGACCCTGTCCGGCGGCAATCAGCAGAAGGCGCTGCTGGCCCGCTGGATGCTCGCCAAGCCGCTGGTGGCGATCTTCGACGAGCCCACCCGCGGCGTCGACGTCGGCGCGAAGGAAAGCATCTACGAGATCATCGAGTCGCTGGCCGCCGAGGGCCTGGCCGCCGTCGTGATCTCCTCCGAGCTCGAGGAGCTGGTCCGGATCTGCGATCGCGTCTATTCCGTCTACGAGGGCCGGATCACCGGCGAGCTGGCCGGCGCGGCCATCACGCTCGAAGCCCTCGGCCAGCTCGCGGTGGGCGCGTGATGACGACGGCGAAGGACATCGAGGCCACCGCGCGAACCCGGCGCGATTTTGGCGCCGGGCCGCGGTGGACCTGGCTGCTGCGCCGCCGCGAGATCCTGGTCAGCGCCGTGATCGTGGTCGTGGTGGCCGCGAGCACCGCCGCGCACCCGTACTTCTGGTCCTCGGGCAACATGGCCTTCATCTTCGCCGACTCGGTGGTGATCACGTTCCTCGCGCTGGGCGAGTCGTTCGTGATGATCGGCCGCGGGATCGACCTGTCGGTCGGCGCCATCATGGGCATGTCCGCGATCGTCGTCGGGTTCCGCATCCAGAACGACGGCATGACCCTGCTGCCCGCCGTCCTTCTCGGCGCGCTCGTCGGCCTCGTGCTCGGCCTCGGCAACGGGCTGCTGGTGGGCGTGGTGCGGCTGCCGCCGATCATCGCCACCCTGGGCACGCTCAGCGTCTACTCGGGCCTGGAGTTCGTCGTCACCAACGGCAACCAGGTCGATACCATCCCGAGCTCGATCACCAACCTCGGCAGCAACACGGTGCTTCCTGGCATCCCCATCATCTTGCTGCTCACCCTGCCGTTCGTGATCATCGCGGCCCTGGTGCTGCGGTACACCACCTTCGGCCGCTCCGTCTACGCGGTCGGCGACGACGCGGAGGCGGCGTACCGGGCCGGCATACCCGTCCAGCGGGTGCTGTTCTCCACCTACCTCATCTCCGGGCTGCTGTCCGGCCTCGGCGGCGTCGCCTTCCTTATCTACACGAGCGGCGCGAGCTCGACGACCGGCAGCAACCACAACCTCACCGCCATCGCGGCCGCGATCATCGGCGGGACCGCGCTCACCGGCGGCGTCGGCGGCGCGTTCGGCGCGCTCGTGGGCAGCGTGTTCCTCACGGTCACGCTGACCGCGATGAGCTTCGCCCACGTCGCCGACGTGTGGCAGCCGGCCGGGGTCGGGGTGCTCGTGCTGCTCGCCGTCGTCTACGACAGCCGCTCCCGCCGGCGTGGCGTGACCAGGCGGCACCGCGCGCGCCGGCCTCAGGGACCCAAGACGGGAGCCGCGCGATGACCACGCTCGACCTGCCGCGCCGCGGGCGGGTTCCGGCCTGGGGCCTGTGCCTGCTCGTCGCGATCATCGCCGAGCTGATCTACTTCACGCTCACCACCAGGCAGTTCGCCGGCCATGGGACGGGGATGCTGGCGCTGACCGAGCAGTTCGCGCCGACCGGCGCGCTGGCCATGGGCCTGGCGATGGTGATCCTCACCGGCAACATCGACCTGTCGTGCGCGGCCAATGCCAGCCTCGCCGCGGTCATCGCGGGAACCGTGCTGGCAAAGGGCGGCAGCCCGACGGCGGCCGTCGTGGCGGCCGTCGCGGTCAGCACGCTGTTCGGCGCCTTCAACGGCGTCATCGTGGCCTTCGCCGGGATCGACTCGCTGCTGGTGACGCTCGCCACCCAGTTCATCATCACGAGCATCGCCACCTCGGTCGCCGGCGCGTCACCGCCGTTCGGATTCCCCGGCGCGTTCACGCTGATCGGACAGGGCACCGTCAACTCCGTGCCGATCGCCCTGCTCGTCTTCCTCGTCATCTCGGCCGCCGTGACCGGATGCGTGAACTACACCAAGGTCGGCCGCTCCATGACGCTCATCGGCTACAACCCGCGGGCGGCGGAATACACCGGCATCGCCATCCGCCGCACGCTCGCCGTCGTGTTCACCCTGTGCGGCGCGGCGTCCGGGATCGCGGGCGTGCTGCTCGCCTCCTACTACAACTCCGCACAGCCCAACATCGGCACCGACCTCCTGCTTCCGGCCGTCACCGTGGTAATCCTCGGCGGGATGGACATCTTCGGCGGCAGGGGCCGGATCGGGGAGGTGGTCCTCGCCGTATTCCTGCTGGGATTCATGGCCCAGGGGATGCTCATTGAAGGGGACAGCTCGCTGTCCATCACGATGATCACCGGCCTGGTGCTGATCGGCGCGCTTGTGCTGAAGTTCGCCTTCGAGCAGAACTTCCGGCAGCGCCTGGACGCGCGAATGCGCCGGCTGCGGACCCTTCACCCGGACGCGCATGGTTAGCCCCGCGTGCGGGTGAGCCGCACTTCCTGACGCCTCGCCACGGACCCGGGTAACCCACGGACCCCGCGGCCTGGCCGAACACGCCCGAAAAGAACCGAACAAGGGTCAGTCACGCCCCAAAGGAGAACCCATATGTCCACATTCACCAGATCGGCGGGAAGATGGCTCCGCTTCCCGGCGCTGCCCGCGACCGCCGCGGTGGCGGCCCTCGTGCTCGCCGGCTGCTCGGTCTCCAACTCCAACTCCAGCTCGAGCAGTCCCGCCCCGGCCAGTTCGGCCCCGGCGACGTCCTCCTCCCCGTCGTCCGCGTCGGCCGCGAGCACGCACATCACCGTGGCCATCGTGCCCAAGCTGCTCGGCCTTTCGGTGTTCGAGGCCAACGTCAAGGGCGCCGAGCAGGTGGCTTCCAGCCTCAACGAGACCATCGACTACACCGCGTCGGTGGACGCGAGCGGCCCGGCGCAGGCCCAGGTGATCATGGGACTGGTGCACAGCAACCACCCGCCGCAGGTGATCGCCTACTCCGCCAACGACCCGACGTCAGAGGTCCCGGCGCTTGAGGCGGCCGCCAAGGCGGGCATCAAGGTCATCGGGTTCGACTCCGACGTGACGGCGAGCGCCCGGCTCTACTTCATCCAGGACACCTCCTACCCGGCGATGGCACAGGCGCTCATCGACGCGGTGGTGGCCAAGTTCGGCTCCAAGGGCACGATCGGGATCTTGTCGTCAACCCCTGACGCCACGATCCAGAACGCCTGGATCGGCGCCATGCGCACGTACGTCGCGCAGAAGTACCCGAACCTGAAGATCGGCCCGATCGGCTACGGCCAGTCGAACCAGTCGATCTCGCAGACCCAGGCCACTAACCTCATCAACTCCAACCCCAACCTGCTCGCGCTCATCCCCATCGACGGCGCCGCCGTCCCGGGGGCGCTCGCCGCGGTGCAGGCGCTCGGCAAGGTCGGCAAGATCGGCGTCTTCGGCATCGGCGACCCCAACCCGAACCAGAAGTACTTCGCCAACGGATCCCTCACCGGCCTGTTCCTCTGGAACGAGGTCCAGGAGGGCCAGCTGATCGCCTACGTCGCCCGTGACGCCTACGACGGCACGATGCCCGCGGCAGGCGGCTCGTTCACCGCGGGCAGCCTGGGCACGTTCACCGTGACCAACAACCCGGCGCCGGACACGATCGTCTTCTCCAAGCCGTTGGAGTTCACGAAGGCGAACTACCTGCAGTACAACTTCTAGCCGCGATCCCCGGGGCGCGGGGCCGGCCCCCTCCGGCCTCGCGTTCCGGTCCGCGCAGTCACCCCGCTCCGTTCGGGATGAAGATCTTCATTTCCCCGAACGGTGCCGGGGCGGCTCTTCCCGGCTCACCCCGACGCTGGCAGCGGGAGCAGCAGCCGGGAGAGCCAGTCGTTCCCCGCCGCCCGGGCGGCAGCCGACACCCGCGCGGCGGGGGCGATGAGGTCGAATCCGTGCAAGCCGCCGGCCCAGATGTGCAGCATGGCGCGGGTCCACAGGGCGTCGTCGCCGTCGTACTGCGCGCTTGAGACCGTCGCGTTCCTGTGGTCGAGCATCGGGCACGGCAGCAGCTGGCCGAGCACCCCGGGGTCCTTGCGGTCGCGGGCCATCAGCGTGACGCCGGCGGCCAGGCCCCCGCCGGCGCTGCCGCCGGCGGTCACGATGCTGGCCCGGCCGCGCAGGATCGGCTCGAGCGGCGGCGGCTCCATCGCCCGCGCCTGCGCCAGCCGTTCCGCCGTCAGCGGCGGCATCATCGCCTTGACCTGCGCGAACGGCGCCGTGAGCTCGGGGTCGAGACCGGGTCGGTTCATCGGTGCTGCGGTCCTCGGCTGCCGGGCATCCCGGCCGGGCCGTGGTACGGCACCTGCTGGAACAGGCTGACCTTCATGCCTGTCAGCGGACCACGGCACGGCGCGCATCCCAAGACGCCACGCGTCCCGGTTTTCCCTGTATTCCCGGCGTTACTGGTAGGAGATCATCACCGGCGTCGGGGTCTCGGCCATCGTGGCCCGCGGGCTGATCATCGGGGTGTCCTTCACGTAGAAGTTCTTCCACCCGAACCACACGTGCGGCGGCGCAGCGGCCGTCACGGCGTTCCAGGTCGCCTGCTTCTCGCCCGGCGTGCCCTGCCCGTCCATGTGGATCAGGATCGCCAGGTCGTCGTTGCTGGTGTCGAGGTACTGCTCGCCGATGATCATGGACAGCCTGAACTGGTGCAGCACCAGCAGCTTCTGCGGAAGGCGGTAGCGGGCGGTCAGCGCGGCCAGCCAGCGCACGACGCTGTTGATCTCGCTGATGTCGACGCTGCCGATCTGGTGCAGCGGAAGCTGGCCCGGCTGCAGCTTCCACTCCGAGTCGAGCGCAAGCCCGACGTTCGGCAGCTTCAGCAGGGACGCGTACAGCTTGGCCTGGGTGAGCAGGTTCGCGCGCCCGGGCTGGAGATCGAGGACGACGTACATCCCGGCCGCGCTCGCCGCCTGCACCCACGGCCGCAGCGCGGACACCGGCGTCGCGTAGGAGTAGGTCCCGTTGTAGCCCGGGCTTGCCTGCGCCACCGTGGCGATGATCTCGAAGGTGGGGACGACGGGCACCCGGCTGAGCGCGCGGTACTGGCCGGCCACCTGCCTGGCGCGCGCGATGGACTGCTGCAGGTCCTGCTCGCCCAGCGCCCCCAGGGTCGGCGCGCCGGGGTGACCGTACAGCGCGACCAGGCGGTGCCCGGGGAAGAGCACCTGCCCGCCGCCGGGAAGCTGGACTCCCGTCTCCGCCACGGCCACCCGGCCCGCCAGCCGGCTGGCGGGCCCGAACCCGCTCCCGACGGCGACCACCTCACGGGGCCGGGACTTCGCCAGCGCCGTGATCGCGGCCGGGTAGGCGCGCGGGTCATAGCCGGTCATGGTGACGACCGTCGCGCCCGCCACCCGCGCCGTGGCCGTCAGGGCGCCGGCGAGGGCTGTGCTCCCGGTGCTCCAGGTGCTCGCGGCGTGGACGAGCACCGCGACGCCTCGCAGGGGGTCTGCCGGCCCGGTGGCGGGCAGCGCCGCGGCGCGGCTGACCACGCGCACCCCGGGCAGCCGTCGCGCCAGCGCGGTTCTGGCGGCCGGCGCCAGGCCGGCCGCCAGAACCGCGCGCGGGTGCAGGCCGGCGATCGCGGTGAGCAGCGTGGCGCTCACCGTGGCGGTGCTGAGGAGCAAGGGCGCGTGCGCGCTGACGGCCGCCTGTTCGGCGGAGCGCGCCGAGGCTGCCGTGGCCACGACCACGACGGGCGCGGAACTGAACAGCCGCCCCGCGAGCGCCGAGGTGAGCGCGGCGGGCGAGGTGCCGCCGAGCACGGTCGCGGCGGCAGGGGGAGCGTGAGTGGTGGCGGAGGTCGCCTCCCAGGCCCCCTTGGCCATCAGGGCGGCGTGGCCGCCCCCCTGATGCGTCCCGATCACCGAGCATCCGGCCAGGGCGGTCACGGCGGTCAGGGCAGCCGCCGCGGTTGCGGCGGCGCTCCGTGGGTGGTGGCTCTGACGTGGCAAGCTCTGGACCCTTCCGCTTGAGGCGACCCGGCGCGTCCAGCTGGGTTATCCGCAGACGACCATAGCGATTTAGCTGCGGCGGGATCAGCCGAATGGGCTAACGGGCTCGAATTCGCAGGGGGGGGGCATCTTCGCGAGCGGCGGCGCGGTCAACGCCCTTCCACGGTGGCGGCTAGCCGGCGCGCAGCGTGGGCGGGGCGTGGCTGCGCAGGATCTGTCCGTGGGGGCCGCGGGCTTCGGTGGTGCCGTCGGGGTGCAGGATGATCTGCCAGCCCCAGCGGTGGATGCAGACGTCGTGGTGGAACTGGCAGAGCAGGACGCACTGGCTGATGCTGGTTGTGCCGCCGTCTTGCTTGTGGGTGATGTGGTGAACGTCGCACCAGGCGGCGGGGCGTCCGCAGCGGGGCCAGGCGCATGCCTTGTCGCGCAGCAGGACGGCGCGGCGGATGTGGGCGGGGACGGAGTCTGAGTAGCCGATGTCGAGCGGCAGGCTGGGGGTGTTGTACGGGGCCGGCAGCAGGCCGGTGCGCAGGGCGGAGGCGAGCCCGGCGGGGCCGGACACGAAGTCGGCCGCGAGCCGGGCGATGGCGTACCGCAGCGCGGCCCAGGCCTCGGGGGACAGCGGCCTGGGCTTGCCGCTGCCCGCCTTGCCGCTGCCCGGCTGGCCGCCGTGGCTGGCTGGGGCGGGGTCTGCTGCGGTCGTGCCCGCGGTGCCGTGGGCGGCCAGGGCGAGCTCGATGATGCGGTCGATGATGGTCATGTCGGCGTGGCCGGTGACGACCGGGATGGTCAGGGCGTCGCAGGCGGCGGTCCGGGCGTCTGGCCCGGCCAGGTAGCCGGGCTGGCCGGCCCGGGCGGCCAGCCAGGCGGCCTCGATCGCCGACGCGCCGGGCATCTGCCGCAGCTGCCCGAGCGGGGCGTGCACGATGACGTGGGTGCCGGCGCCGGCCCGGCCGGGCACCATGCGGGCCCGGATCAGCAGCTCACAGCCCAGCTGTAGCGCGTCGTGGAACCTCTGGCCCTCGGTGCGGGTGTCCTCGGGGCCGTGCCTTTTGCCCAGGGCGTCCAGGACCGCCGCGACGGCGGCGCCGCATTCGGGGGTCAGGTTCCCCCGGATGCACGCCGCGCCGCCGAAGGTGGTGCCGACCTGCACGTACCGGTCATCGAACCCGTCGTCGCCGTCGGGGTCGGGCCGCTGGGACTTCCACTTCTCCAGCGCGGCGGCCGCGATGACCTTCAGGTCGCCCGGGTCCGCCCCCCCGGCCGCCGCCGCCAGCAGGATCTCGTCGGTCCGGTCGCGCAGCCCGGCCGGCAGGCTCCCGGTCAGCCCGGCGATCTCCAGCCCGTAGGAGCGGGACACCTGCCCGGCGGCCAGGGCAGCGGCGACAGCGGCGTGCTGGCCCAGGCGGCGCATCTCCGCGACCGCGGCCCGCGCGGCCGGGCGGGTCATCTGCGCCATGGCCGCCAGCCACGACCCCGAGGTCGGGTACCCGTCGCCGTCATGCGCGCCGGCCCCGTCGAACCGGCGCAGCAGCCCCGCGTGCGCCGCGGTGAACTTGGCCTGCAGCCCGCCCAGGCAGGCCAGCGCCTCCCCCATCCCGGCCGCCTCAAGCTCGGCGCCCGCCGGGGAGTTCAGGTAATCCAGGCCCGCGTGCGCCATCCGCAGCGCCTCCGCGGCGCTGTGCGGGACAAGGCCGGCTCGCGCTGGGCCGCCGTCTTCGGTGCACATCCTGGACCACCTCCCTCGACAACGCGGGTGGCTTGTTGTCTAGCAGAAGATTAGCACATCTATTCTAGTAGTACAATCTCTAGCATTAAGCTTTGAGCAAAACTATCGCTGGCTACGATGTCTACCCAGAACGGAAGGAGACAGCCAGGAGCGGCCAAGGATCTGGCCACCCGGCGCACGACAGCCCCGGACACACGCAGCAGCACCGGCCCGGGGGCCCGCAGCGAACCGGTACGCTGTCAGCAATCCGAATCTCCCCGGCACTTGGGGCGTGACGGGCGCATAGCTCAGTGGTAGAGCACTCGCCTTACAAGCGAGGGGTCACTGGTTCGAACCCAGTTGCGCCCACCAGACCATCAACGTTCGAACCTCGGACCCCACACACTGCTGTGGGGTCCTTTGCTTCCCAGGGCAGTCGTCCGCTTGGCCGCTCCACGGGTAGCCACAGGTCTTCTTCCGCGATAGCTACACCCCTCAGCTCCAGGTCTGCTACGTCCAGGCTGAAGCTTCCGGCTTGCCGGTAGTACGTTGCACCCTTGCCGAGCCCGCCCGTCGCCTCTGGTACTACCTGTGGGCCGGAAGCCATACGACTTCGGCTCGAACCGGGCCTCCCGCTCGGGTTCCAGCGCGCTCACCGTCATGGCCTGAAGCGCCCTGTCGGCGATCACGGGGACGTGGGCTTCATACTGCTTTCCTTTCCAGGCGTTGTGCAGCTTGGGTTTTGGTTCCGGCGGGGAGCTTGTATGAGCGGACGATTAGCCGTAGGCAGGCTTGCTCGACTTCGGGGGTGAAGTCGATCCATAGCCGCCC
>DAHVAN010000044.1 GCA_027314595.1 Actinomycetota bacterium | reverse complement strand
CACGCGCGGTGGAACCCGGTCCCCGGCCGGTTCAAGGACTACATCGCGATGCCGAAGTTCAACATGTACCAGTCGCTGCACACCACGGTCATCGGCCCGGGCGGCAGGCCGGTCGAACTGCAGATCCGCACCTGGGACATGCACAAGCGGGCCGAATACGGCGTCGCGGCCCACTGGAAGTACAAGGAGAACACGGTTCCCGGGCCGGGCAGGACCTCCGGGCCGAGGACGGCCAAGGACGACATCACGGAGATGGCCTGGCTGCGCCAGCTCGTCGACTGGCAGCGCGAGACCGAAGATCCCGCCGAGTTCCTCGACTCGCTCAGGTTCGACCTGGCAGGCGCCGAAGTCTACGTGTTCACCCCGCGCGGTGAGGTGATCGCGCTCCCGCAGGACTCCACCCCGGTCGACTTCGCGTACGCGATCCACACCGAGGTGGGCCACCGCACGATCGGCGCCCGGGTGAACGGCCGCCTGGTCGCCCTGGAGTCCACCCTCGACAACGGCGACACCGTGGAGATCTTCACCTCCAAGGCGCAGGAGGCGGGGCCGAACAGGGACTGGCTGACGTTCGTCAAGAGTGCCCGCGCGCGGAACAAGATCCGGCAGTGGTTCTCCAAGGAGCGCCGTGAGGCGGCGGTCGAGGCCGGCAAGGACCAGATCGCGAAGGTGATGCGCAAGCAGGGACTGCCGCTGCAGCGCATGATGAGCGCGGACACGCTGCTCGCGATCGCCAGGGAGCACCACTACCAGGACCTGGCCGGGCTCTACGCGGCGGTCGGCGAGGGCCGGATCAGCGCCCAGTCGGTGGTCACCAAGCTGGTGCGCATGATCGGCGGGCTGGCCGGCGCGGGGGAGGACCTCGCCGAGGCCACCAGCCCGGCACGCGCCGTGCGGGCACCCCGGCCGCAAAGCGCCAGCGACTCCGGCGTGGAGGTCGAGGGCGTCACCGACGTGTGGGTGCGGCTGTCCAAGTGCTGCACGCCGGTGCCCGGCGACGAGATCCAGGGCTTCGTCACCCACGGCCACGGGGTTTCCGTGCACCGTGCGGATTGCGTGAACCTGGCGCACCTTTCTGACACGCAGAAGGAGCGCATGGTGGCGGTGCACTGGGCGCCGTCCGACGGCTCGGTGTTCCTGGTGGCCATCCAGGTGGAGGCGCTCGACCGCACCAGGCTGCTGTCCGACGTGACCAGGGTGCTGTCCGACCAGCACGTCAACATCCTGTCCGCGTCGGTCACGACCAGCAGGGACCGGGTGGCGATCAGCCGGTTCAGCTTCGAGATGGGCGACCCTAAGCACCTGGGCGACGTCCTGCGCGCGGTCCGCGGCGTCGACGGAGTCTACGACGCCTATCGCGTCACCAACTAAAACAGTCATCCCGAACGATCCCGGCTTACTCCCCATCGTCACCTGGCTCTTGCGGGGGCGCAGAGCCGTCCTGAGTGAGAAGCGAGGGGCCTTGCGGACTGGCTCTTGCGGGGGCGCCGCGCCGTCGTGAGTGAGAAGCGAGGAGCCTGGCGACTTTGTTAGCTGCTGAACTCGGCGAGCGTGCGCTCGGCGTCCTCCAGCCAGGACCGCCGGGCGGCCAGCGCCTCCGAGGCGTTCTTGATCCCGGCCTGGTCGCCGTGCTCGCGGGCCCGCGCCAGCTGTGCCTCCAGTGAGGTGATCGCGGCACGCAGCTGGTTCACCGTGCCCTCGGCGCGGGCCAGCGCCTCGGGGTTTGATCGCCGCCACTGAGTCTCCTCGGCCTTGCGCACCGCCTCCTCGACGCGCCGCAGGCCGGACTCGAGCTGCTCGCGCGTCTCGCGCGGCACCGGCCCGGCGTGCGCCCACCGTTCCTGGATGGACCGCAGCGCGGTCCGCGCCGCGCGCACGTCGGTGACGGGAAGCAGCGCCTGCGCCTCGGTGAGCAACTGCTCCTTCACGACCGCGTGCGAGCGAAGCTCGCTCTCCTTGGCGGCGAACACCTCGGTCCGCGCGGCGAAGAACTTGTCCTGAGCGTCACGGAACCGCTTCCACAGCTCGGCCTCGGCCTCGCGCCCGGCGCGACCGGTCTCCTTCCACTGCCGCATCAGGAGCCGGTAGGCGCTGGCGGTGGAACTCCAGTCGGTCGAGTCGGCGAGCGTCTCGGCCTCCTGGACCAGCTTCTCCTTCCGGGCCCTGACCAGATCCCGCTCGGCCTCCAGCGAGGCGAAGTAGGCCTTGCGCCGCTTGGTGAAGGCGTTGCGCGCCGCGGACAGCCGCTTCCACAGCACCGCCTCGACGGCGCGGTCGGCGTGCGGCGCGGCCTTCCACTCCTCGAGAATCTCGGCCATCCGCTCGCCGCTCGCCTTCCAGTGCGTGGCCTCGGCGGCGATGTGCTCCGCCTCCTCCACGATCCGTTCCCTGACATCGCGGGCCTCGCTGCGGGCATGCTCGCGAGCGGCCTTGACCTGCTCACGGCGCTCGTCCACAGCGGTCGTCAGCGCCTCCAGGCGAGTACGCAGTCCCTCCAGGTCGCCGAGCGCGTTGGCGTCGGCGACGCTGCGCAGCAGTCGCTGCACGGTGGCCTGCGCCTGCGCGGGGGCGATGTCGGTTGCGGCCATCCGCTGCTCGATGAGCGCGACCTCGGTCTCCAGCGACTGGAACTTGCGCCGGAAGAACGCGAGCGCCTCTTCCGGGCTCCCCGCCGCCCACGAGCCGATCACCCGCTCGCCATCGGCGGTACGCACGTAGACCGTCCCGTCGGCGTCTACCCGACCCCATGGATCGTTGGCGGTGGTCACGGCGAACCTCCTGGTTCTCTCTCGCCCCATTTTCTCAGGGGTATGTGTGCTGCTCTCAGGTCTTCTTGATCGTCACGCTGTCGATGATGACTTTCTCCTTAGGCGCGCCACCGCCCGCTCCGGCATAGGTGCACGAAGTGCCGGCATTCGCTACTTTTTGCAGGATATCCAGGCCTGAGGTAATTGTCCCGAACGGGGTGTAATTCGGCGCCAGGGCGCTGTCCTTGAAGACCAGGAAGAACTGGCTTCCGTTGGTGTTGGGACCGCTGTTGGCCATCGCGACGGTCCCTGCCTTGTACGTAGCCCCGGTTAGGTTTTCGTCGCTGAATTCGTACCCAGGCCCGCCGGTTCCAGGCGCGCCAGGCCCCGACGAGCAGGTCAGCTTCATGGTCGCCTTCGCGATCGGGTCACCGCACTGGAGCATGTACAGCCCGCCGCTGTCACTCAGCCGGTGGCACTGGCTGCCATTCCAGAAGTTGGCGGACGCCAGGTGGACGAAGGAGTTCACGGTGCAGGTCGCCTTGGAGTTCGCCAGCGCGATCTGGATTTTGCCGACGCTGGTATTGATCGTCGCGGTGTAGGAGGCCGTGTAGTCGGGCGTGGCCGGCGGCAGGCTGACCCTCTTGGAGGCGCTGCCCCCCGCGGTGTACGTGCAGTGGTGCGCCGGCTCGGCGACCGTGGACGCCGTCGGCGAGGCCGACGCGGACGGCGAGGCGGTGGTGGACGGCGAGGCGGTGGACTTGGCCGCCGGCGACGATGACGCCTTCGGCGATCCGCCGCCGGCGAACGCGACCGTCAGGCCCACGGCCAGGCCGAGCACGAGGGCGAGGGCGCCCCCGATCCCGGCTAGCTGACGGATTTTGTGCCGCTGCTTGAGGCGCTGCTCACGCTGTCGCTCGTAGCGCTCGCGAGCGCGCCGGCGCTCCCGGTCCTTCTTGCCCGCCAAGGCCCCTGACCTCCTGTATCGCGTTACACCGGCCACGGATGTGTTGGTGACGTAACCGTACGATCGTTCGCGAATCGTACCCGGCCGTCGCGCGAATGGGTACTGTCGTTATCGGTTCGCTGCACTGCGCGCCGACTCGGTAGCCTGTCTGCGTGCTAGTCACTGGGTTTCCCGCGGGCGCCTTCGCCGCCAACTGCTACGTGGTGGCGCCGGCTCCCGGCGAGGAATGCGTGATCATCGACCCTGGACAGGACGCGGAGCCCGGCATCGAGGAGCTCCTCGCCCGCTTCCGGCTGAAACCCGTCGCGGTGCTGCTCACGCACGGTCACATAGATCATGTCTGGTCGGTCGCGCCGGTCTGCGGCGCCAGGGACATCCCTGCTTACATTCATCCGGACGACCGCGAACTGCTCGCCGACCCCGGCAAGGGGCTCGCGCTCGCCGTCGGCCAGCAAGTGCTGCGCGGGATCGCCTTCACCGAGCCCGACGACGTGCTGCCGCTGGCCGACGGCTGCACGCTGACCCTGGGAGGCTGCGATTTCACGGTGGGCCACGTGCCCGGCCACACGCCAGGCAGCGTGACCTTCCGCTGCGACGACGCCCCCGGTGACCCAGATAACAGCAAGTCGCGGTTCCGCTCGGGCGAGGCCCCGGTTGACCGTGATAACAGCAAGTTGCGGTTCCGCTCGGGCGACGCCCCCGGTGACCGTGATAACAGCAAGACACTGTTCACCGGCGACCTGCTGTTCGCGGGCTCGATCGGCCGCACCGACCTGCCCGGCGGGGACCAGCAGGCGATGCTGCGCAGCCTCGCGCGGACGCTCACCCTGCCGGACGACACGCTCGTGCTGCCCGGTCACGGGCCGCGGACCACGATAGGGGCGCAGCGCCAGGACAACCCGTTCCTGGCCGGCCTGCGGCCTGCCCAGAAAGGGCTTTAGATCATGACTTTCCAGGCCCCCAAGGGGGTCTCAGAATACGTTCCGCCGCGCAGCGCCCTGTTCGAGGAGGCACGCGAGGCGTTCGCGAACTCCGCGCGCCGCGCCTGCTACGGCGCCATGGAGACGGCGGTCTTCGAGGACACCGCGCTGTTCGTCCGCGGCGTCGGCGAGTCCAGCGACGTGGTGCGCAAGGAGATGTACTCCTTCGAGGACCGCGGCGGCCGGGAGATCACGCTGCGGCCGGAATTCACGGCCGGCGTGCTGCGCTCAGTTCTGGAGAACAACCTGCACAAGGGCGCGCTGCCGGTGAAGGTGTGGACGGCGGGCCCGGCATTCCGCTACGAGCGCCCGCAGGCCGGCCGGTACCGGCAGTTCTACCAGTTCGACCTGGAGGCGATCGGCACGCAGGACCCCGCGGTGGACGCGGAGACGATCGCGGTCGGCTATGACGCCTACACCGCGCTCGGGCTGCGCCAGTTCACGCTGCTGCTCAACTCCCTCGGCGATCCCAAGTGCCGTCCGGCCTACCGCGAGGCGCTGCAGAATTTCCTGCGCGGCCTCGGCCTCGACGCCGAGACCAGGGAGCGGATCGAGCTGAACCCGCTGCGCGTCCTTGACGACAAGCGGCCCGAAGTCCGTGACCAGACCGCGAACGCGCCGGTGATGATGGACTACCTGTGCGCGGAGTGCAAGGCGCACCACGACACGGTGCGCGGCCTGCTCGCCGGCCTGGGCATCCCGTTCACCGACGCGCCCCGCCTGGTCCGCGGCCTGGACTACTACACCAGGACCACGTACGAGTTCGACCACGCGCTGCTCGGCGCCCAGTCAGGCATCGGCGGCGGCGGCAGGTACGACGGGCTCTCGGAGGACATCGGCGGGCCGCCGCTGCCAGGCATCGGGTTCGCCGTCGGCCTGGACCGCGCAGTTCTGGCCATCGAGTCCGAACGGGCCCTGGCCCCAGGCGAACCCGCCCGGCGGAACGCGGGCTGCCAGGTCTTCGGCGTGCCGCTCGGCGAGGACACGCACCGTAGCATGCTTACCCTGGTCACGGCGCTGCGGCGGGCCGGGGTGCGGGCCGACATGGCGTTCGGCGCCCGCGGCCTCAAAGGGGCGATGAAGGCGGCGGACCGCTCCGGGGCCGCCTTCGCGGCACTGATCGGTGGCCAGGAGAGAGACCACGGCACCGTTCGGATGAAAGATCTCGCAAACGGCGAGCAGCACGACGTACCCGCGGCCGAGGCGGCTGCGTGGCTGATCGAGAGGGTGTTGCGGTGATAAGGACCCACGAGGCCGGAACCCTGCGTGCGCGGCACACCGGGGAAACAGTGGTGCTGGCCGGCTGGGTGGCGCGACGGCGTGACCACGGCGGCGTGGTGTTCATCGACCTGCGCGACGCCAGCGGCGTCGTGCAGGTGGTGTGGCGCGGCGAGGAGGCCGGCGCGGCGGGCGGAGCGCACGAACTGCGCGCCGAGTTCTGCGTCACGGTGACCGGGACGGTGCGTCGGCGTCCGGCCGGCAACGAGAACCCGGAACTGGCCACCGGCGAGGTCGAGGTGGACGCGCAGAGCGTGCAGGTGCTCAGCGAGGCCGACCCGCTGCCGTTCCCCGTCGAGGGCGACGCCGGCGTCAGCGAGGACGTCCGGATCAAGTACCGCTACCTGGACATCAGGCGCGAGGAGATGGCGCGGGCGCTGCGCGTCCGGTCGCAGGCCGCCTACCTGCTCGGCGACGTGATGCGCGAGCACAGGTTCGTGAACGTGGAAACCCCCTACCTCACCAGGTCCACGCCCGAAGGCGCGCGCGACTTCCTCGTCCCGGTCCGGCTGCGCCCGGGCAACTGGTACGCGCTGCCGCAGTCGCCGCAGCTGTTCAAGCAGCTCCTGATGGTGGCCGGGCTCGAGCGGTACTACCAGCTCGCCCGCTGCTTCCGCGACGAGGACTTCCGCAAGGACCGCCAGCCCGAGTTCACCCAGATCGACCTGGAGATGTCGTTCGTGACCCGCGACGACGTCATCGCGGTCGCCGAGGACATCATCGCCACCTTGTGGGGGCAGATCGCCGGGCACACCCTGGCCCGTCCGATCCCCAGGATGACCTACGCGGACGCGATGGCGCGGTACGGGTCGGACAAGCCCGACCTGCGGTTCGGCGTCGAGCTCACCGACCTGACGAAGTACTTCGCCGGGACGGAGTTCCGGGTGTTCCAGGCGCCGTACGTGGGCGCCGTGGTGATGCCAGGCGGCGCCTCGCAGACCCGGCGCGAGCTTGACGCGTGGCAGGACTGGGCCAAGTCCCGCGGCGCGCGCGGGCTCGCGTACGTGCTGATCGGCCAGGACGGCACCATCGGCGGCCCGGTCGCGAAGAACCTTTCAGGACCGGAGCGCTCCGGGCTGGCTGACGCCGCGGGCGCCGCCCCCGGTGATGCCGTGTTCTTCGCGGCGGGCAACGTCGTGCCGTCCCAGGAACTGCTCGGCGCGGCCCGGCAGGAGATCGGCCGCCGCCGCGGGCTCATCGACGAATCGGCCTGGTCGTTCCTGTGGGTGGTTGACGCGCCGATGTTCGAAGACGACGGCGAGGGCGGCTGGACCTCGGTGCATCACCCGTTCACCGCCCCGCTGCCCGAGTGGGCCGACAGGTTCGCCGACGAACCCGACTACGCCCTCGCGGACGCCTACGACATCGTCTGCAACGGCTACGAGATCGGCGGCGGCTCGATCCGTATCCACCGCCCGGCCATGCAGCAGGCCGTGTTCGACGTTATCGGCCTGACGCCGCAGGAGGCACGATCGCAGTTCGGGTTCCTGCTCGACGCCTTCAAGTACGGCCCGCCGCCGCACGGCGGCATCGCCTTCGGCTGGGACCGCGTGGTGATGCTGCTGGCCGGCGCCGAATCCATCCGCGACGTCATCGCCTTCCCCAAGGCGGCCTCAGGCGCCGACCCCCTGACCGGCGCCCCCACCCCCATCACCCAGGCCCAGCGCAAGGAAGCCGGGATAGACGCCCAGCCATCCCCGCCCAGGCCCGCCGCCCCCTGACGGGCCCCGCGCGCCCCGGCGCTGCCCCGCCGCCCGCCGCCCCCGCGCCCCGCGCCGCCTATACCGCGGCCATGACCGCGGTCGTGCTGATGGGCCACGGCTGGCGGGGACCGCTGACACCGTGCTCGCCCGCGTGCCCGGTTACCCAGCGCCAGCAGGCCCGGTCTTCGGCGTGGCCGCGGCGGGCGGCCCGCGCAGTAGGCTCAGGTCGTGGACAGTCTGTTCGATGAGGCCGAGGAGCGCGCGGCCGCCGAGGCGGCGCCGCTCGCCGTCCGGATGCGCCCGCGGACGCTGGACGAGGTGATCGGCCAGCGGCACCTCACCGCGGAAGGCACGCCGTTCCGCAAGCTCATCGACAACGACGCGCCGATGTCGCTGCTGCTGTGGGGCCCGCCTGGTACCGGCAAGACCACGCTCGCTTACGTGGTCAGCCAGGTCACGAGCAGGCGGTTCACCGAACTGTCCGCGGTGACAGCGGGCGTCAAGGACGTGCGCGCGGCGGTTGAGGCGGCACGCCGCGAGCTTGGCATGTCCGGCAGGCAGACCGTGCTCTTCATCGACGAGGTGCACCGGTTCAGCAAGACCCAGCAGGACGCGCTGCTGCCCGCGGTCGAGAACCGCTGGGTGAGCTTCATCGGCGCGACGACGGAGAACCCGTCGTTCTCGGTGGTCTCCCCGCTGCTGTCGCGCTCGCTGCTGCTCACGCTCAAGCCGCTCGGGGACGACGACATAGGCCAGCTTATCGACCGGGCGCTCGGCGACGACAGGGGCCTGGCGGGCCGGGTCGCCCTGGAACCGGAGGCGCGAGAGCACCTCACGCGGCTGGCCGGCGGTGACGGAAGGCGGGCGCTGACCTACCTGGAGGCCGCGGCGCTCGGCACGACGGCCATCGACGCCGCGACGCTGGAGCGCGCGGTCGACCGCGCCGCCGTCAGGTACGACCGCGACGGCGACCAGCACTACGACGTGATCAGCGCGTTCATCAAGTCGATCAGGGGCAGCGACGCCGACGCCGCGCTGCACTACCTGGCACGGATGATCGAGGCGGGGGAGGACCCGCGGTTCATCGCCAGGCGGCTGATCGTGCACGCGAGCGAGGACATCGGGATGGCCGACCCGACCGCGCTGGCCACAGCCGTCGCCGCGGCGCACGCCGTGGAGTTCGTCGGCCTGCCCGAGGCGCGGATCAACCTGGCGCAGGCGGTGATCCACCTGTCGCTCGCCCCCAAGTCCAACGCGGTCGTCAAGGCGATCGGCGCCGCACAGGCGGACGTGCGCGCCGGGCTGATCGGGGCGGTGCCCGCCCATCTTCGTGACGCGCACTACGCTGGGGCCGCGCGCCTCGGGCATGGCGACGGGTATGTGTACCCGCACGACCTGCCAGAAGGCATCGTGGCGCAGCGGTACGCGCCCGACGTGGTGACTGGACGCACGTATTACGAGCCCACGAGCCATGGCATGGAAAGCCGTTTTTCCGAACGGTCCCGGCTGATTCGTGGGATTCTGCGTGCTGAGCCGGCTGGCGGACCTGGCGAGGTCGCGGCTGGCGAGGGGGACGGGAAATGAGCGAGGTGCAATGAGCGTCACCGGTGTGGCCGCGCTTATCGCGGCGGTGAGCTTCGCGGTGCTCGCCTGCGCGGGGGCCTACGTCGCCGTGCGGCTCACCCGGGTGCTCGGCGAGGCGGCCGTGCTCGTCCGGCAGGCGCGCGCGGACCAGCAGGCGGTGCTCGCCCGCGCCCGCGCCGCCGTCGACCGTGCGCACGCGCAGCTCGACCGCACCGGCGCGGTGGTGGCCAGCATGGACGAGCTCGGCGCCGGGGTGTCCGAACTGTCCGGGCAGGTTTCGGCGCTGGCCGGGCTTGGCCGGTCGCTGGCTGCCGGACCGGTCGGCCGGGCCGGCGCGCTGGCCTACGGCCTGCGCCACGCGGTGGCGCTGCGCCGCGGCACCGGACGGCGTGCCGTCGCGGGCCAGCTGGTGAACGGCCAGCAACGGGGATCGGCCGCCGGGGGAGACAGGCCATCGCGATGATCCGCAGGGGCTTTTGGCTAGTGCTGGGGGCGACCGGCGGGATCATGGGTTACCGGCGCGTCGCGCGGCTCGGCCGCCGCGTGTCGGGCACGCGCGGCACCAGCCGGGCCCGGGCCGGGGTGCGCAAGCGGCGCTGGGCTCGGGAGACGATCCGGTTCACCCGTGACGTCCGGGAGGGCATGGACCTGTATGCGGCTCGGCATCCGGGCCGGGTAGCGCCTACCCTCAGAGCAAGCGCAGACACAGACAACGCAGAAAAGGATGACCGCTGATGCAGTCGGCTGAGATCGCCCGCCGTTTCCTGGCGTACTTCGAGGCGCAAGGGCATGCCATCGTGCCCTCGGCCAGCCTCGTCGCCGACGATCCCACGCTGCTGTTCGTGGTCGCCGGGATGCAGCCGTTCAAGCCGTACCTGCTCGGTCAGCAGACGCCGCCGTACAAGCGCGTGGCGGACGCGCAGAAGTGCGTGCGGACCCTGGACATCGAAGAGGTCGGCAAGACGACGCGTCACGCGACGTTCTTCCAGATGCTCGGCAACTGGTCGTTCGGCGACTACTTCAAGGAAGGCGCGATCCCGTTCGCCTGGGAGCTCCTGACCAGGTCCGAGCGGGACGGCGGTTTCGGGTTCCCGGAGTCGAGGCTGTGGGCGACCGTGCTGCACGGCGACGACGAGGCCTACGCGATCTGGCGGGACGAGATCGGCCTCCCGCCGAGCCGTATCCAGCGTCGCGGCCTGAAGGACAACTACTGGCACATGGGCGTGCCAGGGCCGGGCGGGCCGTGCTCGGAGATCTATTACGACCGCGGCCAGGAGTACGGGCGCGACGGTGGTCCCGAGGCCGATGAGGACCGCTTCCTCGAGGTCTGGAACCTGGTCTTCATGCAGGACCAGCTGAGCGCGGTCCGCGCGAAGGACGATTTCGACGTCGAGGGCCCGCTCCCGTTCAAGAACGTGGACACCGGCATGGGGCTTGAGCGGATGGCCACCCTGCTTCAGGGCGTCGACAACCTCTATGAGATCGACACCACGTTCAAGATCCTCGACAGTGCGGCCGGGCTCACCGAGCAGGAGTACGGCCGCGACCACAAGAGCGACGTGGCGCTGCGCGTGGTCGCGGACCACGTGCGAAGCGCCGTGATGCTGATCGAGGACGGCGTGCTGCCCGGCAACGAGGCGGGCGGCTACGTGCTCCGCCGGCTGCTGCGCCGGTCCATCCGCAACCTGCGGCTGCTCGCGGGCGGCCAGCGCGGCGGCGGCGCCGGAGCCGGCACGGGGTTCATGCACGAACTGACGGCGGTCGCCATCGACGCGATGGGCGAGCAGTTCCCCGGACTGCGCCGCGACGCGGTGAACATCCACACGGTCATCGACGCGGAGGAGGCGGCGTTCGCGGGCACGCTGCGCACCGGCACCGCGATCTTCGACGTCGCGGTCGAGGAGACCAGGCGCAAGCACACCACGGTGCTGTCCGGCGCGCAGGCGTTCCAGCTGCACGACACCTACGGCTTCCCCATCGACCTGACGCTCGAGATGGCGGCGGAGCAGGGCTTGTCGGTCGACGAGGACGGGTTCCGCGCGCTCATGGCCGAGCAGCGCGCGCGCGCGAAGAAGGACGCGGCGGAAAAGAAGACGGGGAACGCCGACATCTCGGTATACGCGACGCTGCTCGAACGGGCGGGGCGGGTCACGTTCACCGGTTACGACCAGGCGGCGGGGGAGGCGACCGTGGTCGGGCTGCTGTCCGGCGGCGTGCCGGTGCGGTCGGCCGGGGCTGGTGCGCAGGTGTCGGTGGTGCTGGACCGGACGCCGTTCTACGCCGAGGGCGGCGGTCAGCTGCCTGACGCCGGGGTCATCAGGACGGAGGGGCCGGGCGGCCCGGCCGAGATCGCGGTCAGCGACGTGCAGGCGCCGTTGCCAGGGCTGGTCGTGCCCCGTGGCACGGTGCGGTCCGGTGAGGTGGCGACGGGGGCGCGCGCGTACGCGGAGATCGACGTCGAGCGCCGCCGCGCGACCTCCCGCTCGCACACCGCGACCCACCTGGTGCACCGCGCGCTGCGCGGCGCGCTCGGCGACTCGGCGGCGCAGGCGGGCTCGGAGAACGCGCCCGGCCGGCTCCGGTTCGACTTCACCGCCTCGGGCGCGGTGCCCGTCAGCGTGCTTCGCGAGGTAGAGGACGAGGTCAACCGGGTGCTCATCGACGACCTGTCGGTGCGCGCGTTCCACACCTCGATCGAGGAGGCGCGGGCGATGGGCGCGCTCGCGCTGTTCGGCGAGAAGTACGGCGGCGAGGTCCGGGTGGTGGAGGTCGGCGAATACTCCCGTGAGCTGTGCGGCGGCACGCACGTCGCGCGGTCCGGGCAGCTTGGCCTGGTGAAGCTGCTCGGGGAGTCGTCGATCGGGTCCGGCGTGCGCCGGATCGAGGCGCTGGTGGGCATCGACGCGTTCCGCTTCCTGGCCAGGGAGAGCGTGCTCGTCAATCAGCTCAGCGACCAGCTCAAGGCGCGTCCCGAGGAACTGCCCGAGCGCATCTCCGGCGTCGTGACCCGGCTTCGGGACGCGGAGCGGGAGCTGAACAGGCTCCGTTCCGCGCAGCTTCTGGAGTCCTCTGCCGCGATCGCGGCCGGAGCGGAGCACATCGCGGGCGTCGCGTTCGTCGCGCACCGGGTCCCCGAGGGCACCGACGCGGACGGCATGCGCAAGCTCGCGCTCGATGTGCGGTCCAGGATCCCGGTGCTGCAGCCCGCGGTGGTCATGGTCACCGGCATACCCGCGGACCGGCCTGTGGTCGTGATAGCAGTCAACGAAGCGGGCCGCGGAGAGGGCCTGTCGGCCGGTACGCTGGTCGGCGGCGCGGCCAGGGCACTCGGTGGCGGCGGGGGCGGAAAACCGGACATCGCGCAGGGCGGCGGAGCACCGACCGCCGGGGCTGGTGAGGTAAATGCGGCATTTGATGCTGTCCGTAGCGCTTTGCGGGACAGCCGCCGAGCCGGCGGGTAACGTGTGGCCATGCTGTTGCGGACCGGACTTCCGGTGAGGCAAGGGGTTCGCCTGGCCGTCGACCCTGGTTCGGTCCGCATTGGCGTGGCGCGCTGCGATCCGAGCGGTATGCTCGCCTCGCCGCTGACCGTCGTGCGGCGGGGCAAGGGCGATCTGGACGCGCTCGCCTCGCTTGCCATAGCCGAAGAAGCAATGGAGATTTTGGTGGGTCTTCCCAGGTCCCTGTCTGGCCGTGAAGGCCCGGCCGCGGTCACCGCGAGGCAGTTCGCGGCGGACCTGGCCGCGCGGGTCGCGCCGCTGCCCGTGCGGCTCGTCGATGAACGTTTCACCACCGCCACCGCGCACGACGCGCTGCGCGCCGGCGGCCACGACTCCCGTGCGCGGCGGCGCAGTGTCGACTCCGCGGCCGCGGCCGTCCTCCTCGATGCGGCGCTCGAATCCGAGCGCCGGACCGGGCTCGCCCCCGGCGAGCTCCTCGCCCCTGGGGGCGAACGCCCCGTGCCCGCCGAGCGCCCGGTGCCCGCCGGGCGCCCCGAGCGGCCTGGGCACGCGCGGGCCAGCCGGTGAACGGCGGCTACGGCCGCGGTGGCCGCGGCCAGCAGGGCTACGGCGGCTCCGGTTACGGCGACGACGATTACGGACAGGGTTACGGCGGACAGGGCTACGGCGGACAGGGCTACGGCGACGGCCGCGACGCGGGGCAGCAGCCGTCGTGGGACGACCCCTACTGGCAGCAGGGCCAGCAGGGCGGCCGGCCGGGGCAGGGCAGCGCGCCGGACGCCGGGTACGGGCCGGAGTACGGCAGGCAGGGCGGGCGGCCGGATCCCGGGCCGCGCAGGCAGCCAGGCGCGGGCCTGCGGCGGTCCGGCGCGCAGCCACCCGTGCGCGGCGACGACTGGCAGCAGGGCCAGCCC
>DAHVAN010000043.1 GCA_027314595.1 Actinomycetota bacterium | reverse complement strand
GGGCCCTGCCCGGCCCGGGCCCCGGTGAACTCCACCGGCACCGGCGCCGCCGGGGTCAGCCGCACGCGGCGGCGCTGACCGGCCCCGGTTCTGGTGCTCACCGCCGGTCAGCCGATCAGCTCGCGCAGCGCGACCGCCAGGCGCTCATCGGTGCCGCACTCGTGTGTCCGCTGGACAACGGTCGCCGGCAGGGCCGTGACCGGCGGCCGGCCGAAGACGTCGAGCGGCCCGGTGCGCGGCGATGGCCGCCAGTCGCGCACGGCGTCCCTGTTGGCCCGCCACACGCCCAGCGAGCGCGCGGCGAACTCGGGTGCCACGTCCCGCGGCACCAGGTCGCGCTGCTGCCAGCTCGCCAGGATCCGCGGCAGGTCCGGCTGCCGGGCCGGCTCGCCCAGCCAGGACTCGGTGACGGTGTCCGGCGGCTGCAGCAGTCCGGCGTCGATCGCGGCCACCAGCCGCGCCTCGCCGAGAAGGACGGCCATCTCCCAGGCGATCGCCGCGCCGACGCCGCACCCGCCGAGCAGATAGGGGCCGGCCGGGCGTACCGCCCGGACCGCGTCGGCGTAGGCGCCGGCCATCGCCGGCACCGTGCGGCGGGGTCCGGCGTCGCGGTAGAGCCCGTCCGCCTGGATGCCGACCACGGCGAACTCCTCACCAAGCGCGCAGCCGAGCCGGCAGTACAGGCCCACCTGCCCGTTGTCCGGGTGGACCAGGAACAGCGGGGGACGGGTCCCGTCGCCGTCCTGGATCGCGACGAGCGGGCCGGACAGCCGCTCGGCATGGTCGCGCAGCAAGGTGGCCAGGTGTTCCACGGTCGGGTGCTCGGTCAGCACGTTCAGCGGGAGCTGGACGCCGAACTCCGCCAGGATGGCGTCGATCACCCTGGCCGCGTCCAGCGAGTTGCCGCCGACGCCGAAGAAGCTCTCCCGGATCCCGACGGCGAAGCCCAGGATGTGCTGCCACTGCCGGGCCAGCCAGATCTCCACGGGGTCCCTGGGGCACTGGTAGCCGGTGTCGATCGTTTCGTTGAGCGCATGGTTCATGGCGTGGTCGCACTGCTCTCGTGATGGGGGGCCAGCCGCCAGCGTTGGACCTTGCCGGCCGCCGACCGGGGGACGTGGTCGACGAACGTGAAGTGCTTCGGGATCTTGTAGCCGGCCAGCCGTCGTCCGCAGTGCGCGGCGAGCTCGGCTTTGCGCACGCTCGCGCCGGGGCGCAGCACCACGTGCGCGCCGACCACCGACCCGAGCGTGCCGTGCGGCACGGCCACGACGACCGCGTCGGCGACCGCGGGGTGGTCCCGCAGCGCCGCCTCGACCTCGTCCGGGTCGACCTTCTCGCCACCCACGTTGATGGTGTCGTGGTCGCGCGGCTCGAGGTAGAGATAGCCGCCGAAGTCCAGCCGGCCGCGGTCGCCGACCGTGGCGAACCCGTCCGGGGTGGTGCGGATGGCCTGGTCCCCGACGTAGCCGGAGCGGCCGGCCCGCCGCGGGGTCCGCATGAACACGGTGCCGGCCGTGCCCGGCGGGACCGGCCTGCCCGTGTCGTCCAGGATGCGGATCTGGGTGAGGAAGCCGCGGCCGACCGTGCCGGGCCGGGCCAGCCACTCCTCGCCGCGGACCAGCGTCACGCCCACCCCCTCGGTCGCGCCGTATAGCTCGTAGACCCGTTCCGGGCCGAGCAGGCCGATCCAGCCGCGTTTGGTGTCCGGGTCGCAGCGGGCGGCGGTGTGCAGCATCGCCCGCACGCTGGCGAAGCCCGCCGGGTCCAGGTCCGGCAGCCGCAGGATCTCGCGCATGTGCGCCGGGGTCAGCTGCAGCCACTCGATGGCGTACAGGCGCACCAGCTCGACCGTCCACTGCGGCGCGAAGAACGGCTGCAGGACGACGGTGTTGGCGTCGAGCACCGCGTCGAGGAACGCGGTGAACGGGGCGGCGTGGTACAGCGGCCCGGCGATGAGCTGCCGCTGCGCGGTGCGCCAGCCGGCCTGCCTGATCACCAGGGACGGCGTCAGGACCGGGTCGTAGCGCAGTGGTCCATGCCGGGCGGAGATCTTCGGTATGCCCGTGCTCGCGCCGGTTGCCAGCAGGTACGCCACGGCGCCGGCGCCGGCGCGCGGCTCGGGGCCGGCCGGCAGGTCGGGGCCGGCGGGCAGGTCGATCCGTTGCGGCCGGAGCTGGGCGTCCACCAGGTAGCCGTGCGCGAACCGCCGGCCCAGCAGGCGCAGCAGGGCGTCCCGTTCGATCGGCGGGGCGGCCGGGTTCAGCGGGAAGACCGGCACCTCGGCCGCCAGCGCCGCCGTGATGGCGATGGCCGCGGGCAGGGTGTTGCCGGCCGGCACGACGGCACACGACCGCGTGCCCCGGTCCAGCGCCGCGCGCAGCCCCTCCGCCGCGTCCGCGACCTGGCCGGCGAACTGACGCCAGGACAGGACCTGCTCGGCCAGGCCGGCGTCGAAACCGATCAGGGCCGTCCGGTCCGGCTGGGCGCGGGCGATGCCGGCGATCCGCCTGCGCACCGACAGGACCGTCGTCACCGCAGGATCTGCGCCAGGCGGCGGACACTGGCCGCGCTCATGAACTCATACACGTCCAGTGACCGGCCGAACTCCGTCTCGATGGCGGCGATGATGCCCAGGGCCGACAGCGAGTCGCCGCCGAGTTCAAGGAAGTCGTCGTTCACGCCGACCGGCCGCACGTCCATCTGCGCCGACCAGATCGCCGCCAGCCGGCGTTCCACGTCATCGCGCGGGTCCTCGAACACGGCGCAACGGCCGTCGGCCACGGCCGACGCGAGGCACCCGGCGTCCACCGCGCCGTCCGCCATCGGCATCTGCTCCACGATCAGCACGCCGGCCAGCCCGCTGTCATCGCCCAGCTCCCGCCGCACGTGGTTGCGCAGGATCGGCCCGCTCGCGTACTCGCTCAGCTCGGCGGCCGCGACGGCCACATCCCGCCCGTCGTGGCGCACGATCGCGGTCTCGGCCCGGCGGACAGCCGGATGCGCGGACAAGACCGCGGAGATCTTAGCGGTCATGGCGGGGGGGCTTGGGGGGGTCGCCCCCCCGCAGGTCTGAGGCGGGGTCACCACGGATGTTCTCCTGTCAGCAGGTCGGCGACGAGCTTGTGCACCTCGGGGTCGCGCAGCAGGTCGGCGTGGCCGATGTCGAGCATGATGGTTCGCGCGCTGTCCGCCGGCGGCTCGAGGCCGGCCGAGCACACGAACAGCGGGGTCGTCGTGCGCATGTCGAACCCGCCCTCGCCGGCCAGCAGCAGGTAGTCCAGGTAGGCGGTGAACCCGCCGGTGAGCTCGGACAGGAGGAACGGGGGCAGGGACAGCCGGCTGGCGACCGCGCGCATCAGCCGGCCGTAGCGGTCGGTCAGGGCCGCCGCGACCCGCGGCAGGTCGTCCGGGCAGGTCGCCGCCAGTTGCTCCGACAGGCCGCGGGCGTCCGCCAGCTCCTCCGCGGTCAGATGCCTGGCGGAGGACTCGAGCGCCGACCTGAACTCGCTGGCCAGTGAGTCACTGGTGGTGGACACGGCGTCGAAGAGCACGACCATGGGCGGCGGCCCGGTCGCGGCGATCGCGTCGGCCAGGCGGGTGGCCAGCGTGGCGCCGGCGCAGAATCCCAGGACCGCGCGCACCGGGCGGCCGGTGGTGGTCAGCTCAGCCAGCCAGCGGTCCACGCACGCCGCCAGCGGCCCGGCGGCGGCCTGCCCGATGTGGAGGAAGGAGGCGTCGACCGGCACCCCGGCGGCCAGTTCCCTGAAGCCGGCCGCCGCGCGCCCTCCGGGAAAGTCCAGGCAGAGGACGAGGTCGTGTCCCCGGCCGGACAGTTGCCGCCAGCTCGTCAGCTCCATGGGCCGGGCCTCTCGCGCGAATCCGTGACCGTCGCCAGCCTCCGGTAGTCGACCTTTCCGCCGGCTGTCAGGGGGAGCCGGTCGACGTGCCGGAAGACCACGTGCCGGCTGGGCACCCCGAGCAGTTCGACCAGTTCCCGGCGCTGCTGTTCGTGCACGGCCACCTCGCCCGCGCCGACCAGGTGCACCACCTCGCCGGCGCCGCAGATCACCGCGGCGGGGTGGCCCGGCCGTTCCACCATGCGCTCCAGGTCGTCCAGGCTGGTGCGGACGCCGAGCACCTTGACGATCCGCTTGGTGCGGCCGGTCAGGTACAGGTAGCCCTCGCGCAGGTACCCCAGGTCGCCGGTGTCAAGGACGTCCACCTCGGCGCCGCGGCACAGGTCCGCGCGCCCGGTCGCATAGCCGAGCATGACGCCGGGGCCGCGGTAGCAGACCGCGCCCTCACCGGGCACGGCCCGCGCGTGGACCGGCGCTGGCCGGATCGTGATGGTGCCGCCAGGTATCGCGGTGCCGACCGATCCGAGGCGACGCGGCAGGTCGGCAGGGTCCAGGCGGGCGATCCGGGAGGTCGCCTCGGTCTGGCCGTACATCACGAAGAAGCGGCCGTCTCGCTGGTTCATCATCCGTACCAGCCGCATGGTCAGGTCGTCGTCCAGCCGCGCCCCCGACTGGGTCATGGTGCGGATCTTGCTGCGGCCCAGCAGCCCGGCGTGCGCCGGGCCGAACGCCGCGTAGGTCATCGGCACCGCGGCGAATGAGGTGGCGCCGGACCGGATCAGGTGGTCCCACGTCGCCAGTGACAGCGGCGGCCGGTCGCCGAGCACGACGCCCGCGCCGGCCAGCAGGTGGGTGTTCAGCACGGACAACCCGTAGACGTGGGTGATCGGCAGCGTGGTCGGGGCGCGTTCGGCCGCGGTGATGCCCAGCGCGCGGATGACAGCGGCGGTGTTGCCGGCCAGCCCCGAACACGACAGCCGTACCGTTTTGGGGCTGCCGGTCGAGCCCGACGTGGTCAGCAGCAATGCCGTGTCGGGAAAGATCTCGCCGGCCGGCCGGCTGTTCCGCCTGAAGATCGTGATGCCGGCGACCGGTTCCGCGGCCGGCCGGTAGCCGGGATCGGCGAGCCCGGTCCCCTGGCCGGGCGCGGGAACGACGAACTCGGGCTGATATGCCGAAATAATTTCGGCCGCGGCGGGCAAAAACGCGACGGCGTGCCCCAGTCGCAGCGCGGCCAGATAAGCAACCAGCGTGGGCAGATCGCGATCTCCGGCACATAGCACCAGCGCCTTGCCGTCATGGCGCAAAGCCCGTTCGGATTCACCGACCAATTCGGCCAGTTCACCGTAGGACAGCGTGGTCCGGTCTTCCAGGTGCACGGCCGTGGATGCCGGCTGTGCGTCGTCATGGGTCACGAGATCGAGCGCCACCGACGCCATGGCGTCATCCTACGGGCTGCGCCGATCGCCGTCCAGATCTTGACGGCGCCGATATGCCCTGTATCTTGTGTATCTCGTATTCGGCTGCCGGATAAAGGAACCTGGAGCATACTCTTGCGGCAGGCGCAAACGTATACAATAATTTGCGCGTGTCACGGTTTCTGCTCGTGGTATCGCCGTTGCACGGTTATCGCTATCCCATGCTCGCGATCGGGCGGCGGCTCGCCTATAAAGAGCGCGGTTCCGGCGGCGCCGGCATAGCCGGGCCGCGGGCGTTCTGGTGACCATGCCCGACGTCCTGCGATCGCTGCGGGAGTCCGCCGCCACGGTCACCGACGGCGCCGGAACGGTGCCGGCCGATGCCCTGGCGTACACCGTGTTCACCTCCGGGCCTGCCGGACCCGCGGGGGTCGACATCACGCGCCGCGCGCTGGCGAACGTGCTCGGGCCGGCCATCGACTGGCGCCAGGACGGCGGTCTCGAACTGGCCGGCGGGACCGGCCGCCGGCGCTGCCGGTGACCAGCGACGGCGAGGTCGACCGGGCCGCCCTGCCCGCGCCCGGATGGGCGCCGGCGCCGGCCGCCCCGGCTAACCCGGTCGAGGCGGCCATGGCCCGGATCTGGGCCGACCTGCTCGGCGCGACGGAGCCGGCCGGCGTGCACGACAACCTGTTCGGCCTGGGCGGCGGATCGCTGGCCGCGGTCCGCTTCGTAGCCTGGGTCGCCGACACCTACGGCGTGGACCTGGCCCTGCACGACATCGTCGGCACGCCCACGATCGCGGCACTGGCCCGGATCGTGTCGGCCGGCCTGGACCGCGCCCGCAGCGCCGATGCCGCGGCCGATGCCGCGGCCGAGGCCGCACTGGCGGCATTGTCCGACGAAGAGCTTGACGACCTGGTACGCGCGCTCTTCGCCGCCCGCGACCGCCGCCGGGCGGCGGGGAAGACCTTGGGAGGCGCGACATGACCGCGCTGGAGGCGGTGGCGTGCTACCTGCCGGACAAGCGCGTGCCCGTCGAGGACGTGGCCGCGCGGCTCGGGCTGACGTCCATGCAGGCCAGGCTCTTCCGGCGCTACCTTGGGCTGGCCGAGATCCGCCTGGACCCCGGGGGAACCCTGCTGGACCTGCTGTCCGCCGCGACTGGGCGGCTCGGCGGGCTGCGCGGCCGGGAGCAGCTGGTCCGCTACGTGCTGCATGCGCGCGTCATGTCGGTCGTCGCGCCTTATCCGGACAATCCGCTGCGCGACCTGTGCCGGGGATTCGGGCTGGGCCACGCGGTCAGCTTCACCGTGACTCACCACGCGTGCGCGAGCGGGCTGCTGGCCGTGGACCTGGCCGGCCGCCTGCTCGCCGAGGACGGGGATCCTCGGGCACTCGCGCTTGTCCTGGCCGGAGAGAAAGCCTTTACCCGCGACGCCCAGTTCGTTCCCGGCATAACCATCTTCGGCGAGGCGGCCGCGGCATGCCTGGTCAGCCTGGACGGCCCGGCGGACCGGGTGCTCTCCTACGCCGCGAGCATCCGCGGGGAGTTCAGCGGCCGGCTTGACCGGCTGCCCGGCATGGCGTCCCGCTTCGAGAAGGAATACCCCGCTTCGTTCGCCGAGGCCATGTCCGCGGCCGCCGCCCAGGCCGGGATGAGCATGGGCGACCTCAGCCTGATCCTGCCGCACAACGTCAACATGCCGTCCTGGCAGCGGCATTGCCGCAGGACCGGCTTTCCCGTAGGCCGCGTGCTCCTTGACAACGTTCCGGTCACCGGGCACGCGTTCTGCGCGGACGCATTCATCAACTACGTGACGGCGGCCGAGCGCGGGCTGCTGCGCCCTGGCGACAGGTACCTCATCGCCGCCGCCGGGCTCGGAGCGACGTTCTCCGCGATGGTTGTCGAGCATTAGGCCCGTATGATGTCATGACCGCGGCGTCAGCGGCAGGCCGCGCCAGATAGGAGGCAGCGCGCAGGTGTACCAGGTGAGGCCCCCCGCTATCGGCTCGGGCACCGCCGCGGTCGCGATATCCGGGGCCGCGCGGCGAATGTTCGATGACCAGGCCGACTCGGCGCGCGATCCGGCGTACCGCGCCTGGGTGGCGGACATGGTGCGCCCCTACGGGCTGAGCCTGCGGGAGGAGGCCTTCGGCGAAGGCCTGGGCCAGTCCTACGGCCATATGGCCGGCGTGCTGATTGCCGAGGCCGTTCCGGCGGACCGGCCGGTCGATCTTCTCGTGATGGCGTTCGCGGTGTCCGACGTCATGCCCTGGCGCTCCACTGCCTCCCATCTGAGCTATCTGTGCCCGGGTAACCCGATGGCATTCGCCGTCTGCGACTGCGGGACCGTTGCCGCGTTCACCGGACTGCGGCTGATCCGCGCGCACGCCGTCGGCGCGGATTCGCCGCGGGCGCTGCTCGTGGTCCTGGAGCAATCGGCTATCCACCACGAGCGGGCGGTCCCGGCCGCCACGCCCGCCAGGCACGCCGCCGTCGCGCTGCGGTGCGACCAGGCGGGGGCGGGCCTGCTGGATTGTGTGCGGCTGCGGGCGGGAGTCGCCAGGACCGAGGCGGGCAGGCTGCTGGCCGCGGACCTGGCGGAACTGTCGGCCGGTCACGGCGACGTCACGGTGGTAGCCGGGAGCGGGCTCGCCGGGGCGGTTGTTTCGGCCGCGCCCGCCGTGGCGGGGGAGGTGATCGTCGCGTCCGCCGGCCAGCCGTCCACTGGCGTGTGGTGGGAGGTCGCAGGGCGCCTGCCCGGATGGGCCGCGCGCGGCCGGCGGGTGCTGGTCGCCGATTACGACCCGGTGCCCGGCAGCCTCTGCCTGGCCGCGATCGACGTCCGGGGATCCTCTGCGCCGCCATGACAGGCGACGGCGCCGCCATCTCCAGCCGTCGATCAGGGTCAGCCGACCATCGCGTGGCCGGCCACGAAGTCCGCGAGTGAGCCGAGCGAGGCCAGGTCGGACGGCTCCATCGGCTCGACATCGATCTGGATGTCCAGGCTCTTCTCCAGCTCAAGCATGAGCTCGAGGGCCTCCGTCGAGGTGAGCCCGAGGTCTTCCATCAGCCGGGTCTCCTCGGAGGCGGCACGTGCCCGTTCCTCGCCGTCGCTCGCGCTGTTGAGCACGCGCGGCAAGACGGCACGGATGTTGTCAAGGACTCGCTGCCGCATGGCGCTGTCGGTCATGCTTCCTCCACGTTCGTGCGATTGCCTGCCGCGGCGGCCGGCGCCCGCAAAGCACGCCGCCACCTTCGCGAGTGCGCTCACATGGTAGTCCCGCCGGCGGTGGCGGCGTCGACGAGCACGCCCTCGAACCGGCGCATGAACGTCTCCATGTCCCGCGGGCTGACATAGCGGGTGTCCGCCCGCAGGTCGTAGCGGAGCGTGCCCGGGGCGTCGCTGATGTTGAGGGTCAGCTTGTCGTCCGGCATGTCGCTGCGTTCGCCCCAGGTCAGCGCGGTCCGGCACAGGTCCTCGCGCAGGTCGGCCGGGTCCGCGCCGCCGGACGCGTCCGCGGCCCCCCGGCTGCCCACCCTGCGGTCGTTGAACAGGCAGGACAGGTCAAGCTCCGTGCCGCGCTCCATGCCGATCCTGGCGATCTGCTCGCTCTTGCCGTCCGGGTCGAAGTAAGCGTTCTTGTACGCGCCCATCGCGGCTCGGAAGGCCCGGGTGAGCACCTCGCCGAAGTCGCCGGCTGGGTCGATGACGCACGGGCAGCTCTGCTGCACGGTGCTGACCGACCCGGCGAAACCGGGCCTGAAGCGGTTGTTCACCACCATGTTCAGCACGGCCGGGCTGACGCCGGTCAGTTCGGTGAGCGCCACAGCGAACGCGGCGAGCAGCACCGGCGAGGTGGTCACGCCTGCCCGCGCCGCGAGCACTCGCAGCGCCCGGTAGCCGGCTGGCGAGGTGCAGGTGAGTTCCCGGATCCGCGGGCCGCCCGGCCCGCCCGGCTCGCGGAACTGCGTGGCCGGGGCGTTGCGCAGCAGCCGCTCGTGGTAGCCCATGGCCGCGTCGTGCGTGCGGCGCGCGGCCAGGCCGCGCTGCTCGATCGCCGGCTCGAGCGGCTGCGTCGCGGTGACCGGCAGGGCCTGGCCGCGGTAGCGCGCGGCGACGTCATCGCGCAGCGTGGCGAGGCCGAAGCCGTCCGTGGCGAGATGGCAGAACATCTCCGCCACGTGCGTCGCCGCGCCGTGGGCGGTGATCACCGTCATCCGCACCGGCCAGTCGGTCTCGTAGTCGAAGTTCGTCGCGCTGTAGCGCAGGGCCACCGCCACCGCCACCGTGGCCGGATCCTCGCCGCCCGCGTCGACGATCTCCAGCGATGTCTCGCCGGAGTCGGCCACGACCTGCAGCGGGGTGCCGTCCCCCATGAACCGCAGCCTGGTGCGCATCGACTGGTGGCGGGTCATGATGAACCGCAGGTCGTCGGCGACGTCCGAGATGGCGCGGTCCGCGGGCAGTTGCCGCGCGCCGCCGACGGCCAGCGACTGTTCTTTGGCCAGCATCGCGGACCAGATCTCGCGCTGACCCCAGGTGAGCTCGGCGACCCCGGCGCGGTCGGCCTCGAACCGAACGAGAACTCTTTCCACCATGGCCTTTCACCCGCATTCCGGCCAGAATATGGTAACCCGGCACCGCCGGGCGGGCACCACATGAGGCTACGGCAGGAGGCCCCCCGTGAGCCGCTTCCTTTTCGTCGTGCCGCCGCTTTTCGGTCACGCGAACGCCGCCTCGGCGGTGGCGGACGCGCTCGCCGGGCGCGGCCACGAGGTGGCCTGGTGCGGCCCCGAGACGTTCTTCCGCCCGCTGCTCGGACCCGGGGCGACCGTGTTCCCGACCGGTATCAGGATCTACCGCAAGCAGGCGGAGTACGGGCTGGCGTCGGTGATGTCGGTCTGGGAGGACTACATAATTCCGCAGGCCAGGTTCACCCTGCCCGCGGCGGACCGGGCGGTGCGGGCCTACCGGCCTGACCTGCTTGTGGCGGATCAGCACGCGCTGGCCGGCCCGCTCGCCGCCCGCCAGCACGGCCTGCGCTGGGCGACGCTGATCGCCCAGGCGCTGGAACTGACCCAGCCGCTGCGCGCGCTGCCAGGGTTCACCGGCTGGGTGCACGGCCAGATGGCCGCGCTCTGCAGGGAAACGGGCGACCCGTCATCCGCCCGCACCGCAGACAGGGACCATGAAGCCTTAACGGACCTGCGATTTTCCCCCCATCTGGTTATCGCGTTCACCACGCAGGCCCTGACAGGACAACGGGACTTCCCAGATCATTTCGCACTGGTCGGTCCGGCCCTGGGGCCTCGTCCCGCCCCCTCCCCGTGGGACCAGTGGGACAGGCTGGACCCCGCGCGGCGCAAGCTGCTCGTCACCGTGGGCACGCTGGCCCCGGGCATCGCGGGCGGCTTTTACCGGCGAGCGGCGGACGCCGTTGCCCCGCTGCGCGCGCAACTGCAGGCCATCGTGGTCGGCCCGCCAGAAGCGCTGCCGGATCCGCCGGACAACGTCCTGGTCACCCGGCAGGTGCCGATGCTTGAACTGCTCCCTAAGATGGACGCGGTGATCAGCCACGGCGGCATGAACACGGTGTGCGAGGCTCTCGCGTACGGCGTCCCGCTCATCGTCGCCCCCATCAGGCACGATCAGCCCGTGATGGCCTCGCAGGTCACGGCTGCGGGCGCCGGGATCCGGGTGCGGTTCAGCCGGGCCGGCCCATCCGAACTGCGCCGGGCGGTGCTCGCGGTGCTCGGCGATCCCGCCTACCGCGCGGCCGCCGGGCGGATACGGGACTCGTTCGCGACGGCCGGCGGGGCGCCCGCGGCCGCGGCGCGCCTGGAGCGGCTGGCGGCGGCCGGGCCTGCCGCTGGCGATCAGGGCCGGGCCGGCTCTGCTGCCCTCCTTTCAGGGAAGGTGTCATGACGCTGCTCAAGTGCGTGGTCTGGGATCTCGACATGACGCTGTGGGAAGGCGTTGCCATGGAGTCAGACGACGTCAGGCTCAGGGCGGGCATCCGTGAATCCATCCTCGAATTCGACGCCGCCGGCGTGCTCCAGTCGATCGCCAGCCGCAGCGACGAAGACACCGCGCTGAAAATGCTGAATCGGCTCGGCGTCGCCGGCTATTTCCTCTTTCCGCAGATCGCATGGCGGGACAAGGACATAAGCGTGCGGCTCATCGCCGGGCGGCTCAATATCGGCCTGGACTCGGTCGTCCTCGTGGACGATGATCCTTACGAACGGGCACAGGTCGCCGCAGCGCTGCCCGCGGTGCGATGCGTCGCCCCAGAAGATCTCGGTTCCCTTGCGGCCCGGGTGCGTGGACAGTCCGTCACCAGCGAGGGGAAGACGCGCCGTGTGATGTACCAGGCCGAACAGGCCCGTACGCACGCGGAGCAGGCCTCAGGGCTGTCACGGCAGGAGTTCATCGCGCGGCTTGGCCTGGAGTTCTCCGTCCGCCGGCTGCATTCAGATGACCTCAGCCGCGCTCGCGAGCTTACGCTCCGTACCAGCCAGCTCAATACGACGGGGATCGTCTACAGCCGGGAGGAACTGGAAAGGCTCACAGGCGACCCTGATCATCTGCTGCTGGCGGCGTCGTTGCGCGACCGTTTCGGCGACTACGGCACCATTGGCTTGGCCGTGCTCCAGACCACGCAGGACGTCTGGACTCTGAAGCTTTTGCTCACGTCCTGCCGGGTCGTTTCGCGCGGCGCGGGATCGCTGCTACTTGACGACATCCGCAGGCGGGCTCATGCGGCTGGCGTGGGGCTTGAAGCCGAGATGATCCCGACGGAGCGCAACCGCATTATGGCCGTGACCTTGCGGCTTGCGGGGTTCAGGCCGGCGCCGGAGCGGCGCGGCGATCGCGTCGTACTGTCAGCCACCGCGGCGCCGCCGCAGCCGCCGCAGCACGTTGACGCGCGAAGCGAGCCATGAGCACGAGTCGCACTGCTGTAACGCCGTCACCAGCACCCGCCGGCCGACGCGGTGCGCCTCGGCGGTGATCCGCTGGCCGTACCTGGGCCATAGCCCGCGCAGCCGCGAGGTGACGATCACCGCGTCGGCCCAGCCCGTCGCCAGCTCGGTGCGCAGCCCGATCGCGTGGTGCCCGCTATGCCGGCCGTCCGCGGTGGGCGTGGCGAGCAGGGCCCTCGCGAGCAGGGCGGCGTCGAAGTCCAGCAGCGCGGCCGGCGGCAGCGCGGCGGGGACCGACCCGCCGCAGCCGAAGACCGCGACGCTCGCCCCGGCCGGCAGCTCCCGGACCGCCGACTCGATCTCGGCCGCCACGTCAAGCTCCCTGGCCTGCTCGGTCCAGCGGGCGAGCATCCTGCTGTCGTCTTCCAGCGTCTTGATCTTAAGGCTGAGCAGCGCCTCGGCGTACAGCTCGACGAACGGCTCGCGGAACTTGTCGAGGAAGATCTGCGCGTTGCGCATCAGGCTGTACAGGCGCCGCCTGATCTGGCCATCACCGGGCAGCTCGACCGTCCACGCGTCGCGGGACAGCGTGATCGCCAAGCCGTTGCGGTACAGCCGGTAGCCGAGCTCTACGTCCTCGATCCCCCAGGTCTTGAATATCTCGTCGAACCCGCCGACCGTCCAGAACTCCGCGGCCCGCACCGAGCAGTTCATCGAGTAGAACTGGAACCACGGGGCGGCGAACTTCATGGGGTCGAATCCAGCCCGCTCCCATTCACGGTGCCGAAGGTCCCGGAAGAGCGGCTCGTCGCGGTACAGCCGGACGACGTCCGCCAGGCTGGCCGTGCCGAGCGAGTCTGGCGCCCATTTTTCCTGGCGGAACACGTTATAGCCGAAGCAGTAGCCCACCACGGCCCGCCGGCCCGGCTCCGAATGCGCGGCCAGGTGCCCGCCGGCGAACCCGGGCCCGGCCAGCGTGCCGCTGTCGAGGAACGCGAGGATCGGCGCCGCCGCGAGTCGCGCCCCCGCGTTGCGCGCTGCTCCGGCGCGGTACCCGAGGTCTTCCTGGAAGACGTACTTCATCCGCAGCGGCCCGTCGAACGACGCGGCCACCTCGGCGGAATCGTCGGACGAGCCGTCGTCCGCGACTATCACCTCGAACTCCTTTGCCGGAAATTCCTGTGCGGTGAGCGTTTCGAGAGTCTGGCGCAGCTCGTCGCGCCTATTGTAGGTGGGGACAATGACAGAGATCGCAGGGTCGGCCATGACAGTTTCCCTTTAATCGCGAGGGTGAGCGGACTGGCCCTGACCCGCGGCTGCGCCCGATTTTGCCGCGATTGCCGGGCATTGGCTCCCGGTCAGCGATGAGACACGCCATCCGGCATCACGCCATAGGCTGATGCTGAGACCCTGGCACGCGTCCACGACGGCCTTGTTCCTGACGACTTCCGCGACTTCGGCCGGGTCCAATCGCGCGAACTCCGGCCAGGCGGTGACGACCACGATCACGTCGGCGTTCGCCGCCGCGTTGATCGCCGCGTCGGCGTAGCTGAGTTCGGGGTAGGCAACCAGTGCGTTGCCGCGGCCGAAAGGGTCATACACGGTCACGGTGGCCTCAAGCGAGCGCAGCCTCTCAGCGACCCGCAGGCCAGCGGAGTCGCGGACGTCGTCGGTGCCTGGCTTGAATGCCGCGCCCCAGATCGCCACCCGCTTGCCGGTGATGCCGCTGCCAATTTCCCTGACGAGCCCGACGACCTGGCCGATCCGGGATGCGTTCACCTTCTCCACCGCGCTGAGCAGCAACGACGCATTGCGTGCGCCGACCTGATCAGCGAACGCCGCAAGGCTGCGGATATCTTTCGGCAGGCACGCCCCGCCGTAACCGATCCCGGCCGAAAGGTGCGCTTTCCCGATGCGCGGGTCCAAACCCAGCGTGTAGGCGAGATCGACGATGTCGCTGCCCGTGGCCGCGCAGATGTCCGCCATTGCGTTGATGAACGAGATCTTCGTCGCGAGAAACGCGTTAGCTGCTCCTTTAGCCAGCTCGGATGTCACGAGATCGGTCACCACCAGGCTCACCCCGGCATCGGTCAGCGGCCGGTAAACCTCCTTCATGGTCTCGACGGCACCCGCGCTCAGCGCGCCAACCACGATGCGGTCAGGCCGCAACGTGTCCTCGACGGCGCGGCCTTCTCGCAGGAACTCCGGATTCCAGACGACTTCAACACGCCCTTGGCCCTCCTCAAGCATGCCTTCGATCATGGCTTGCAGCCTCGCCGCGGTTCCTGGAGCGACCGTCGACTTCCCGATGACCAGGCACTCCCCGCGCAAGTGCGGGACGAGCGAGGACACTGCGGCGCACAACGGCGACAGGTCGTACGATCCGTCCTCGGTTCCAGGCGTGGACACCCCAAGGAAGTGAACATTCGCGAACTTTCCAGCCTCGGCGAAGTCGCTCGTGAACCGCAGTCGCCGGGCCTTGATGTTCTCGGCGAGCATGGGGTCCAGGTCGGGCTCGTGAAACCATCCCCTGCCCGAGTTGAGGAGGCTCACCTTGCCGTCATCGATGTCTACACCGATAACCTCATGACCGATTGAGGCCAGGCAAGTAGCATATGTGGCCCCCAAATGTCCGCAGCCGATCACGGTTATCCTCATTTATGCTCCCGGCGGCATCCCTGTCGCGCGCGCAGCCACTCCACCATTGTGCAGACTCCCTCGGCTACCGGCACTTCCGGCTTCCAGCCGAGCCGTTCTGTCGCTTTCGTGATGACAGGGCGCCGGCGAGTCGGGTCATCGACAGGCAGCGGGCGATACGCAATCGGCGATGACGACCCAGTAGTCTGCAGCACGAGCGCGGCGAGCTCGGCGATGGCGAGCTCCTCCGGGTTCCCCAGGTTGACCGGACCGGACTCGCGGGAGTCGATCATCTTGACGATGCCCCGGATCATGTCGTCCACATAGCAGAAGCTGCGTGTCTGGTCACCCTTTCCATAGATGGTAATCGGAGCGCCGTCCAGCGCCTGAGTGACGAAGTTGGTGACAACACGTCCGTCGTGCGGGTTCATGCGCGGACCATAGGTGTTGAAAATCCTGATGATGCCGGCATTGACTCCGCGGGTGCGGCCGTAGGCGGCGGTGAGGGCCTCGGCGAACCGCTTCGCCTCGTCATAGACACTGCGTGGTCCGACGGCGTTCACGTTGCCCCAGTACTCTTCCGGCTGGGGATGGACGGCCGGGTCCCCGTATACCTCGCTGGTCGAGGCGAGCACGAAACGCGCGGCGTTGGCTTCCGCCAGCTGCAAGGCGTGCTCGGTGCCACGGCTTCCTGCGGCGAGCGTCTCGATAGGCATGCGCAAATAGTCCTGCGGCGACGCGGCGCTAGCGAAATGCGCGACCGCGTCAATTTGGCCGGCGACGTCGATTCCTATGCTGACGTCATGCTCATAGAACTCGAAGTAAGGACGGCCAACCAGGTGCGCGACATTGTCCAGTGATCCGGTTGACAGATTGTCCACGCAGGCCACGTGATCGCCCCTGGCAACGAACGCGTCGCACAAATGGGAGCCGAGAAAACCAGCGCCGCCCGTGACGAGAACCCGCATGAAATTCTCCCCTATCCGCGCTGATCCCGGGACGCATATCCATGCCGATGAGGATAGCATCGAATACCGTGGTGGAGGGCGGGCCGGCCTGTCATGTTCCCGGTCCACTATGGTGCGGTTCGCGCGCGGCCGGGGCCGGCGGCCAGGGGCGGTGGCCAGGCGGCGGGGTCGGCGGGGTTGGCGGGTGCGGTGCGGGAGATGAGGTAGTGGCCCGGGGTGATGGCGGTGGGGTGGCGGGGGAGGGCGGCCATGCAGCGGGCGTGTGCCTGTTCGGGGGTGCGGATGGTGCTGGTGGCGGTCAGGCGGGCGGTCAGCGGGCGGTCGCCGGCCGGGGCGAAGACGCGGGTCACGGCGGGGGCGAGGGCCTGGTCGGCCAGGCGCTGGATGGCGGTTATGTCGGTCCAGCTGTGGTCGGCCAGTATCCGGTCCGGGGTGGCGGGGATGGGTTCCAGGCCGATGGCCCGGGGCAGCTTGGCGGCGGTGATGTCGCCGTGGGCGGCGGCTGTGAGCAGGCGTTCGACGGCCAGCAGGACCGATTCCAGTTCGGCCCGCGGCATCAGGCCGGTGTCGCCGCTCCATGCGTCCAGCCGCAGGCAGCCGTCGACCTGGTTGAGGCTGAACCGCAGCGGTGTCCCG